>CAMJJD010000124.1 GCA_946406015.1 uncultured Bacteroidales bacterium | reverse complement strand
AAAAGTCATGCCGCCGAGGTCGCGCGAGCGCTGCACCCAGCCGGCGAGGGTCACTTCCTGTCCCACATTGGCGAGGCGAAGCTCGCCGCAAGTATTTGTTCTATACATAGTTTTGTGTTATTATCATACAAAAGACAATCTGCAAAGATAGTGAAAAAAGTGAAAACCGAAAATTAAAACGGGGAGCTTCGAGGTAGTAGGTAGAATAATTTCAACTTTCAATTTTCCAATACACGCTCTCGCTGATGCCCAGCACCGAGCCTTTGATGCGCAGGTGTCCGTCGGCGGTAAACTCGGCCGTCATGGAGGCCTTCAGGCCGCGTTGCGGGTCGTAAATCTTGGTGCCGTTCCAGCAACGCTTCTTGGGGTCATACTTCAAGCCCGAGAAGAGCACCGCCTGGTCGGCAGGCTTGGAGCGGAGGCTCTTGTCCGGATTCTTCGTGTCGAGAATCTTGTTGCCCTTGGCATCCTTGTCACGCTCCATCCAAACCACCTGACCCCGATAAGTGCCATCGGAAAGTTTTACAATCTTCGCCCGGAAGCGGTCGTCGCCCTGCTTGCCGGAGTAGGTGCCCACGATATTGTCGGCTTTGTCATTGAGGACATTCTGGGCTACCATCGGACCGGCACAGAGAAGTGCCATCAAAAGAACAATCAGTCTTTTCATTTATAGAGTTTTTAATTATAATCCTTTACTTCTAATCACTCATAATCTCCCCTTAAATCCATCAAACGGCAACGGGCTCCTTGTCTTTTCTGCCGCAAGAGGATTGTGTTTTAAACGGAGCAGCAGCGGCAGGTGGTCGCTGAGGCCACCCTCATAGAACTGGCCTCGGTTGGTTCGCTTAGGACGCAGGCCGCTTCCGTTGCCCTCCTCGGTGAGCAGGTGGTCGTACTTCAGCAGTTTCAGTTTCTTCACCTCCCATCCTTCGCCGGCCAGCAGAAACACATGGTCGATATAATCCCACAGCCCCTGGAACTTGTGGCTTCCCCAGTCGCGCGGCAGGCGTTGGGTCAACAGGCGTATGCCCTCGGGATTCACCGTGTCGGCTCCGAAACCCATGCCGTCGGCTATGGCCGCCTCGGCGACAGTGGAGTTCATGTCGCCCATGGCGACAACTGCGGCGTCAGGATGCTGTGCGTGCAGTTCGTTCATCAGCCGCCTCAAGGTGCGTGCTATCTCCAACCTGTGCGCTTCAGCTTCGTCGCCGCCACGCTTTGACGGCCAATGGTTGAGCACCAGACATACGCTGTCGCCCGTAGCGGTGACGCCTTCGACCACCAGAATGTCGCGCGTGAAGAAGTCCTCGGCGCTGTCAGACACATGCACCGGCCGGCTGGCGGTGACGGTGAAACGGTCGCTACGGTAGATGAGCGCCACATCGATTCCCCGCCGGTCGGGCGAGTCATAGTGCACGTAGCGGTAGGGCACCTGCGCCAAGGGCGTCCCTTGGCAAAGGCTGCGCAGCACATACTTGTTCTCCACCTCGGCCAGCCCCACCACGTCGGGCAGCTCCATCATCGTGAGCGTCTTGTGGATGCCCTCCAGTTTGGCCCACAGCTTGCGCTGGGTCCAATGCAGCTCGCCCCTCGGAGTGAATTCGTCGTCGTTGGTATGCGGGTCGTCGCGGGTGTCGAAGAGGTTCTCCACGTTCCACCAAGCGGCGGTGAACAACGCACTATCCTGTGATTGGACAGACAATGGCATAAGCATCAATAGTAGGGACACGGCGTGCCGTGTCCGCAGCAGGCTGGTTCGATGCTTGCGGACATGGCACGCCATGTCCCTACATATTACATTCATTCTGCGACAGATTCTTCTACAGGAGCCTCAGCCACAACAGGGGCCTCCTCGACCACTGGGGCGGGTTCCTCGACGGCCTCGGCGACAGGCTGCTCGACCGGCTTGGGCTCCCACACCCAGCGGTGCTGCGTCAGCTTGAAGACGACCAAGAAGACAATCGCCAGCACCAGCACCCAGCAGAGGATGCGGCGCCAGAGGGGCGTCTTCTTGTCGGCAAACGGGTCGGCGGCCACCACCTTGGGGTATTTGGCCATCGACGTCAGCGTCTTGCCGAAGGTGGTGTTCACCTTCACGTCGCTGTTGATGGCCCATCCGTTGGCGTTGAGCACAGGGCCCAGGTTACGCTTGCGGAGCTTGAGCCACGCCAGCAGCATCGACGGACCGCTGATGAGGATGACCACAGCGGCCACCAGCAGTATCACGTTGTACCACTTGGCGGTGACAAAACCGCCCAGCATGCCCAGTGCGGCACCGATGGCGCCGAAGGCCAAGCCGATGGCGGCGAAGATACCGGCAAACTTGGCTATGTCGAACGGAGCCTTCTTCTCGGCGGCGGGAGCGGCGCCGGCGGCGGGCTTGGCCGTGAGGTTGGTGCTGGCGGTGTCGGCCTTGGCGGTCATCTCGTCAAACTGCTTGCTCTCCTTCTCGGAGGCGCTCTTGGTGATTTTGTCCGTCACCCAGTTGCCGAACTTGCGGTAGGGGCTCCAGAAGGCCTG
>CAMJJD010000123.1 GCA_946406015.1 uncultured Bacteroidales bacterium | reverse complement strand
TGATTTTGTCCGTCACCCAGTTGCCGAACTTGCGGTAGGGGCTCCAGAAGGCCTGGCGCACCGAGATGGGGTTGTCCACTATCTTGGTGATGGTGGCGTCGTAGTCGTTTCCGGCACGGTCGTAGAAGATGGCGTTCTTGCCTTCGTGCAGGCCGCCAATCTCGCCGTCGGTCAGGGCGGCCACGATATCCATCTGGGCTCCGCCGCTCTTGGCCACACAATGGCAATACAAGAGATACATGCCACTCTTGCCGGCGGTGGCGGTGCTCTTACCCATGTCGCTCACGCGCACACAAAGGTCGCAGCAGCGCTGGTCGATATATAGTTTACCGGCCTGGAAGACGGCGAGCGACTTGTCGTCGCGGCGGTAGAAGTCTTTAAAGACAACATAGTTGTGCAGCAACGTCATGTAGTCGCGACAATAGCGCACCAGACGCTCCACAGGTTCGATGGCGGCGGCATGTTCGGCCAGCTGGGCGGCGACGGCCTCGTTCATGGCGGTCTCGCCGGCAGCCTTCCAGGCGGTGTAGGCGTCGACCTTGGCCACCACAGCATTCCATTCGTCCTCATTCATCGTCTTCTCGCCCTGCAACTCGGGCACAGCAGCCACCAAGGCACTGATGGCTGCCTGCCAGGCAGGGTTGATGCCCTCGGACAGCGACAGGCGCCCATCCTTGCGCGGCCGCGCCAAGGGATAGGTGCCTATCTCTTCCGTGCTGGCAGCCAAGTCGTTCCCGCTGATGGCGGCAATCTTGTCCACCTGCACGTCGAGCACCGGAGCGGCATCTTCGTCGAACTGCACCAGACGGCAACGCATGTACCAGTCGGCCACCTTGGCCCGCACGGCGTTCACCGCCGCCTCGGCGGCATCGCTGCCGTCGCCGTAGGGCGGCTCGTAAGGCTCCGCGTCAGCCGCCTTATACTCCGATTTGCATTTCTCCTCATATACGGCCATATAGTCCTGCACATCCTTCAGGGATATCGACTCCTTTTCGAGCCCCAGTTTGCCAAGGATGAGGCGGGCGGCGGCAAGCACCTCTTTGCCCTCGTCGGTGGTGTCGCTGATTTCACAGAACTCCACCGTGTCGGACTTCTCTATCAGATAGTTCATGTCGACAAGCACATGCTTGAGCCACTCGGCGGCAGCTTGCACTTCGTGCACACGCAGCTTGCCGTCCTTGTCCGTGTCCATCAAGGTCAACGTACGCTCGTCGAACTCCAAGCCTTTCACCGGGCAGCTCAGCACCGTCCAGAGCTTCTTGTCCAGTTCGTCCAAATGGGCGATGTCCTCGCCCGTCTCAATGTTCACACGGGTGACTCCACCCACCGTGCTGAATTTCCAATTGTAACCCTGCTTCGCAAGCAGTTTGTCAATCTTTGCCATATCGTTGCATTTTTAATTATTCATTATCAATTATCAATCAGTCACTTGCAGAACCACACTCTCCAAATGACGATACTGCAAATATATAAAACTATTTCGTTTTTACAAAATTAATCTTTTGTCAAGCTAATTTTCAGTCAATTAACTGCCGTTCTTCTCACGTTCTTCTCAAATCCGAGAAGAACGTGAGAAGAACGGTAAAAGAAATATAATGAGAATGACAGAGATAAAGCCTCACCTGATTATCTCCATATCCTCGTAGAAACGATATTCGGGGATAAGGGGCTCCGTAGCCAGACGGGCTCGCGTGTTGTCGCTGAAGCGGCGCAAGGCCGGAAGCATCTCGGGCTCAATCTGGTAGCGGTCGGGATGCTCGACAGCGTCGGTCGAAGGAACCACATAGTACTGATACACCGAGTCGACCGTGCCTCGGTGCACCCAGTACGGCAGGTACTGCATGCGCTGCGCGACAATACGGCCGCCACGCTTCTCCAGGTTGAGTTCGACCATGATGCCCCCATCGCAGTTCACGTCGCGCTGGTTGCTGACGTAGTTGCCCATCGAGTATACCACCGGCTCGGGAAAACGGGCATTGCCGGGGATGGCGTCATAGGTGAAATCCTGCACTACATGGGGATGTCCGCCGATGACGGCGTCGCAGCCGTGTTCCAGCAGCCAGCGGGCCGTCTGCCGTTGCTCGGCATTGGCGGAGGTCTGGTATTCAATGCCCCAGTGGATGAGGGTAACGACATAGTCGGCACCACGGCGGTGAGCCTCCTGCAGGTCGCGCAGCATCACGACGGTGTCAATCATATTGACCACCTGCGGCGGGTGCACCTCGATGCCGTTGGTGCCATAGGTGTAGCAGAGCAGGGCCAACCGGATGCCGCACCGGTCGAGCATCAGGGGGTGCTCCGCCTTGCGGCTGGCGCTGTCGCGGTAGGTGCCGAGATGGGGTATGCCGAGGGCGTCAAGCGAGTCGAGGGTGCGGCGCAGCCCTGCAGGGCCGCGGTCCATGCAGTGGTTGTTGGCGGTGGTGAGCACGTCGAACCCGGCGGCGCTGGCGGCAGCGGCCAGGGCGGCGGGCGACGAGAACTGAGGGTAGCCCGTGTAGGGCGGGCCGGCCAGCGTCACCTCGAGGTTGGCGATGGCCAGGTCGGCACTCTGGATATAGTCGCGCACATAGCGGAACGAGGGCTCGT
>CAMJJD010000122.1 GCA_946406015.1 uncultured Bacteroidales bacterium | reverse complement strand
GAGGTGGACGGTGGTAGTCTGTTCCTTTACGGTGTAGACGATGTCGCGTTCAACCTCGACGGGTTCGGGGTTGCAGGCCGCAAGCATCAGCACGGCGGCCAGCAGGGCGAAAAGTTTGACTGTGGTTTTCATATCTTTAATGTTAGTTTCTCGGACGTACGGCGCGCACAGAGAGGCCATTGGCTCTATCATTAAATCCAATATACGATCCTTCTTCGGTAGGGTTGCCAAAATGGTAGAAAATGAAGGTTTTTGCAGCGTATGGGCAATGGAGGTAAATCGATGCCGACCAGTAATGTCCGGATTCACCTGGAGTACATTCGTTGCCACCGGCTGCAGGCAGGAATATACTATTGCCATTTGAGCCAGTGAACCGGTAGCCATTCACACCGTTAAGAGAGGTCCATTCGCCGGTGCAATTATTTATAAGTTCATTCCATTCGCTCTCTGTTGGGGTGCGGGCATTCTCCATATTTGCTGTTGCAGCGTCATCGCAAGGTTCCAGCGTGGTCAATGTGTCGGTGAAACCGTCGTGGCCGAAGATGGAATTGTTGCAGTATTTGCTCAAATGGTTGTAACCGATACCATGACGGTAATTATGCCATGTGTATTCGTTCTTGGGCTGTGTCTCTCCCCAAGCAAAGAAGTCGCCATAGTCCTCGGGCGCAGTTGCTCCCACGTTGCACTTGGCCCACAACAGGCCGCTCGGCAGGCCGAGGTCTACCCAGTTGTTGTTCTGCGGCTGTGGCGCGGTGGCGTAGGCCATGCCATTATAGGTGCCGGAGGCAGTGTCGTAGGTCACCGTGACGGTCTTGCCGGCGTCCTCCATCTGTCGCATCCATTGCTTCATCTCTGTGCGGCTGGTAGTGCTGAAATGTGTCGAATCATTAGTGCTTCCCGTGGTGCGGTTGGCATTGTAGAAAGTCACCGTGCTGCCATCTTCGACATAGTCGCAGAACTGCTCCAGCAGTGCGTCGAACTCGGCATCGGTTCTCAGATGCACGGTAGTGGTGGTTTGGTCGACGGTGTAGACGATGTCGCGTTCGACCTCGACGGGTTCGGGGGTGCAGGCCGCAAGCATCAGCACGGCGGCCAGCAGGGGTGTGAGCTTAAATAACTGTTTCATGTTATTTTAATTAGTTGTTAATTCATTCATCTGGTAGTCCAGCAGGGCTTCGTAATGGATGTCGTCCTCGATGTGGTAAAAGGCGATGGTCATCTCCTCATGCACCGCCATGGCGCGCCAGGCTGGACGTATGTCGCGCTTCACGCGCTGCTCCGGGTGGTCGATGTCGCCCATCCAAGAGGTGACGCCCTCCGAGGTGCGGATGTCGAACTCCTCTTTCAGACCTTGCCAGGCTGCACTGTCGTCAGCTACGAGGATGACCACGTCGGTCTTCACCGTGTCGCACAGATGGAAGCCGAAGACTTGGGCCACCGTCAGGTTCTTGTGGGCGGCATACTGCTGGTACAGCGGAGCCGTTGCTTCCTCGCGGTTACATCCCACGAGCAACATCAGTGGTATTAATATGTATGATAAGCGTTTCATAATGTGGATGTTGCCAGTATGTTGGACGCTACGTCAGCCCAGTGCGCGTCGGCTATGCCACTGCGGTTGCAGCAGACTGCGTCGTAGCCCTCGGGAGTTGAAAGGTGGAAGGTGAGTGGTGAGAGCACCACTACAAGCACCAATGTGGAGCAAATCGCGGTGCGGCGCGTGCGGCGACGGCGTTGCCAAACAGGGTAGTCCTGCCGCAGCCGTTGTTGAAGGCCCTGCCGCTCCTCCTGTTCCCAGAGTTCTTCAAATGTTATATTGTGTTCCATTGTTCTCTCAGTTTTTCTTTTATTCGCATCAGGCGGACGCCTATGTTGTTCTTGGTCATTTCCACCCGTCGACCTATCTCTTTGTAGTCGTAACCTTCGAGGTGGAGGGTGACGATGGTGCGGTCGGGTTCGGGCAGTTGGGCTATCAGTTCGTGCAATGTGTCGTGTAGTGTGGTATCTCCTATTGGTGTGTCGTAGTCCTCTGGCAGTGGCTGGGGAGGGGGCGTGTGCCTCTGCAGGTCGATGCAGGTGCTGCGTGCTACACGCCATATCCAAGCTGCCTGTTTGGGTGGTGGACTGATAGATAACAGCTTCTCTTTCAGCTTCCACAGCACCAGCATCGTCTCTTGCAGTAGGTCGTCGATCGTCAGCCCGTCGCGGCTATAGCGGCGGCAGACCGAGAAAAGCAACCCTCGGTAGTGGAGCATCAACTCGCTGAACGAATCCTGAACTTTCACACTATAATAACGTAAAACAGGGGGGTGAAAATTACATCCCCTTCAAAAAAAAGACGCCCACCTGTATGGCGGGCGCCTTCTCGTTATTAATTTAAAAATCTTAACCCTCTGTGTGATGATTAGATGGCGCGGTGGAAGACCATCGGCACGTCGATTTCGGTGGTGTCGCCCTCGAAGGCCATCGGGATGATGAAGGTGATTTCGTCGGTCAGGTCGTCGTAGGTGAAGGTGAGGCTGGTGGCCACTTCGGTACCATTCTCGTCCTCGATGGTGCCGTTGAGGCTGCCGGTATGGGTGGCGCCGTCGTAGCTGTACTCATAGTCCACGCCGGAGATTTGCTCCATCGTCATGCCGTCGGCGGACATACCCCAAGCCTCAACCATGTCGGAGAAGGAGAAGTGGGCGTAGTCGGCGTCGAAGTTCAGGTAGAAGAGGTCGCC
>CAMJJD010000121.1 GCA_946406015.1 uncultured Bacteroidales bacterium | reverse complement strand
CCAACGGCACGTTGGAGTTGGTGAACGTGACGAGCAGCCAGTAGATGGCGGCCCACAGGAAGAGAGCCAAGAGACCCACCCCCAGCCCCTCCCTAAAAGGGAGGTGAGTAATATCCATTGCCGTATTTTCGCCTTGAGAGTAATCACTCCCCTCCCTCACAGGGAGGGGTTGGGGGTGGGTCTTGGTCTTGGGACGAGTCCACCTCCACCACCCATACATGGTCATCGCCAGATAGTAGAACTCCATGCCGCAGTCGGCATAGAGTCCCTTCTGGTAGTAGAGCACGATGCCGAGGGCCTGCATCGCAAAGCCGACCGCCCACATCCACAGGCTGGCCTTGTACTCCAGGAGAATGTAGGCCAGACCGAGGACGGTGGTCGTGATGTCGAGCCAATGGGCAGTCAGGAAATCTGTCATCTTTTAGAAGCGTAAGGTAACATTGCCCATCATGGTGAATCCCGACATGGGGATGAAACCTATCTGGTAGTAGCGATTGTCGTTGGAATGGCCGTAGCTGTCGCAGATGGCGGAGTAGACCCAGCCGCTGGCGGCATAGCGGCGACTGAAGATGTTGTTGAAGTTCAAGCCAAAGATGGCCTCCTTCAACACCTTTTTGGGCTTCAGGGTGTAGCTCAGCGAGGCGTTCGACACCGAGTAGCAGGGCAGTGAGCGGTCGGCGTTCTCGCTGTTGTCAAGATACTGGCGCGAGACGAAGTTGGTGTGCCACGTCAGCTGTGCCCCACGGTAGTGCAGGTTGACAAAGCCGTTGAGGATGGCCGAAGGCGAGAAGGCCAGCGTGGAGTTGTCGTAGTGGATGGTCTGCGAGCCGTTGTCCCAGTCCTCGACCACCTCGTCGAAATCCTTGATCTTGTTCTTGCTCAGGGCGGCGTTGCCCTCGATGGTGAGCCACGAGGTGGGGTCGATACCTGCCTGCAGCTCGATACCCATGCGGTAGGAGTCCTTGATGTTCGTGGTCAGGTTCTCGCCGATGTCGGAGAGCTCGCCTGTCTGCACGAACTGGTCCTTGTAGTCCATATAATAAAGGTTCACGCCTGCGCGAAAGAGGTCGTTGCTGAAGGTGTATCCCGCCTCGTAGTCCGTCAGCTGCTCGGCCTTGGGTGCCGGATAGGAGCCGTTGTCGGTGAAGTTGTTGCGCTCGGGCTCGCGGTGGCTCATGGCGACAGAGCCGTAGACGCGGTGACCGCCGAGGCTCCACGAGAAGCCGGCCTTCGGGTTGAGGAAGTCGTACTTCTTGTCGATGTCGAGGCGCTGGTTGTAGTAGCCCGACTCGTCATCGTAGAACTTGTCGTTGATACCGTTGGTTTCGTAGCTGACATGGCGGTACTGCAGGTCGGCAAAGACGTCCCACTGGTCGCTCAGATGATAAGCTGCTTTCAGGAAAACATTGCCGTCGAGCTTGCGGGCGTCGCTGTCGTAATACTTGTACTGATTGTCATACATATCGATGAAACGAGCCACCACAGGGTTGGCAGCGTAGGTAACATAGCCAAAGTGGCTACCCTCGAACTCCTGCAAGGACATGCCCCCGATGACGTCCCAACGGTCGTCGCTGTAGTTCAGGTTGCCCAGAAAACCGTAGGTATTCTGCGACAGGCCCTTCTTGCGCACAAAGTCGGTACGCTTGATGTTCTTACCCTCGCCATCGGCCATCACGAGACCGAACTTCGACAGTTTGTTGTTGGGTCGGAACTCGCGGTAGTAGCCGTAGCCGTAGGTGTAGTGGGCCGTGGCTGTTCCCGTCCAGTGCTTCCCCGACTTCCAGCTCAGCGACAGCAGGTTGTGGTTCTGCCAGAAGTTGTCGGTGGTCTTCGGCCAGTAGCCGCCGTCGCTCATCGTGTAGCGGTCGTACAGATAGTTGCCATCGGCGTCGCGGGCGAAACTGCCGTCGTCACCATAGCGCAGGGCCTCGTAAAGCGAGTTGTAGCGACCCAGTCCGCGCTCATACATGTCCTTGTAGGTCTTGATGCCGGACTGGGCGCCGTAAGTGCCGTCCATTAGGCTCAGGTCATTATCGCCGGCTGTCACGCCGTTCCAAGCCTGGCCGGTCTTCTCAAAGTTACCGATGTTCTTGTATGCGACAACAATGTTGTCGCCCAGCCAACTCAGCCCACCGTAGTAAGAGCCAGAACGCCCGGCAGTACCGTGGATAAAGCCGTCGGTGTTGGTCTCGTGGTAGGCACCGTCGAAGATGAGGTGGTTCCATAGCAAGCCTGTGGAATAGTTCAAGCCGGCATTCCACGTGTTATAGGAGCCATAGCTGGCGCTGAGTTCAAGACCCGGTGTCTGCTGGGGAATGGCCATCTGCAGGGCCACCGTGCCGCCAAAGGCACCATCACCATTGGTCGACGTACCCACACCACGCTGAATCTGAACACTGCCCAACAGGGAGCCGTAGCTGTTCATATTGGCCCAGAACACGCACTGGTCCTCGGGCGAGTTGAGGGGTACACCGTTGAGCGTCACGTTGATGCGCGAGTCGGCGGCACCGCGTATGCGCATATAGGTCGTTCCCGTGCCCATGCCATTCTCGCTCCAGGCCACAACGCCCGGCGTCTGCGCAAAAAGGAAGGGTAGTTCGCGGCCCGTCTTCGAGAAATCGTTCAGTTCCTTCTTCTTCAGGTTGCTGATGGCATACGGTGCGTTCTTCTGCGCTCTCACGCCTTTGACCACCACCTCTGAGAGTTTCTCCACTTTCGTTGAGTCATAGTGCCACTGCTGTGCACTAA
>CAMJJD010000120.1 GCA_946406015.1 uncultured Bacteroidales bacterium | reverse complement strand
TACGACCCTGAGATACCCGTCAACATCTACGACCTCGGCATGATCTATAAGATTGATGTTCAGGACGATGGAAGTGTGGAAATGGACATGACCTTCACGGCACCCAACTGTCCTGCTGCAGACTTCATCCTAGAAGATGTACGTACCAAGGTAGAGAGTGTCGAAGGCATCACAGCGGCTAATGTCAATCTGGTCTTCGAGCCCGCCTGGGACCAGTCTATGATGACCGAAGAAGCAAGAGTCGAACTAGGCCTCGACTAAACAAGAACTGGTCAAATCCATTAAAACTCTCAAGAAGAAAAACTAATCATACCTCTCAGTTATGAAAAGCGTCTATTTTCTTTCCGATGCTCACTTAGGCTCGCTGGCCATTCCGCATCAAAGGATGCAGGAGCGCCGGCTGGTACGTTTTCTCGACAGCATCAAGGACAAGGCTGCAGCCATCTATCTGCTAGGCGATATGTTCGACTTCTGGTACGAGTACCGCTATGTAGTACCCAAAGGTTTCACACGCTTCCTGGGCAAGGTGTCAGAACTCACCGACATGGGAGTTGAGGTACACTACTTCACGGGCAACCACGACATCTGGGCCTACGAATATCTGGAAAAAGAGTGCGGCGTCATCCTGCACAAGCAACCAGAGACCACCGAAATCTACGGCCATGAGTTCTTCCTGGCCCACGGCGACGGCATGGGCGACCCCAACCCCTCGTTCAAGGTCATACGAGCCATCTTCCACAACCGTTTCTGCCAGTGGCTCTTCTCAGGCCTGCACCCACGATGGGGCGTCGGTTTCGGGCTGGCCTGGGCCCGTCACAGCTATATCAAACACAAGGAAAAGGATGACGCAGTTTATCTGGGTGAAGATCGTGAGCACCTGGTGCTCTTTGCCAAGAAGTATCTGCAGGAACACCCCAACATCGAATACTTCATCTTCGGCCATCGCCACATCGAACTCGACATCAAGCTGGCTCGCTTTACGCGCCTCATGATCCTGGGCGACTGGATCAGCCAGTTCACCTATGCCGTCTACGACGGTGAGCACATGTTCCTCGAAGAATATGTCGAGGGCGAGAGCCAACCGTAAGAAATCTGAGCATTCCCGCTAAACGGGAACCTATAAATCACTTAATCTTTTTCGCAGCAATACGCTTTGCCCTGGCCTCCGAAGCCGGGGTAAGTTGTCCCTTCAGGTAAGCCTCTATCAACAGACCCGCCATCGGCGCTGCCAGGTCCGCACCAAAGCCGCCATGCTCCACATAGACACTGACCGCTATCTTCGGTTCCGCCATTGGAGCAAAACCGATAAACGCCGAATGGTCCTCACCGGGATTCTCAATAGTTCCAGTCTTGCCACAGATGGGGTACGACGTCTTAATGCTTGTCGCCGTACCTTGATCCACAGCCATCCGCATGGCATCCACCACAATAGAATATGCCTCTCGAGCCACCTTCGTCTGTCGACGGGTCAGATAGCGCGGGTTCTTCGTATCCTTATGGATGTGTGGCACATAATACCACCCGCGGTTGGCTATGGATACAGCCAGATTGCAAAGCTGCAGAGGTGTCAGCGTCACATCACCCTGCCCCATGCCGGCCCACCAGATGGTCTTGCCGTCCCAGCCGTCCTTGTAGCGGCGGTTCAGATAGTCCGCCCCCGCCAGTAGTCCACCCTGCTCACCCTCCATGTCGATGTGCATCGGTCCCCCCAAGCCCATGGACTGCATGTACGAGCGCCACGTCGTGATAGCCTCGTCCTTCGAGCCATACATGAAGTCATCGTTGATCATTGAGGCGAAAGTCACTAGAAACCACGAGTTGCACGACTGTGCGATGGCGTCCTTCAGTGCAAGCGGTGAGCGGTGCTGATGACAGCCCACACGGATATTGCCGTCAATAAAGCCCTTGTTGCACTCCACCTTGGTGTCCACCGTCACGATACCCTCCGACAACAATGTCAGCGCCTGCGCCGTCTTGAATGTCGAACCCGGTGCCTGAGGCTTGCCGATAGCCTGACGTACATCAGCCCCATGTGGTGTGTTCGTTGCCAGGCACAATATCTCGCCATTCTGCGGGTTGATGGCAACAATGCTGCCCGTCTTACCCTGTAATAACCGTTCGCCCAGCTGCTGCAACATCGGCCTCAGCGTCAGCGGACCATCCGTGGGTAAGCCCTGCGCCCTCAAGCCGACAGGCAAGAACGCCAGAAGGCAAAAGGGTATAATATTTCTTATGTTCTTCATCATTTCTTCGTTTTTCACCATACAAAATTAGTGGTTTCTCCCGAAACCACCAAATTTTATACACAAATTCCCCAACCTAGGCCTAAATAGCTCTAAATCAATCTCAGCAAACCTCTCAAATTATTGCCATTAAAGAAAACGGAGACAGGCATTAGAGGGAAAAGGTACAGAACGGGTGAACATAGAGCAACGGTTTACCACTCTCGTCCGTTGTTGGGCGTGGCTGTAGTTCGAAAAACATTCCGTCTGTCTTGCGTGGCATAGCTATATCACTTTTTCGGGTTTTCTGATTACGAATACAAAGATACAAAAAAATAGTCGAAGTACAAATTTCCACTTAACTTTTTTTCGTAAAAAAAAGACCTGCCAAGTCGATGGCAAGTCCTTATGATTGGAGTCCTCTGTCTGTACACACCCCTATTACGAGAACTTGATGGTTCCCTGGATGGGCTCTGGAGAGGGTGCATCGGGGGTGTCGGGACGGGCGACGTCGCCGCTGGCCTGCGAGTAGATGCTGTCCAGTATCTCGCGTGTACGCTTGTAGGTGGGTGTCTGTTCGACGGCAGAGATGACGTCGTCGTTGTCGAGATCGTCGGGACGGAACAGATAGATGTGCGGACGGCGCTTGTAGCGCTTGCTGGCGCTGTCGCCGCCATAGTAGCGGTTGCG
>CAMJJD010000119.1 GCA_946406015.1 uncultured Bacteroidales bacterium | reverse complement strand
AGCTTATCCTTGCGCTGGCGCACCAGCACCACGTTGCGGCGCATCGCCTGCAGGTTGTCCTCCATCTGGTCCATCTGAACGGTGCGATAGAGCGAGTCCTGCTTCAGGCGCTTCGTAATCAGCGAACGTTTCTTGGCTGCGAGCTGGTAGTCCTCCTGCGACTGCAGGTAGTCTTCGCGACTGATGAGCTTCTCGCTGTAGAGCCGCTTGTTCTGCTCGAAGGTGCGCTGTCGGCGCTGGGTGTCCATATCCAGCTGGGCCTGCTCCGTCTGGTTGTTCAGGCGGTCCTGCTGCATGGCCACCTGCGTGTTGCGCAGCAGGTTCTGCTTCTCGGCCAGTTCAGCCTCAGCATTCAGAATCTGGAGGTCGAGGTTGCTGTTCGACAGGCGGACGATGACATCGCCCTTCTTCACCATCGTGCCCTCCTCGACCACCTTCTCCATCACGATGCCGCCCTCCTCGGGCGAGATCTGCACCACCTGAATGGGCAGCACCTGCCCGTTGGTGCGCACATAGTCCTTAAACTCAGCGCGCTGCACGTCGCTGATGGTCAGCTCGTCGCGGCTGACTTTGAGCGTAGAGGCGTGGTTGCCGAATATCAGCCAGCCAGCAACTGCCAGCACCAAACACCCAACACCCATATACGGCCAATACTTCATCAGCCGCTGTGTCCTTGTCTTTTCGATTACTCTGTCCATATCTGTTCTCCGTTATAGTATCTCACTAATTGTTCCTTTACCATCGCCATCAGCCGGCATTGCAGCAGCGTGGCCTTCGACTTCAGCAGTTGCGAGCCGGTGGTGTGCAGGTCGATGGCCGTCGAGAGTCCCTCCTCAAACTGGCGCCGCGTCAGCTGGTAAGCCAGCGAGTCGGCCTCTACCTTCTTCTCCATCTGGGCTGTCTGCTTCAGGTAGCCCTGCCAGTCCTGCCAAGCCTCGCGGCTCAGCTTTTCCAGTTCGAGCAGCTTCTGCTGGTATGCCTCGTGGGCAATCTTATAGTTGTTCTTGGCCTTGCGGATATTGGTGACGGTCTGAAGGCGGTTGAAGAGCGGGATGCTCAACGTGGCCCCGATGTACTCACCCATGTTGTTCTTGAACTGGTTGTTGAACGATGCCGCCGTCTCAGAATGTAAGGTCCGGAAATAAGTGGTGCTCAGGCCCGCACTCAACGAGAGAGTGGGGAAAAGTGAAGCACGAGCCTGGCGCCACTCGTGTTTAGCGGCTTCCATCTGATAGCGGGCGACAGCCTCAGCAATACAGCCAACGCCCTTCTTTTCGGGAGAGGGGGCGGGGGTGAAGCTTGTGGTGGCAAGACTGTCGCTTATCGGAAAGCCCATCGCCTTCTTCAGCTCGAGCAAGGCCGAAGCATGGAGATTCTGCTGGCGCGTCAGCTCATAGTCGGCCTCAGCCTGCTGCGACTCCACCTGCGCCACGTCGGCAGCACTCTTGCGCCCCACCTCCTCAAGCAGGCGCGTCTGCTTGAGCAGCAGCGTCGTCTCCTGTACCTTCTCGCCAGCCATGCTGACCAGCCCTTCGTAATAGGCCACGTTGGTATAGGCCTGCAGCACGTCGAGCGCCGTCAGGTCCTGCTGCTGTCGGAGGCTTGCCCGCCCCATCAGTTCGCCGGCCTTGGCGGCCTTCAGGGCATGCAGACGACTGAATCCGTCGAACACGGGCAGCGACGCCTGCAGCTGGTAGCCGTTGTAAAAGGTGCTCACGTCGGTATAGCCGTTGGTCTCGGGGTCTATGGCCCGGCCGAAGTTATACTGTGCGCCTATGCCGGCATCCACATAAGGCAGGAAACTGCCTACAGCTTTCGTCTTCTGCACCCTGTAGTTGTCGAGCTGCAGTTCGGCCTGCTTCACTTCGTGGTTGTGCTCTACGGCATACTGCATACATTGCTGCACGGTCCACGCGTTTTGGGCGGTGGTCTGCCTTGCGGCAAGGGCAAGAAGGATAATCAATGCTTGTTTCATACGCTTTTCCCTGTTTTGTTGATGCAAAGTTAAGGGTTTCTTCCTCTCTATGCAAGCTTTTCGGGCCGTCGGAGTGCAGAACGTCTAAAAATTAGACACCTCACTGTATGATTTCTTGACGGAAAATGATTACCTTTGCAGCATGAACAAGTACGGAACGATTCTGATAGTAGACGACAACGCATCGATTCTCACGGCGATGCGCTATTTGCTCGATGGCACTTTCGAGCAGGTGCTGACCACAACCCAGCCTGACGACATACTGAAACTGATGGCGCAGCAGCCCATCGACATCGTGCTGCTCGACATGAACTTCACCCTCGGCGTGAACAACGGCAACGAGGGACTCTTCTGGCTTCGCGCCATCCGCAAGCAGCACCCGCAGACGCCTGTCGTATTATTGACTGCATACGCCGATGTGAACCTGGCCGTGAAGGGACTGAAGAACGGTGCCGCCGACTTCATCACCAAGCCCTGGGACAACGACGAACTGGTGCATAAGCTGAAGGACGTGCTCGACATGCAGAGCGAAATCGTCAGCCTCGACGAGATGGAGCGCGAGCACATACGCCGTACCATCGACCACTGTCACGGCAACCTCACACAGGCTGCCGAACTGTTAGGCATCACCCGCCAGACGCTCTACAACAAGATGAAACGCTTATGATGTGGCTATATATAATAATAGGTGTAGCCATTGTGGCTTTCGTGGTGTGGTTTGTCCGTCATCAGCGGAAGCTGCGCCTGCGTGCCTACCTGATGCAGGAGGCTATCCGCAACCGTGACTTCACCTTCCGAATGCCTACTGACGGCATGTTCTTTGGTGAGCGGGCCATGCAGGAGACACTGAACCAGCTGGGCGGGATTATCCGCCAGCAGGTGAACCAGAGCGAGGTGGAGTCGTGGGAACGGCTCACACGCGTGCTGACTCACGAGATGATGAACGCCACAGCTCCCATCACCAGTATCAGTCAGTCGCTGCTGAGTCG
>CAMJJD010000118.1 GCA_946406015.1 uncultured Bacteroidales bacterium | reverse complement strand
TAGAGCACCGCCCTTTTAAGGCGGGTGTCTTGGGTTCGAACCCCAAGCGGATCACGAGGACTTTGAAACATCACTTATGCGGGAACCTTACGGCTCCCGTTTTTATTCTTGTTAAAAGAAAAACAGACATGCTAATCCTCCTTGCCGCAGCCCTGTTACCGGCAGCCTTGCTGTGGCTTTACATCCTGAAGCAGGACCCACAGCCGGAACCCACTAACTGGCTTGTAAAGGCCATTCTCTACGGCATGGCCATTTGTTTCCCTGTCGCTCTGTTAGAGGGTGCAATCATGGGCGCGTTCTTCGGAGGGCAGCCGACGACGCTTATTGGAACGACCTTTCAGGCCTTTTTCGTCGCCGCCATTCCTGAAGAGGGTTTCAAGTTGCTTGCTCTCTGGCTGATTCTTCGCCACAACCCTTATTTCGACGAGCACTTCGACGGCATTGTCTATGCGGTTTGTGTCGGACTGGGGTTTGCAGCCGTTGAGAATATAGTGTATGTCTTCAGCAATGAGGCGTGGCTGTCGGTAGCCGTCATGCGTGCCCTATTGGCTGTTCCCGGTCATTATGCCTTTGCTATCCTCATGGGCTACTATTACTCCGTCTACCACTTTACCGACCGTTCGCCCCGTACGGCGGCGTGCATTCTTGTGGTTCCTGTACTGGCCCACGGCATCTACGACGCCATCGCCCTCAGCGGGAGCGTCAACCGTTATATCGGTGGTGTGAGCTTCATCATTCTCATCTACTTCTGCATTAAAATGCACAAGTACGCAAGGACCAAGATGTTGGCGCAGATAAAGCGTGACAAGAATGACGGCACTGGCGACAACGACCGTCCCGTCGACGACGTGCACACAATATAGGCTACGCATCAGTTAATAGTTTTTTTGTTGCTTTCTACTACCTTTTGCCCGGTTCAAACGTTTATTTACCAGAAAGAAATTTTAAAACCGTAGCATGAACCGAGAAACATTCACCCGACTCGTCCGCAAAGAGCTGTCCGGCCTGCGCCGCTTCCTGATGGCGGCCTGCAGCGGCAACGGCGACGAGGCCGACGATATAGCCCCCCTTGCTGGAAACACATCATCCGCATCAAGGACCACAAGGAAGAACTCATTCCCGGTAGTCACGAGAAGCCCAATAAGGACGGGTGGATAGACTGACTTCTCAAAGGTGTCAGGGTTGCGTTTAGTCCAGCTTCTGCCGCGCTAATATTATTTAACGCGCTTTCTTTGGCGGTTTGGCGGAAAAGGCGTAACTTTGCACACATGGAAGACTTCATTCACCTGCACGTACATACCTATTACTCTATACTCGACGGACAGTCGAAGATTTCGAAGCTTGTAGACAAGGCCATCGGCAACGGCATGAGAGGCATGGCTGTGACCGACCACGGCGACATGTTTGGCATCAAAGAGTTTCACGACTACTGCATCGACGTCAATAAGAAACGCAAGAAGGAGGGGCTTGAGCCGTTCAAGCCTATCTTTGGCTGCGAGATGTACGTGGCTCGTCATGGTGCCAAGGAGGTTCACGAGGGCAAGGAGAACATGAGCGGCTACCACCTCATTGTGCTGGCCAAGAACTACCAGGGCTACAAGAACCTGATCAAGTTGGTCAGTAACTCTTGGACTGACGGTTACTATATGCGACCGCGTACCGACCGTGCCGATCTGGAGCGCTACCATGAGGGGCTGATTGTCTGCTCGGCCTGCATTGCCGGCGAGGTGCCTGCCAAAATCCTGAAGGGCGACATAGCCGGAGCCCGCGAGGCTGTGGAGTGGTATCACAACCTGTTTGGCGACGACTACTATCTGGAGCTGCAGCGCCACGAGGTGAAGAATCCCGCCCAGCGGGCTAACCGCGAGACGTTCCCCCTGCAGCAGCAGGCCAACAAGGTGCTCATTGAACTGGCCCGTGAGTACGGCATCAAGCTCGTCTGCACGAACGACGTCCACTTCGTCGACGAGGAGAACGCCGAGGCCCACGACCACCTGCTCTGCCTGTCGACGGGCAAAGATCTGGACGACCCCACGCGCATGCTCTACTCGAAGCAGGAGTGGTTCAAGACGCGCGAGGAGATGAACGAAGTGTTCAGCGACGTGCCCGAGGCGCTGTCGAACACCCTGGATATATTAAATAAGGTGGAAATCTACTCGCTCGACCACGACCCCATCATGCCGTTCTTTCCCATTCCCGAGGAGTTCGGAACCGAGGACCAATGGCGGCAGAAGTTTACCGAGGACGACCTGTTCCGCGAATTTACCAGCGATGAGAACGGCGAGAACCCGCTACCGCGTGAGGAAGGCGAGAAGAAGATTAAGAAGCTCGGCGGCTACGACAAGCTCTACCGCATCAAGTTCGAGGCCGACTATCTGGCGAAGCTGGCGTATGAAGGGGCCCACCGCCGCTACGGCGAGCAGCTGTCGAAGGAGGTGGATGACCGCGTGCGCTTCGAACTGCATATTATGAAGACGATGGGCTTCCCGGGCTACTTCCTCATCGTGCAGGACTTTATCAACTCCGCCCGCGACGAGCTCGACGTGATGGTGGGACCCGGGCGTGGCTCAGCAGCCGGCTCGGTGGTGGCCTATTGTCTGGGCATCACGAAGATCGACCCGCTGAAGTATGACCTGCTGTTCGAGCGTTTCTTGAACCCCGACCGCATATCGCTGCCCGATATTGATACCGACTTCGACGATGACGGCCGCGGCCGTGTGCTGAAGTGGGTGGAGGACAAGTACGGCCATGAGAACTGTGCACATATCATCACTTACGCCTCGATGGCCACGAAGAACAGCATCAAGGACGTGGCCCGCGTGGAAAAGCTGCCGTTGGCAGAGTCGAACCGCCTGTGCAAGGCCATCCCCGACCGTCTGCCCGATGGCATGAAGATGAATCTGCCTAACGCCATCAGGGCCGTGCCCGAGCTGCGCGATGCCGAGGCTTCGGCCGACCCCGTTCTGGC
>CAMJJD010000117.1 GCA_946406015.1 uncultured Bacteroidales bacterium | reverse complement strand
CCGTTGCGCGGCACCACAAGGCCGCTGCGTCCCAGTCTTACTTTCTGCATAGTTCTTCTTTTAAATCATTGACAAACGAGTGAATATCCTCCTCTGTGGTGTCGAACGAGCACATCCAGCGCACCACATCGGCGTCCTCGTCCCAGTCATAGAAAAAGTAACATCCCTGCAACCGTTTCCAGACCTCGCGCGGAAGCTGGGCGAATACACTGTTCACCTGCACTGGGTACATTATCTTTACCCCCTCGACCTTCTCCACCTCCTGCCTCAACAACTGAGCCATCTGGTTGCTGTGCTCGGCGTTGCGGCGCCAAAGATCCGTGGTTAGGTAGCACTCCATCTGTGCAGCCATGAAGCGCATCTTGCTACCCAGCTGGGTCATCTGCTTGCGGCGGTACAGGATGTCATTATCCAATGCCGGATTGAGCAGCACACAGCTCTCGCCCATCAAAAGACCGTTCTTCGTACCGCCAAAACTCAACGCATCGACACCGAGGTCGGTGGTCATCTCCTTGAACGTGCATCCAAGGGCCACGGCTGCATTGGCCAAGCGGGCGCCATCGACATGCAAGTACATATCATAACTATGTGCCAAGTCGGCCAAGGCTTTTATCTCCTCCAAAGTATAAAGGGTACCCAATTCGGTGGGTTGGCTGATGCTGATGGCCTTGGGCTGCGAGTGGTGCTCGAATCCGAAGCCGTGCAGACGGCTCTTCACCAACGCAGGGGTAAGCTTGCCGGCATTTAATCCTCCCCGCGAGGACGCGGTATCGACCGTCAGCAGGCGGCAGCCCACCACCCTCTGCGGCGCACCGCACTCGTCCACGTTGATATGCGCCGTCTCGGCACACACCACCGCCTCATGGCTCCGGCACATCGCGTCGATGCACAGCACGTTGGCTCCCGTGCCGTTGAAGACCAGGTATATCCTCGCCCCCTCGCCGAAGGTCGCCTTGATGAGCGCCTCCAGACGCTGCGTGTATTCGTCGTCGCCGTAAGCCAGCGCATGCTCGCTGTTGGCCATTGCGATAGCCTCCAGCACCTCGGGGCTGATGCCCGAATGGTTGTCGCTTCCAAAACCTCTTTTCATCTGTCAATGAGTTGTATATAAACAAAAAGTGCGTACATTCGCTTTTGCAAATATACGCACTTTTTGGTAACCGGACAAATTATTGCTTGTCCTTCGGATTGTAGAAGACGAACTGGCCGTCGATGACGTCGATGATGATGGTCTCGTTGCTGTGTATCTTGCCCTCCAGCAGCTGACGGCTCATCTCGTTCAGTATCTCGCGCTGGATGACCCTCTTCACCGGGCGGGCACCCATGGCGGGGTCGTAGCCCACTGCGGCCAGACGGCTAACCGCCTCGTCGGTCGCCGAGATGGTTATCTCGTTCTGCTCCAGCATCTTGGCCACCGTGCGCAACTGAATGCGCACTATGTCCTTGATTTGGTTCTGCGTCAGCGGCTGGAACATGACGATCTCGTCGATACGGTTCAGGAACTCGGGACGTATCCGCTGCTTCAGCAGCTCCATCACGGCCTGCTTCGTCTCGTCCAGCTCATACTGCGAGGGCACTCCGTTCTCCAGCTTCTCGCGTATGATGTCGCTGCCCATGTTCGAAGTCATGATGATGATGGTGTTCTTGAAATCGCACGTGCGCCCCTTGTTGTCGGTGAGGCGGCCGTCTTCGAGCACCTGCAGCAGGATGTTGAACACGTCGGGATGCGCCTTCTCAATCTCGTCGAACAGCACAATCGAGTAGGGTTTCCTGCGCACCGCCTCGGTCAGCTGGCCACTCTCGTCGTAGCCCACATACCCCGGAGGTGCACCGATGAGCCTACTGACCGAGTGGCGCTCCTGGTACTCACTCATGTCGATACGCACCATCATGTTCTCGTCGTCGAAGAGCACCTCGGCCAGCGCCTTTGCCAGCTCGGTCTTGCCGACACCTGTGGTGCCGAGGAAGATGAAGCTGCCTATAGGACGTTTGCCGTCCGAGAGACCTGCACGCGAACGGCGCACGGCGTTGGCTATCACGCTGATGGCTTCGTCCTGACCCACCACACGTTTGTGCAGCTCCTCCTCCAGGTGCAGCAGCCGCTCACGCTCGCTCTGCAGCATCCGCGTCACCGGGATGCCGGTCCACTTCGAGACCACCTCGGCAATCTGCTCCGAGTCGACCTCTTCGTTGATCATTGCGTTGTCGGCCTGCATCTGCTTGAGCTGCTCCTTGAGGTCGGAAACCTTCTTCTCGGCCTCGCGGATACGGCCGTAGCGCAATTCGGCCACCTTGGCATAGTCGCCGGCACGCTCGGCCTGCTCGGCGTCGAACTTGTAGCTCTCAATGTTTTTCACCTCGGCCTGTATCTCCTCGACGACGCTCTTCTCGTTCTGCCAACGGGCCTTCATCTGGTCGCGCTCCTCGCGCAGGGAGCCCAATTCCTTGTCTATCTGGGCAATCTTGTCCTGGTCGTTTTCGCGCTTGATGGCTTCGCGCTCAATCTCCAACTGACGGATACGGCGCTCAATCTCATCCAGTTCCTCAGGCACCGAGTCGATCTCCAACCGCAACTTGGCGGCAGCCTCGTCGATAAGGTCGATGGCCTTGTCCGGCAGGAAACGGTCGCTGATGTAGCGGTGCGAGAGCTCGGCGGCGGCGATGATGGCCTCGTCCTTGATACGCACACGGTGGTGCACCTCGTAGCGCTCCTTCAATCCACGCAGGATGCTGATGGTGTCCGGCACCGACGGCTCGTCGATGAGCACGCTCTGGAACCTACGCTCCAGAGCCTTGTCCTTCTCGAAGTACTTCTGGTACTCGGCCAGCGTGGTGGCGCCGATGGCCCGCAGCTCGCCTCTTGCCAGTGCGGGCTTCAGGATGTTGGCGGCGTCCATAGCGCCCTCTCCCCCACCCGCTCCCACGAGGGTGTGTATCTCGTCGATGAAGAGGATAATCTCGCCGTCGGCCTCGTTGATT
>CAMJJD010000116.1 GCA_946406015.1 uncultured Bacteroidales bacterium | reverse complement strand
TTCCGCCGCGACCAGCGCAACCAGTGGCTCACGCAGACCGCCACGCTCGACTATGTGCCCAGTGGTGTGACCGACCTCGTGATTACCAACGAGGGCACCGGCGCACTCAGCGTCGACTATGTCCGCTTCAAGAACCGTCCGAAGTACTTCTCTGCCGTCACCACACCGGCGGCACAGCCCGACGACGAGGGATTCATCCGCCGTTGGCTGCTCTTAGAGCCTATCGACAAACCCAATAGCGGCAATACCGTCTTCACCGACTCTTACCTGCGCGAGCACTTCAACCGCGAATACTTCAAGGGCCAGCAGACCATCGTGCCGAAGAACGGCCAGAAGGTCAAGGCCACCTTCAAACAGGAGCAGGCTCCCGCAGGCTTCGGCCGCGGCGCCCAGCAAATGCCGCAAGGTCCGCAGGTGAAGACCGTTACCCAGAACCTCACGTGGCACGCCCTCGACAGCGAGAACTTCAATGTGAAACTCTTCCGCTTCGCCGAGAAGTATGGCGAGAAGATCTATGGCGTGCTCTTCTGGGCCGTCACCATCATCGACTGCGACGAGGACATCGAGAACGTCCGTCTGGCCGTCGGTTCCAACTCTGCCTCCATGTGGTGGCTCAACGGCGAGGAGACGCTGCTGCTCAGCGGCGACCGCCGTATGGTGAAGGACGACGCCATGTCGAACCGCATCACCCTGAAGAAAGGACGCAACATCCTGCGCGGCGCCATCATCAACGGTCCGGGCATGAGCGACTTCTGCGTCCGCTTCCTCGACGAGAAAGGTAACCCTGTAAAGAACTATTCAATCAAAGCACAATAATATGAAAAGAGTATATAGCATTCTTGCGGCCATGACACTGGCCACAGCCGCAAACGCGCAGATTGGCGCACCCTTCATCCACGACCCCTCGACCATCGCCGAGTGCGAGGGCAAATACTACACCTTCGGCACCGGTGGCGGCGGTCTCATCTCTGAAGACGGCTGGACCTGGAACAGCGGTGCCGAGCGCCCCGGCGGCGGTGCTGCACCCGACATGATTAAGATTGGCGACCGTTACCTCTGCGTCTATGGCGCCACGGGCGGTGGCCTTGGCGGCGGTCACGCAGGCCGCATCCTCACCATGTGGAACAAGACCCTCGACCCGAAGTCGCCCAACTTCAAATGGACGGAGGCTGTGGAGGTATGCTTCTCCGACGGCATGGAGGACCAGGATGCCATTGACCCGGGCGTCCTGCTCGACCCAACCACCGGACGGCTGTGGGTGAGCTACGGCACCTACTTCGGCACCATCCGACTCATCGAGCTCGACCCCACGACGGGCTTCCGCAAGAGCGGCAACAAGGAGAAGGACATAGCCATCGACTGCGAGGCCTCCGACCTCATCTACCGCAACGGCTGGTACTACCTGCTCGGCACCCACGGCACCTGCTGCGACGGTGTGAACTCTACCTATAACATCGTTGTGGGCCGTTCGAAGAGCGTCGAGGGTCCATATATAGATAATGTAGGCCGCGACATGTACCACGGCGGTGGTAAGATGGTGGTTGCCGCCGGCGACCGCAAGACTGGTGCCGGACACTTCGGACGCACCATCATTGACGAGGGCGTGGAAGTGGCATCGTTCCACTGGGAGGCCGACTTCGACATGGGCGGCCGCTCCACACTGGCCATCCGTCCCCTGCTCTGGAAGAACGACTGGCCCTATTGTGGCGAACAGTTCAAGGGCGGCACCTTCGAGATTGAGTCGGAGCGTCGCGGCTATGCCCTCGAGCTGGCTGTCGACTTCGTCCGCATGAACGTGGCTCGCGGCGGCTTCGGCGGCTTTGGCAGACCACAGCAGAATGCGGCTCCCCCGCAGCCCGTAGCCAACCAGAAGCTGGAAGAGGTCATCGACAAGTGGCCGAAGGGCGACATCCCCGCCCGCATTGGCGACTATATGTTCCGTCCCTGGCAGCGCTGGACCATCAGCCCTGTAGAAGGCAAAGGTGCCTACCTCGGCAATACGTATTTCAAGATTGTCATCGAGGGAACAGAACGCGCTCTGGCAGCCACTGCCAACTGCGAAGTGACCACTGTTCCCGCCTACACGGGTGCTGACGAACAGCTGTGGCGCATCGAACAGCTCACCGACGGAACCTTCCGCATCATGCCGAAGGTGATTCCCGGACAGGAGGGCATCAACACGCACATCTGCCTCTACTCGGCAGGCGACTCTACCCCCACCCTCGCTGAATACGACTTCAACAGCGACAACTCGAAATGGAACTTCCGCAATCATTGATTGCGGGAGTTTCCCTTTTCATAACTAATAAACCTATGCTTAGAACTATCTACTTACTACTGTTCGGCACCCTTTTTGTGCCGACAGCTACCCAAGCACAAATCCGGCTGAACCAAGTCGGCATGTACCCCAACCAAGAAAAGACCGCCGTCATTGAAGGCACGGCAAAGTCAGTAACCATCAAGGATGTCGCGACGGGCAAGAAGGCCGTGAAGCCCCGCGTGCTGCGCACCGCCACGTCGCCGTGGTCGAACAAGCAGCGCACCGTCGTCGACTTCTCGGCACTGACGAAGCCCGGCACCTATACCATCAGCAGTGGCTCGGAGTCGGCAACGTTCACCATCAGCGACAACGCCCTCCGCGATGTCACCGCCGCCACCCTCAAGGCTTTCTATCTCATCCGCTCAGGCATGGCCATCGACAAGCAGTATGCCGGTGCCTACGCCCGTCCTGTCGGCCATCCCGATACCGAGGTGCTCATCCATCCCTCTGCAGCCTCTCTGGGCCGTCCCGCCGGCAGCAAGATCTCGTCGCCGGGCGGTTGGTACGATGCCGGCGACTACAACAAGTACATCGTCAACTCAGCCTTCTCCATCGGCATCGTGCTCTGCAGCTACGAGCAGAACCGTAGCTATTATGACGGTCTCAGCGTCAATATCCCCGAAAGCAAGAACCAGACCGCCGACCTCCTCGACGAGATGATGTACAACCTGCGCTGGATGCTCACCATGCAGGACCCCTACGACGGCGGTGTCTACCATAAGCTGACCACGCCCAACTTCGA
>CAMJJD010000115.1 GCA_946406015.1 uncultured Bacteroidales bacterium | reverse complement strand
GCCTGGCGCGACGACAGGTCATATAGTGAGCTGTGGAGGAAATAATCCTGATGCGTGGCTTTCGGGTCGACGACCATCTCGAGCATGTCGTTCTGCTCGATGGCGGCAGCGTCGGGGGCGGCACCCGTCCACGGGTCGTTCTTGCCGTAGACGAAGATAATAGGCTGCGACCGCTCGGTGTAGCACCACTCGCGGAAAGCCTTCATCAGTGCACCGCCATCCTGCTTGTAGATACCCTCGAACTTGGTTTGACGGCCAAGGAAACGCACCACATTGGTAACCTCTTCTGGCGTGAGATAGCTGTTGTTGACTTGATTATAAGCGTTGTCGGCAAAGCCCAGCTCCGTAAACGACTGTACCTCGTAGGGGGTGCTTTTTTCTCTGCGTAGGTCGGTGAGCAGTTGCCACAGAGTCTCGTCGGTGGTGGCGCGAGTGGTGGGGTTTTTAGCCTCGGCTTCTGCGATACGCACCAATAGGGTGTCCCTGTCCATGAGCAGGAACTCGGCAAACTCGTCCATCTCTTCTGCATCGAGTTTGGCGGCCACCTTGGCGGGGTCGGGCACCATGTAGCTCCACTTGATGAACTGCACGTAGGAGAACTTGGAGAAGAGCATGTTGTAGTACTCCCACAGGAATAGGGCTGTCAGGTCTTTCTCCAGGTCGCCGGTGCTGGCCAGGTCCTTGTTGTTATACTGCTGGGCCACTTTGCTGTAGGTGTCAGGGTCAGTGGCGGCCATCTTGGCGATACAGGCACGGCGCAGCTCGGGCGTGGTGCATACGTAGTAGGGCATCTGGTTCAGGCGTTCGCGGGCGATGGCCTCTGTGGAGCCGGCGGCATAGCCCGTACCGCAGACCTGGTCGAGATAATCGCTCGTCAGGTAGTTGCTGCATGAATAGTAGCCGTAGCTGTCGGTGGTGCCCACCATGAACGGAGCGCAGAAGGGCACGAAGACATCGATGTCTTTCCACCCCTCCTGGTCGCTGTAGTAGGCATAGAGGGCGGTGGTGATGCCGTCCTTGCTGGTGCCGGTGCTGGCCCACTTGCCGGTTTTGAAGAGGGTGCTCTTCAGTGCCGTGACGATGGCGTGCAGGTCGTATGACTCCTGCTCGGCGTTGAAATAGGTGAACTTCATCTCGTCGTAGGGCTCGGGCTGCGACTGTCCGAAATAGCGGTGCTCGATGTTGAGCTGGTTGGCGTCGAGATGAGCGGCCAGGTCGGTCTTGAGAATCATCTCGGGTGTCTGCCCCATTTCGTAGCCGTGGGTGTTGATGACGACGTTCTTGTCCCAGCCCTTGAATCTCAGGGCGGCGAGCTGTTCGAAGGAGCCTAGCTCGGGGTGGAAGTGGTCGATGGGCTGGGTGAAGGCGATGAAATACACACTGTCGGTGTGGTCTTCGTTGTATTTCACTTCCACGCCGCTGACGATGGGCACTGTCTTCAGGGCTTCTATCACCTCATTGGTGGTAGCGGTAGTAGGCTCCGGTGTGGGAATAATCTCGGTCAGACTGTCGTCCTTGGTACAGCTGGTGAAGAGTGCTCCCGTAAGGGTTACTCCTGCCAGCAGATGTAATATATTCATGTGTCTCATTTTGAGCTGTTGTAATTTGGTTATGTTGATGATTAGTTACCTGTTCTCACATACTGCAGGGCACGGTTAAGCTGCGTGTCGGTAAAGTCACGCTTGAAGGCAATGGTGTCTAAGTCAACCTCTATGTCGGGGATGATGCCAATGCCCTCCAGGGGTCGCTTGTTGTTGTCGAAGAGGATCTGGTTGGGCAAGTAGCAGCAGACGGGTGTGGCTCCTTCGACGCCAATGTGGCCGGCGTAGTTTTCTGTGTAAAATTCGTTGCCGGTGAGTCCGCACAGGCCACCGTGGGTGCGCTTGCCTATGACGCGGGCGTTGGGCATGTTCTTAGCCGTCAGGGCGGTAATCTCCGACATGCTGACAGAGCCGCTGTTGACCAGCACGACAATGGGTACGTCGGTGATAATCTCGTGGTCGGCTTCCATCGTGGGAACAGACTCGGGCATCATGGGGGAGTAGTCGTATCGCCCTACGCCGCGCTTCAAGCGCGACCAGCCAATCTGGAAACCGCCGGCCGGCAGCATGCCGCCCAGCAGATACTGCTCGTCAGTGAGCGCTCCGCCGCCGTTGCCGCGCAGGTCGAGGATGATGCCCTTGAGCTGTCCGGCCTTGTGGAATGCCTGTATGGTGGAGAACCAGCTTTTCCACACGTCGACGACGCGGGCTATGCGCTCATAGGTAAAGTCAGTGGCACCCGGGAAGGACTGTTTTATAGCCCTCTCGTCCATGTGGCCGATGAGGTTGAAGTCGCTGAGGTAGAAATAGGCGATGTTGTCGTTGAACAGGCCATACTTCACGCTGATGCCGTCTTTTTCGAAGCCGACGTTGATGGGCTCCAGGAAGGGGATGTTGAGGTAGGAGTACTTTTTGGCGATTTCGTTGAAATCAGAGGCTGAGCCCCCCTTGTCGAGAAAATTCTCCATGGCGTCGATAAACTCTTTCAGGCCTTGCATCTCCATAGCCTCGGCCTGGGTGGGCATTTCTTTCTGCGTCAGGGTGTTGTAACGGTCCTCAGCCCACATCAGTCCGCGGCCTTTGACTTTGGTCATCTCGGCTAACAGGGTGGCAAAGCGGGTGTCGGCCTCCTTGTATTCCTTCAGCTCGCCATTGTAATAGAAGCGGGTGAGGTTGGGCTTGTAGCGCTCGCTGATTGTGATGTCGTCGCGGGTGGCGTTGCGGAGTGCCGACGGGATGGCCATGACGGGGTTCTGAGTCTGATGGTTAGTGAAGGTGACGGCGAAGTGGCCGTCGTGGAGCGGGGCTACCATCTCGTTCATCAGCGCCTGAAGCATGGAGTCGGTGACGGCCTCGGTAGAGGCGTCGAGGGCTTCAAACTTGGGCAGGAACTGCTCGTAATGCTCGTCCCAGTCGAGACCGAACTCCTTCTCATAGTCCCACAGGCCGTAGTTGCTGTTCATGGCGTTCCAGAACACGCGGTACTTGCCGGCGAAGCTGTTTTGAGCCTCTGCAAACAGCGTGTTGTCGTTGACAGAGTAGTTGTATTGCAAGTCGGCCTCATCGCGGCAGCCGCTGAAAGCCAG
>CAMJJD010000114.1 GCA_946406015.1 uncultured Bacteroidales bacterium | reverse complement strand
CCGACACGCTCGATTACTGGAACGACATTGTGGCCATCGTTGCGCCCCGTGGCTATCAGGACACCGTCTATCAGAATCGCCTGCTGGCGATGAACAGAGCCAATAATGCAGCTCGGCAAATGCGTAACAGCAGCAACAACCAAGATTCGGTGCGGAATGCCATTCGTATGGTTGATTCTGCTAATCTGAGTGAGTTGAAACAGCTGATAGTGGAGCGCGGCTTCCCGACATACAGCAAGGTGGGCTACTATTGCGTCAAATATGCCTCAGCGATAGTCTTAAACCAGCCGCTCGAGTTCTTCCAATGGTATCTAAAACAAGCCAAAGCCGCCGCCGACAGCAGCGACTATGACCCTGAATGGCTCGGCTATCTAATCGAACGCGACAGGCTGGAGAGCATCTATGACACTGTGTTCTACTCACGCATAGAGGCGTTGTTCCAAGCCGACCAGGAGGCACGTCATCTGCTTAAAAGCGACATGGACCAAGCCTCGGCGTGGCGCATCATCCATGAGGTCGATTCAGCCAATCTTATTGCACTTGAACAACTTATTGCCGAACGAGGATTCCCGACGCTGTCCAAATTGGGGTACAAATGCTGCGACCATGCGGCACTGATAGCGCAGCACTCGCCGCCAGAGTTCCTGCATTGGTTTCTGGAACAGGCGCAGGCTGCCGCCGACAGTGGCGACTTCATTCGTTCGTGGATTGCCTATATGACCGACCGCGACCTTGACCATCAGGGCAAACCTCAACTTTACGGAACTCAGGGGCTTACCCGTGATGGTCTGACAGGGATGTACCTTATTAAGGATATTGAGCACCTGAACGAACGGCGAAGAAATATGGATTTGGAACCCATTGAGGATTATCTTCCACACATGGATATGCCCGACTTCTATTTTCACCCTTCGCTTGTCGATTACAGACAATACAGCCTCAACCTGCACATCGAGGGCGACACGCTGCGGGTGTCGGGTTTTTATCTCATCCCCTACGAAACCTATACGGGACAACCCATCAAGGTCGATACCGCCTATTCCTTGCCGCTTGCCGACTACCGCACGTCCGACGGTGCCATTGTTTTGCGACGCGAGGGCAACTGGTACCCACACCGCAATGGCGAGCTGCTGACGGCGCAGGTACACATCAAGGCAGACGACTATTACATCCTTGGCGGCACAGAATGGCTTCCCTCGTTCGACCTGCACCTCGTCCTCCTGCCGAAGGATAAATACACTTGCAAGGTGATGGAATCGCCTACGCGCCCCTTCCATTTCTACCGCCTTGCGAGCGACACCACACAGTATCCCGAGGCTTATTACCGCGAGTTCGTGGATTCCTACAATTTCTACTGCTCCTTCTTCGGCGATTCCTTGTCTTCAAAGCCGATGAACATCGTGGAGATTGGCGACCCGCAGTTTGTGATGTGTCAGTCGCTGCGCGATATGATTATCTTCGGGCACTGTTTCTATGATGTCTATACGATGATACCCGACTTTTCGTGGATTCCGCACGAGGTGGCGCACCAATGGTGGGGCGACGGCATCTTCTTCGAGTACCGCGACTACGCCCTCAGCGAAAGCCTGAACGAGTACATCAAACTGCAGTTTCTCAAAAGCCGCGGGCGTGGCTACGAGGAGCAAATTGCCTACTACAAGACGATGATGGAGCGTGCAGAGAAAAAGTTGCCTGTTTCCGACATCCACAGCGTCGAGTCGCAGGACGAATCCATCGCCATCTACCATGCTGCACCCTACCGACTCTCCCTTTTGGATATGGCGACCGTCAACACCGCTCTGCGGCAACTCTACAACAAACACAAATACACAATAGTCGGTCGGGATACCTTCCTGCAAGAATGTCAAAGCTTGCGCCTCTGGCTATTCTAAATTCGCGCCGTCGGCCAGCCAAAGCAAATATGTACCTCGAACTCCTAAATTCAAAAACAATATCATGCGCAATACAATTGCATGGAAATATTTAGTCTCGCGGGCAATAAAAAACGTATCGGAACGTTTATATGTGCGTAAAAAAAATTGTATAACAAAACCGATACCATGATGAGAAATTGAATACCATTCATGCAAAACGCATAAATCAGTAATGTTCAATTAAAAACCTTGACATCATGGTAAAACACATCAACATCAAACAGACGGCTCTGCTGCTGGCTTGCTTGCTGGCAGTAGGCACAGTTTCATCTCAGGAAAACGAAGCTGGAAAAAGGAAGGTTAATCCCTGGGCCGAATTCAACCTCGGTGTAAACTTCCTCGACGGTAGCAAAGGCTTCAACGACCACATGCAGACCTATCACCCAACGCTCGACTACCGCAGCGCCTACAGCGCGGCGGCGCAAATCGGCGTTGGTCTCGGCATGGAGTACCGCCGATTCACACTCGGCATACACCTCAACGGCATGGCTGACAACATTCTCTCTGTGAAGAACCAACTTGTCAAAAAGCAAGACAACCTTTACCACCTCGACCTCGGCTACCGTTTCGACCTCGGCAAGAACTACACCCTCGAACCCACGGCGGGCTTTGGCGTCTGCATCAGCGACATCTTCCTCTCCAGCTCGCGCGGCGGTACCGACTACGTCAATTCGTTCTCCACAGTGAATTTTGCCGTGCCGCTGACAATCAATTTCTGGCATGGGAAGAACGGGAAAGATAGCGGTCTGTATGTTCAGTACATCATCAGCGTCGGACAGGTTGGCAAAGCCCACATCACCGGACTTGACACCGAGGTGGACGACCTAAACTTCCTGCCCGCCACACTCACCCTTGGCTGGAAATATCGATTCTAAACCATCAAAAACACCTCCAATATGAAACACAACATCATCAAATCCCTTTTGTTCTCCGCTTCGCTATCGAAAGTCCACCGGACTTTCTTCACACTCGCTTTGGGCGCAATGCTGCTGACCAGCTGCGGCAAAGACAACAAAGACAATGAAGCCCTTATCGGCAAATGGGCCAACACGGCTCAGTCGTGCGAGATAACCATTGCGGGACAGGAAAACATCCCGGAAGGTTATATCTACATGGAGTTTACAGACAGCCAGGTGTGGGTATCCGACCAAAGAGCGAACTGCCTGCCAGAGTGGCATGGATACACCCTCTCAAAAGAATCCGGCAAGCAACTGCTGGAGATTGAGGGCGGTTGCCACGCTGGAATATTCGTTGTGGAAGAACTCACCAACGACAAACT
>CAMJJD010000113.1 GCA_946406015.1 uncultured Bacteroidales bacterium | reverse complement strand
GCAGCCACAGCGCACCGACATGGAGTACGACAAGCGTGGCATTCATATCGATACCATCCGCCACATTCAGAACTGGGCACCGCGCTTCAATATGCGATGGAAAATATCGAACACCAGCCAGCTGCGCATCCGCTACAACGGCAACATGTCGCAGCCATCGATGACCAACCTCATCGAGGTCATGGACAATAGCAACCCTCTCTACATCAGCACCGGTAACGCAGGACTGAAGAGCTCGTGGAGCGACCGCTTCAACCTCGACTACAACAACTACATTACCGAGAAGCAGATGGGCTGGAACTTCAACGCCAATGCCAACGTCAATCGCCGCAGCATCTCGAACGCCACACTCTACGACACCTCATCAGGCGTCAGTTATAGCCGTCCCATGAACATCGACGGCGGCTGGAACGCAGGCACCTGGATGGGCTTCAACACGGCTCTCGGCCCCAAAAAGTACTTTAACCTTAACGTTAACCTGAACCTCAGTCACAGCCGCAACGTCGGCTACATCAGCACCGACCTCGACGAAGGCGCCGCACAGTTCATCACGCCCACCATCGACCTTTCCGGGCTCTTCCGATACATGGACGAGAACAACCTCCTGAAAAAGTCCAACACCAAGAGCACAGGCATCGGCGACAACATCCGCCTCAACTTCCGCAACGACCTCCTCGAGCTCGGCGTCAACGCTGGCATGAACTATCAGCACGCACGCAACGACATGCAGAAGCAAGGCAACCGCGACACTTGGTTCTACAACTACGGAGGCAACGTCGTCATCAACATGCCGTGGGACATGCAGTTCAGCAGTGACATCTCGCAGCAAAGCCGTCGCGGCTACGACGATGCCACCATGAACACCGATGAGCTCATCTGGAACGCACAGCTCAGCCAGAACTTCCTCAAGTCGAAGAATGCTACGGTTAGCGTCCAGTGGTACGACATTCTGCGCGAACGCTCGAGCATCAACCGCAACTATAGTGCGACAAACCGCAGCGACACATGGACGAATGCCATCCATAGCTACGTCATGGTGCACTTCATCTATCGCTTCAACCTCTTGGGTAACAAGGAAACGCGTCAAGCAGGCTGGGGCGGTCAGGGAGGCCCCGGTGGCTGGGGCGGTGGAGGCCGTGGCGGCTGGGGTGGCGGCGGCGGAGGAAGATTCTAACGCCGTATAGGGAGATTTCAAACGCCGCGTGCGGGGATTGCCAACGCCGCACGCGGAGATTGCCAACGCCGCACGCGGAAATTAAAACGCCGCACGCGGCGTTTTTTTATGCCCAAGTGAAATGGTTCGTAAAAAGGCGCCTCTTCTATGCATTTCGAAATTGGATTGGCGTGATTCCTTCATAGAGGCGGAACATCTTGTTGAAGTAGGAAGCGGAGTCGAAGCCGAGCCGGAAGGTTATTTCCTTGCAGGAGAGGTCGGTGTTGAGCAGATAGTCCTTTGCCCGCTCCATTTTGAGACGCATGAAATACTGTGCGGGAGCGAATCCTGTATACTCCTTGAAGACCTTGCGGAACTTTGAGTACCCCATTCCTATCTGCGCGGCGACGTCCTCCATGCATATGCTCGAGTTGAAGTGCTGCCGCATGTACTTGATGGCGAGGTTGACGTACGTCATGTCCGGATTGTCGAGATAGGGGAGCTGCAGGCTTCGCGAATAGACGGTGGTGATGATGAGGCCCACGTATCCTATCAGCTGCTGCTGATAGGCCGGCAGCATCTTCTCGGCAGCATCGTAGGCTTGCTCGTAGGCGGAAAAGAGGGTGTCGCAGAGTCCGACGTGGTAGATGGGGCTGGACTTGTCGGGGAAGAATTTGCGGAGCAGGGTGCCTGCCACCTCTCCGGCAAACCCGATCCACGCCTCCGACCAGCCCGTCTCGGGGTCGGGAGCGTAGCTGTGCCATTCGTAGGGATAGAGCACGACGGCATCGCCCGCCCGTAGCTTGGTTCGTGGCTGATGTACCGACTCGAACCAACCGCCGCCCTTGGTGATATAGACGATTTGCGCCTCCCGGAGCACACGCCCCTTTTGGGGTGAGAACTGATAGTCTTCGGGATGGTCGCCTACGGGATACACGCTGCCCGCTGCGATGTCCTGTATCCCGATGGTGTTGATGGTGAGGCCCCAACGCGAATCGGAGTCCTGCGTAAGGAGGTATTTAATAGTTGCCATGTCGTACGACTTTTTACCCAATTCCTTATAGTGTCAAAGGCAAAAGTACGGAAAAAATCTGTCATGACAAAATGTTACATAAAAAAAGCATAATGTTATTAGTTTTATGGTCAAAAAACACGTCCTTTGCATTGCAAATGAATGCGTTTTAAGGTAAAAAGTCAACAAATCAAATCATTATAATATTATGAAGAAACAGATCTTTTTCCTTTTCTCACTTTTCGTGTTCCATCTCTCGTCGGCATTTGCCCTCGATGTGACTGGACTTCGTACCGAGGACTACCGCAATCCTGTCGGCATCGACAAGAGTGTTGTCCACTTCTCTTGGCAGCTCGAGAGCGAGCAGCGCGGCGTGGTGCAGACAAGCTACAACGTGCAGATTGCCACCGATGCCGCCTTCGCTGGCGTCGTGTGGACGTCCGGTAGCGTCAGCTCCGACGCAAGCGTGTTTGTCGAGGCCAACGGCTTTACGCCTGCTGCCGAGACACGCTACTACTGGCGCGTCACCGTTACGGACAACAAGGGCGAGACGGCTACCAGCACCGAGAAGGCATACTTCGAGACAGGCCTGATGACCGCAAACGGCTGGGCCGGAACGCATTGGATCAAGACCAGCACCAACGAGGCCGGTTCCGAAAGCGAAGGTCCCATCACAGATTACGAGGTGGAGGTGAAGTTCAACATCAAGCAACTGGCAGCGGGACTCATCTTCGCCGCCTCCGACCACAGCAACTACTACATGTGGCAGGTCAACACGAACGGCAGCGTGCGCTTCCGTCCGCACCGCTGGAGCGGCGGCAACCCGTCCCTCATCTCCGAGGCTGCCATCACACGTGTCAGCGTTAAGAACAACGAACAGCACACCTTGAAGGTAGTCGTTACGAATGCAAATGTGGCAAAAACCTACATCGACAATGTGCTGATTGATTCCCGTACCGGCGACTTCGCTTACGGCGACTTCGGCTTCCGCGAGGACTACGACAACGGCAACCAGCCAGAGCAAGCCTACTTCGACGACTTCATTGTCAGGAGCGGCGACAAGGTGCTCCTCGAAGAGCACTTCGACGGCTCGACATGCATGTTTGCCAGCGGCACGCTGCAGGACGGACAGTTCTACGTCTCTGGCCCTGCCACCTACGCTTGGCAGCAGAAAGTGGCAAAGCCTGTTCGCTTCGATGTGGAGTATGACTTTACCCTCGTCAATGACAACGCCAGTATCTGCTTCAGCGCAACCTCCAGCGACACCTACATGATGTGGGCCATCAA
>CAMJJD010000112.1 GCA_946406015.1 uncultured Bacteroidales bacterium | reverse complement strand
ACTACCTGCCTTCGGCTCACGGTAGCGCCATCTTCACCCGCGGCGAGACCCAGTCCCTCAGCACCTGCACCCTCGGCACCAAGCTTGACGAGCAGAAAATCGACGGCGCCGTCATCGAGGGCATGCGTCGCTTCCTGCTGCACTACAACTTCCCCGGCTTCGCCACCGGCGAGGTCAAGCGCAGTGGCAGCACCAGCCGCCGCGAGGTGGGTCACGGCCACTTGGCCTGGCGTGCTCTCAAGGAGGTCCTGCCCACCGAGGAGGAGTGCCCCTACACCATCCGCGTGGTCTCCGATATCCTCGAGAGCAACGGCTCCAGCTCTATGGCCACCGTCTGCGCCGGCTGCATGGCGCTGATGGATGCCGGCGTCAAGCTGCGCAAGCCTGTGGCCGGTATCGCCATGGGTCTCATCTCGAAGGGTGACAAGTGGGCCGTGCTGAGCGACATCCTCGGCGACGAGGACCACCTCGGCGACATGGACTTCAAGGTCTGCGGCACCCGCGACGGTATCACCGCCTGCCAGATGGATATCAAGGTCGACGGCCTCAGCTACGACGTGCTGGCCAAGGCCCTCGAGCAGGCCCGCCAGGGTCGTCTCTACATCCTCGACAAGATTGCCGAGACCATCCCGCAGCCCCGCGAGGACTACAAGGACTTTGTGCCCCGCATCGAGCAGATCCGCATACCGAAGGACTTCATCGGTGCTGTCATCGGCAAGGGTGGCGAGGTCATCCAGAAGATTCAGGCCGAGACCAACACCATCATCAATATCGAAGAGGAAGGCGAGTTCGGCATCGTCGACGTCGCCTCGTCGAACAAGGACGACATCGCTGCCGCCCTCAAGTGGATCAAGGACATCTGCACCGTCCCCGAGGTGGGCGACGTGTACGACGCCAAGGTCGTCTCAATTGTCGAGTTTGGCGCCTTCATGGAGTTCCTGCCCGGCAAGGAAGGTCTGATGCACATCAGCGAGTACGAGTGGGGTCACCCCGCCACCCTCGAAGGTCTCATCCAGGAAGGCGACGAGTTCCAGGTGAAGGTCATCGCCTTCGACGAGAAGAACGGCAAGATCAAGCTCAGCCGCAAGGCCCTCCTGCCCAAGCCCGAAGGCTACGTGGAGGAGAAGCCCGCCCGTGGCCCGCGCCGCGAAGGTGGCGACCGTGGTCCCCGCAAGGACGGCGACCGTGACCATGGCCGTCGTGAAGGCGGTAACGGTGGCGAGCGTCGCAGCGGTGGCAACGGCGAAGGCCGCCGTCACTAATCGGTCAAACAAATACTCTAAATAGCATAGAAGCGAGACCATACGGCCTCGCTTCTATGTTTTATAAAGGTTTTATGTAAGTCTATAACACGGCTGCTGCACGACGGATGTTTTCCATCCAGCTGATAGTCTCCTTGTTTTTGCGAGCCGTCTGTAGATTGTATTTGGTCTGCAAGCGCATCAAAACATCGGCCGGCGCATCCAGAGCAGCCTCGAACAGCAATGCAGTGGTTGTTGTCAGCGCACGGTGAGAATTTAGTATCTCGTTCAGTACCGAGTATGACATACCAACCGACTGAGCAAAGGCTCGCTGTGAAATGTTACGGGCTTCCAGTTCGTCTTTTATCACTTCACCTGGATGGGTCGAATAAAATGGCGTTAGGTTATTGGCAATCATATTGTTAATAGTTTTATTCATTTCGAGATGCAAAGATACATACTTTTTTTAATATATTCGCAAAAAAAGTGAATTAAATTTACAAGTGCTTGTTATACAGTGGGTATTGCCTGCTGCTTGTGTTGGGTCAAAGACGAAGTTATAGTGGGTCATATATCCTTGATATATTGCCATATAGTACTCTATTGGTTTTGCTCCCCTATTGCTCCCCTGTTGTTCCCCTTTTGGGTGCCTATATGGTAATTCTATACTAAATATAATAATCCTCCGTTATAAATATACTATGGCAAAGGTCAAACCATCCCTTATAGAGCAGACAGGCACCATCGGTGATCGCGTCTATTACACACGCTTTGGCAAGCTGTTCAGCCGCAGCAAGGCTACGTCGTTCAACGACAACAAGTCGGAGGCGCAGCTGCGGCAGCGAGCGCTCTTCAAGGCCATGCAGCACACCTCCTCCATCCTCGGCTCTGTCATCCAGCGCGGCCTCGCCAAGGAAGCCCACGCCCACGGGCATGTCGAGAACAACGAGTTTGCCAGAATCAACAAGCAATGCTTCACCTATGACGATGGCACGGTGCATATCGACTATCCCCGCCTGATTCTCTCCACCGGCCCGATTGCTCGCGTTGGTTTTACCGATTTCCATGCCGACGGCTTGCATGTGGAGCTTCAGTTCGAACCCTGCAGCAGTGCCGCTCATTCCAATCCCGACGATGTAGTCTTCATCTATGCCGTCGAGTTCCAGACGGAGGTCTGCCAACTCGTGGCCTGCGTTGAGCGGCGAACTGCCAGCGTCGCCTTCGACCTGCCCGACCTCAGCGAGGAGATAGCATCAAAATGCAAGAATGAGTCAAGGGACAAACAAGCAAATCGGACTAACGCACTATCACATTCACACGATAACACAATCAATTATCACCTCTATGCCATCGTCGAGGCTGCCAATACCGCCTGCGTCTCGACCCTCTCGCCCGACGAGAAGAAGGCCGACAAAAGCCACCGCAACATCAACCGCCGTGTGTCGCCGTCGATATTCATCGGCACCATTACAGTTGGTTCGGATAATTGATTTTGCCGTTCCAGAAAAAATGTGTATCTTTGCAGTCGAAATAACATAAAAGAATGCGTTAATGTGCAAATGCGTTAATGTGTTAGTAACAATAAAAAACAACTAAAACAGAATAGAAACAGAGAAATAGAATAGTAATAAATACATAAATTAGAAGCGTTTTTGCTTTTCTTTGTAGTGCTGGAATCCGGAAAATTCAAGAGCATACCATCAAGAAAGCGGAACGCACGCGGTATATCCGTGTGCTTTCTTGTATGGTATAGGCAATTTCCGGAGCCTCAGCACTAGCAAAAAGTTCACGGATTCTTTTTTTTCTGACTTTTCGAAAGGCGAAGCGCCAAACACGCCAAGCCTTATGAGCACCAAGTTTTTCAACAATATCGAGTCGACGCTGATGGACAAGTTCCACGGCATCGCCTCTGCAATGGCCAACTTCGACATATTCCACGCCGTAGTTGGCTATTTTCGTTCTTCCGGATACTTCAAACTGCGGCAAGAGCTGGATGCCACGCAGGAAATCAAGATCCTCGTCGGCATCAACATCGACAACTTCTTCCGTCAGTCACAGGCAGCTGGCAAGCTCTTCTTTGGCGACAAGGAGGTAAGTCTGGAACAATACTGTGAGGATTTCCTTCGCGATGTCTACCAATCGGAATACTCTTCCGAAGTGGACGAGGGTATCCGCCAGTTCTGCGAAGATGTTTCGAGTGGACGCCTGCAATTGCGCATCCACCCCACCAAAGACCTCC
>CAMJJD010000111.1 GCA_946406015.1 uncultured Bacteroidales bacterium | reverse complement strand
AGCCCATGTCGATGCAGCTCTTGCAGGTCTCGAAGCTGTCGCCGTGGTCGAGGTGCAGCACAATCTGGGGATTGGGGCACCCCAACTCCTTGGCATACTCGACGGCACCCTCGGCCATGTAGCGCAGCAGGGTGGGGTTGGCGTAGTCGCGGGCACCCTTCGACACCTGCAGGATGACGGGGCTCTTGGTCTCGACGGCGGCCTGGATGATGGCCTGCATCTGCTCCATGTTGTTGAAGTTGAAGGCGGGGATGGCATAGCCGCCGTTCACGGCTTTCTTGAACATCTCGCGGGTATTCACGAGACCGATTTTCTTATAGTCTACCATATTGTTGATGTTTTAATTGTTTTATGTTTGAATTTGCAAAGATACTAAATATAGTTGATATGGCCAAATGTTTTTTTGGGGTATCGGTTATAACCCATTGTATTGTAATAAATTAATTGCTGTTCTTTTGCTTTTCAAAAAGAACAGTAAAAGAACAGAAAAAGAACTATGGTAGATATCCTTGATTATCAGGATTTAAAGATGCCAAAAACGGCGGCGCCACTGCCGGTCATCGAGGCGTAAAGTGCACCGCGGCGGTACATATCGTCTTTCAAGGCGGCGATGGCGGGGTGGGTCGGGAAGACCGAGGCCTCGAAGTCGTTGACGATGAGGTCGCGCCAACACTCGATAGGTTGTTTCACGGCTTCTCGCAGGTCCGGACGATGAGTCCCGAAGAGGTTGTGGTTTAGTCCGGAGTATGCTTCTTTGGTTGAGACGTGTTCCTCGTTGGGTATCTCAATGGCGATTCGATAATTGCTCAAGTCGAGCTCGATAGGATTCAGGATGTTTCCAATCCCAGTGGCGTAGGCGGCTCGATTGCGGATAAAAAAAGTACAGTCGGCACCCAGACGGGCGGCCCGTTGCTCCAGTTGGCTGTCGGTGAGGCCGAGGGTGAACATCTTGTTGAGCATCTTCAGCGTAAAGGCGGCGTCAGAGGAACCACCGCCGAGGCCGGCGCCAAAGGGGATGCCCTTCTTCAGTTTGATGCTTGCTGTTGGAATGCCAAACTCTTCATGCAGAAGTTGCCACGCTTTCATGCAGAGGTTGTCTTCGGGGGTATTGTCCAGCCTAATCCCGTCCTGAAGCATCGCCAGTGGGCCTTCGACTATTTCCAGTTCGTCGTGGAGGTCGGAGACAGGCAGGAAGATGGTCTCCAAGTCGTGGTAGCCGTCGGGTCGACGGCCGACGACGTGCAGTCCGAGGTTTAATTTGCAATTAGGAAAAGAAATCATTTGTCTTAACTCCTTGTCTCCTTATCTCCAATATTCCTGTCACCTTCAGTCTCTTTGGCAATATTGTCATAGGCGCGAATGATGTCGGTCACCAATCGGTGGCGGATGACGTCGCTATTGTCGAGTTGGATGATGTCGATGCCCTTCACATCTTTGAGAATGTTCACCGCCTGCAGCAGACCGCTCTGCTGGTGGCGTGGCAGGTCGACCTGTGTGAGGTCGCCGGTGATGACGAACTTGGCGTTGCGGCCCATGCGGGTGAGGAACATCTTGAGCTGAGCACTGGTGGCGTTCTGGGCTTCGTCGAGAATGACGAAGGCATTATCGAGCGTACGGCCGCGCATGAAGGCCAGGGGTGCTATCTCGATGGTGTTGTCTTCCCAGTAGGAGAGGAGCTTCTGTTGCGGTATCATGTCGCGCAGTGCATCGTAGAGGGGCTGCAGGTAGGGGTCGAGCTTGTCGCGCAGGTCGCCCGGCAGGAAGCCGAGGTTCTCGCCAGCCTCGACGGCGGGGCGAGTCAGGATGATACGGCGGATTTCCTTATTCTTCAGCGCTCGCACAGCCATGGCTACTGCGGTATAGGTCTTGCCGGTGCCCGCCGGGCCGATGGCAAAGACCATGTCGTGGTCGTAGACCGCGCGCACCAGCCGTTGCTGGTTGGGGGTACGGGCTTTGATGAGAAGTCCGTTTCGTCCGTGCACCAGCACTTCGTCGCTCATTTCCGACTCGGGGGTGTTGCCGTTGCTCTCCATGATGCCCATAATGGCGTTTTCCGTGATGCGGCCGAATTTGTCGTAGTAGGTCATCATGGCCTGCAACTTGCCTTCGAACCACGCGATGTCTTCCTCGCTGCCTATGGCTTTCAGCATGTCGCCCCGCGCAATGAGTTTCAGTTTGGGGAACAGTAGTTTGACAAACTCCAGCATGCGGTCGTTTTGCCCCCAGAAGCGGGCGTAGTCAATCTCTTCAAGCGAGAAAAGCTTCTCTGTCAGTCCTTCATTCATTTCTTGGTCTTCTTTAGGTCGCAGGTGCAGTGTGCGCAGCGCCCTGTGGTCGGGTCGGCATTGGCGCAGGGACGGCGGAATTCTTTCTCCTTGTGGAAGAGCATCTTAATGCCCAAGCCCGCCATCATCAATGCGACGATGGCGACGGCGATGAGAAGCACTAAGAGTAATGTCTTCACTGGTTGGCTTTTATAATGCTTACTACAGTGTTCTGTCCGTCGAGGAGCTCGATGTTCTGTCCGTCTTTCACCTCAGGGACTAGGGTCAGCGAGGTGCAGAGGGTTTCGGTGCAGATGTAGTCACGGTGACGGTTGATGGCGTTGTCCCACTCGCCGCTCTGCAATGTGACGACAATGCGGTCGGTGACTTCAAATCCTTCCTTGCGGATGTTCTGGATGCGGTTCACCAACTCACGGGCGATGCCTTCGTCGACGAGTTCGGGGGTGAGTTGGATGTCGAGGGCCACGGTGAGGCTGCCGTCGTTGGCTACCACCCAGCCGGGGATGTCCTGCGTGGCAATCTCTACGTCACCCAGAAGCACTTCGCAATCCTGGCCTTCGATAGTGACCACGCAGCGGCCGTCAGCTTCCAGAGCGTTGATTTGCTGCTGGCTGAAAGCCATGATGGCGGCACCGAGGGCTTTCATTACCTTGCCATAGCGCGGGCCGAGGGTTTTGAAGTTGGGCTTGATCTTCTTGACGAGCAGGTCGTTGTCGGCGGCGAGGAATTCAATCTCCTTCACGTTGAGCTCGGAGCAGATGAGGTGCTGCACCTTCTCAATCTGGGCCTTCATGTTCTCGTCGCGCACAGGGATGACAATCTTCTGCAGCGGCTGACGAACACGCAGGTTGCTCTTCTTGCGCAGGCCGAGGACCATGGAACAGACCTTCTGGGCCAGCTGCATGCGCTCTTCGAGGGCTTTGTCGACCATTTCGGCATGGTATTCGGGGAAGCCAAGGTGATGCACGCTCTCCACGTCGTAACGTTTTGTGACGGCGTTGAGGTCGAGGAACATGCGCTCGCTGAAGAAAGGTGCGATGGGGGCCATCAGGCGGCTGAGAGTCTCGAGGCAGGTGTAGAGCGTCTGGTAGGCAGACACCTTGTCGGCGGTCATCTCGCCCTTCCAGAAGCGGCGGCGGCAGAGACGTACGTACCAGTTGCTGAGGTAGGCGTCGACGAAGGTGCCGATGGCGCGGCCGGCGC
>CAMJJD010000110.1 GCA_946406015.1 uncultured Bacteroidales bacterium | reverse complement strand
ATGGCGAGCCACGGGTACCATGGCTCACAGGCGAGCACGCCCCGCTGCCCCGCCGCGTGGAACAGGGCGGCCACAACAACCTGCAGTTAATTGTCAAGGAACGCGAGGACTATATCGCCGAGATGGACAAAACAAAACACTTCCCCTGGCGCATCATGATGGTGGGCACCGCCACAGAGATTGCCATGAACAACATGAGCTACCTGCTGGGCGAGCCTTCAAAGGTGCAGGACATCTCCTGGATCAAACCCGGCAAGGTGGCTTGGGATTGGTGGAATAACTGGAATATCGGCAATGTGGATTTCAAAGCCGGTATCAATAACGACACCTACAAGCACTACATCGACTTCGCTGCAAAGTACGGCATCGAATACGTCATCCTCGACGAAGGCTGGGCCGTGAACGGGAAGGCCGACCTGTTCCAGGTGGTGCCGGAGATTGACCTGCCGATGCTGGTCAACTATGCCAAGGAGCGCAACGTGGGCATCATTCTCTGGGCTGGCTACTATGCCTTCGACCGCGACATGGAGCGCGTCTGCCAGCACTACAGCCAGATGGGCGTCAAAGGATTCAAGGTCGACTTCATGGACCGCGACGACCAGATAGTGACCGACTTCTACCGCCGCACGGCCGAGACCTGTGCCAAGTACCATCTGGTGGTCGACTTCCACGGCGCCTTCAAGCCCGCAGGCTTCACGCGCACCTACCCCAATGTGCTCAACTTCGAGGGGGTCTTCGGCCTCGAGCAGATGCGGTGGGCAAAGCTGGAATGGGACCAGATGCGCTACGACTGCGAGATACCCTTCATCCGCCAGACTGCTGGCCCGATGGACTACACCCAAGGGGCGATGCTCAACGGCTGTCGCAACAGCTTCCACCCCTGCTGGAACGAGCCTATGAGCCAGGGCACCCGCTGCCACCAGCTGGCGCTGTACATCGTGCTGGAGTCGCCGCTCAATATGCTGTGCGACTCGCCTACGAACTACGAGAAGGAACCCGACTACACCCGCTTCGTGGCTGGGATACCCACAGTGTGGGACGAGACACGTGTGCTGCAAGGCGAGGTAGGCGAATACATCGTCACCGCCCGCCGCAAAGGCGACACCTGGTACATCGGTGGCATCACCAACTGGACTGCTCGCGATGTGGATGTAGACCTGAGACAGCTGGGCATATCATCCGGTGTCGCAGAACTCTATTGCGACGGTGTCAACGCCCACCGCCGCGGCAGCGACTACCGTACTCAAACAATCAAGCAATCAAACGATCAAGCAATCAAGGTGCACCTCGCCCCCGGTGGCGGCTTCGTGATGAAAATTGAAGCAAGAGGTAAGAAGTAAGAGGTAAGAAATGTGTTGTGCTGCGCCAACCTTCTAAGTTATTACATCTTAATTTATAGTTTTATCACCAGCTCGATTGGGTAGTGGTCGGAGATGTAAGGCACGCCGTAGTCGCCGTCGAGGGTGCGGAATTGCTTAACCTTCATCCTGCGCACGAAGAAGTGGTCAATCATCGCCCCCTTGCTCTTGCCGAAAGCATTGTAGGTGTCGGCATGGCTGGTGTTCTGCGGCATATCGCGAGCCACCTTCAGCCCCTCATTGTAGAAAGCGTTGAAGATGGTGTCCTCGATGGTCGAATTCATGTCGCCGCCCACGATAACAGGTATATTTGGGCCGCACAGCACCCAATCCCTTTTGTCGGATTTAATCAGTGCGGCAATCATCCTCGTCCCCAACCTGCGGGCTTCCTTGCCCATGTGGTCGAGGTGGGTGTTGAGATAGCAGAACACCCGGTTTGACCCCCGGACTCGGAAGAAGGCCGTGGTGACGGTGCGGCGGCAGGCTGCGTCCCAGCCCAGCGAAGGTACAAGCGGCGTTTCGCTAAGCCAGAAAGTATGCGCGTCGATGTCAAGTTCCAGCTGCGCGGTGTCATAGTAGATAGCCATAAACTCGCCTGCCTCCTTGCCGTCGTCGCGCCCCACGCCGATGCGCTTATAGCCGGGCAGGTTACTGTCGAGATAACGCAGCTGGTCAATCAAGGCCTCCTGCAAGCCGATGGCAGCGGGACGCTCTTCGTTAATCATCCTCACCACCGCAGCCTTGCGGTAAGGCCACCCATTCTCGCCGTCGATGTTGTTCCATGAGTTGTATCGTATATTGAACGACACGATTTTCAGCTCCTGAGCCGTCATGCCCAGTGCAAAGGCAAGAAAGACAACGAATAAGAAGATTTTTTTGATGTTACCCATGGCGTTTATAATTTACAGGTGATGTGGTGGCAACCGCTGCCAAGGATGCGTTTTTGGGCATGGCCGTCCTTGGTGGGTAGGTAAACTTCGGCGGTGGTATTGGGTGGGATAACTATATCCCACTCGAAGGTATCGCCATTGCGTTTCCAATGACTTTCTATACGGCCTGATACCGAATTGTAGGAGCAATCGACGTGGTTAAGGCCGTCGAGAGGATAGGGTCGCAACTCGATGACACCATAGCCGGGACTGAGGGGGCGGATGCCGGCGAGGTATTCGTATTCCCAAAGGAGGAGGTCGCCGAGGAGCATGACGTGGTTGGCGCTGTTCATGCTGGGGTCGCCCGTGTCGCCGTTCCAGAGTTCCCAGATGGTGGTGGCGCCGCGCCGGGCCATGTAGCCCCATGAGGGGTAGGTGGTGTCGGTGGCCAAATGCAGTGCCAGGTCGGCGCGACCATAGTCGGTGAGTGTTCGCATGAGGTGCTGGATGCCGACCACACCGGTGGAGACATGGCCTCCGAAGTCGCGCATCGTCTTGTCGACGACATGTTTGAAGACCTTGTCAACATTCTTTTCTGTCACCATCCCAAAAGCCAGCGGCATGATATTAGCGGTTACGGTGCCGTTGGCGTAATAGCCTTTTGCCTCGTCATAATATTTGGCATCGTAAGCTTCGGTGGCTACAGAGGCTTCCTGCCTCCACATATTGGCATCGTCATTATTGCCCAACTCCGCAGCAAAACGGCTCATAATGGAACAAAGGTATACATAATAGGCGGTGCTGATGACGGCCCCGTCGGTGATGCGGCTGGGGTCTTTGGAGTGGATCATCTCGGGACTTTCGGGCGGCATACACCAGTCGCCGTAGCAGTCGCGGGTCATGATGCCGTCTTTCATATACCACAGCTTCATGTGCAGCAGCCACTTGCGCATGGCGTCATAATGGCGGCGTATGGGCTCGATGTCGCCAAAGCGAGTGTAGAGCATATCCGCCACGGTGACGAAGGCTCCGGGCCAGGTGAGGTTGTCGGTGTAGTTGCGCCAGTAGGCGGGTGCCACGTCGCTGAGCTGCCCGTTGGGCCACTGGCAGTCCTCGAGGTCCTGCATCCATTTGGCGTAGAGGCGGTGGTTGTCGAAGAGGAAGCTTTCGCCGTAGCAGCCTGTGGTGCGGTCGCCGGTCCAGCCCATGCGCTCGTCGCGTTGGGGGCAGTCGGTGGGCATGGAGCGGTAGTTGCCGCGGATGCCCCAGAAGGCGT
>CAMJJD010000109.1 GCA_946406015.1 uncultured Bacteroidales bacterium | reverse complement strand
ATATAAGCAGTGTCACGTACAGTCACATACTCCGTCAACCTGACCGTGTCGACAACCACAGTAGTGTCGTGCACAGCATACGACACATTCACATACGTAGTGTCGTGCACGGCGTAAGGAACATTGACATAGATCGTGTCGCGCATATACACTTTTTCGACCGGGACAGGGGCCGGAGCAGGCGCTGTCGCCGACAGTTCCTCTTCCTCGGTGAATTGTCCGCGGAACGGCAGCCATACCGTGTCGCCGGGGTGCAGGGAATGAACGTCCACATGGGTGACGGCATCGAAGCTCTCCACCCTATAGGCTTTGGTGATAGAGTAGACAGTCTGGCCGCTCTCCACGATGTGCACATAGTACTTGCGGCCATTCATCATCTGCTTCTCGTGGCTCACCTTGACCGGTGTGGCACCCGGCTTCTGCCCCCAAGCCGCAAAGCCCGTCAGCAGCAGCGTCAATATCAGCAATAACCTTTTCATCTTCCTTATTCCCACTCGATCGTTGCAGGCGGCTTGGAGCTGATGTCGTACACCACCCGGTTCACACCTTTCACGCGATTGATTATCTCGTTGCTCACCCTGGCCATGAAGTCATACGGCAGGTGGCTCCAGTCGGCCGTCATGCCGTCCACGCTCTCCACGGCCCGCAGGGCCACCACGCTCTCATAAGTGCGCTCGTCGCCCATCACGCCCACGCTCTGCACAGGCAGCAGCATCGCGCCGGCCTGCCACACTTTGTCATACAAGTCCGCGTCGCGCAGTCCTTGGATGAAAATGTCGTCCACCTCCTGCAGGATGCGCACCTTCTCCGGCGTCACGTCACTGAGGATGCGGATGGCCAGACCGGGACCGGGGAAAGGATGGCGGCCGATAAGCGAGTCCTTGATGCCCAACTGGCGACCCACGCGGCGCACCTCGTCCTTGAACAGGCTGCGCAGCGGCTCCACCAGCTGCAGCTTCATATAGTCCGGCAGCCCACCCACGTTGTGGTGGCTCTTGATGGTCTGGCTTGGGCCTTTCACACTGCTCGACTCTATCACGTCGGGATAGATGGTGCCCTGGCCGAGCCACTTGGCGTCAGTGATGAGCTTGGCTTCGGCATCGAACACATCGATGAAGGTCTTACCAATACCCTTACGCTTCTTCTCGGGATCCTTTACGCCAGCCAGCACATCGTAGAAGCGCTGCTTGGCGTCGACGCCCTTCACATTGAGCCCCATATCCTTGTACGACTCGAGCACACTCTCGAACTCGTTCTTGCGCAGCAAGCCGTTGTCGACGAAGATGCAGTGCAGCTGATGGCCGATGGCTCGGTTGAGCAGCACGGCAGCCACCGTGGAATCCACACCGCCACTGAGGCCCAGCACCACCTTGTCGTCACCCACTTTGGCCTTGAGTTCGGCCACGGTGGTCTCAATGAAACTCTCGGGGGTCCACTCCTGACGGCAGCCGCAAATGTCGACCACGAAGTTGCGTAGCAGCTGCACACCGTCGGTCGAATGATGTACCTCGGGATGGAACTGGATGGCGTAGGTTTGCTCGCCTTCAATCTGATAGCCTGCATAGCGCACGTTCTCGGTTGAGCAGATGGTACGGTAGCCCTCAGGCAGCACCTCGATGGTGTCACCGTGGCTCATCCACACCTGGCTGCCCATGGGGACACCCTTCATCAGCGGATTGGCGTCGTCAATATAATTCAGATTGGCGCGGCCATATTCACGTATCTTGCTCTGTTGCACACGTCCTCCACCCCACTTGGCCAAATACTGAGCACCGTAGCACACCGCCAGCAGCGGCAGTTTACCTTTGATATTACTCATATCGGGCACTGGAGCATCAGCGGCGTTGCAGCTGTAGGGGCTGCCCGAGAAGACAACACCCTTCACATCGGCTGTGAGGGCGGGTATTTTGTCGAAAGGATGAATTTCGCAGTAGACGTTCAGCTCGCGAATTTTGCGTGCGATAAGCTGAGTGTATTGAGAGCCAAAGTCTAAGATAATGACAGTGTCCATATATTTCATAGATTTTAAAATGCAAAGATACACTTTTTTTCCATTACGGAGGAAAAAACTTTTCCACATCTCCACTGACCAGGTTCAACATACGAATACAACACGCTGATGTAAACATACAGAAGGATTGTTTTTTCGTAGTACCGGTGTTCTATTCCCATTTGAACATACACCTATTTTTGAAGGCATTTCTTCAGCGAAAAAAAATAGTCTAAATCAGCACAGAATAAATGCATTCTGATCGCGGATGCAGCATAATGAGCCTACACAAAACGGCATGCGTTCTTTTGCTGTTCTTTTGATATTCTTCACAAATCCCCAAAGAACACCAAAAGAGTTGTCGTTAACCAATTGTAAATGAACGCACCACAAAATACTCCATTCATAGGGTATTCTCCCCCCCTATGAGCGACCATAGACCTGCCGTAAAATGAACTTCAAAAAGACGACGGCGACTGGAGGCAGCGCCGACGTCAAAAGGGAGGAAAAGATACTTTTTTTCTTCCATATTAAAAAAAAAGCGTATCTTTGCACGCTATGAATAAGGAGAAAAACATTATCGGCATCTGCGCAATCTGCTTGATGCTAGTCTCTTGCAGTGGCTACGAGAAACTGCTCAACAGCAACGATTACGAGGGAAAGTATCAGGCGGCCATGCGCTACTATAATGACAACAGCTGGTCGAGGGCCATCCAGCTGTTCGAGAACCTGACCCTTCACTACCGCGGGAAAGAGCACGCCGAGGAGATTGCCTGGTACTATGCCGAGAGTCTCTTCAAAGAGAAAGACTATTTCACCGCAGGCTATCAGTACCAGCGCTTTGCGCGCCAGTTCCCTTACAGCAATCGCGCCGAGGAAGCCTCCTGGCTATCGGCCTACTGCAAGTATATGGATTCGCCCGACTACTCGCTCGACCAGAAGCGTACCAAAGAGGCCATCGAAGAGATGGAGTCGTTCGTCGAGCGGTGGCCCCGCAGCGTGCACATTCCCGAATTGAACCGCTGCGTCGACGAGATGCGCGCCAAACTGATGAAGAAGGACTATGAGATAGCCTACAACTACTATTTCATCGAGGAGTACAACGCCGCCTACGAATCGTTCAAACGCTTCCTGAACCTCTACCCCGAAGCGGCCGAACGCGAAGACGCCATGTTCTACCAACTCGACGCCGGCTACCGTTTCGCCATCAATAGTCGAGAAGACAAGCAGAAAGAGCGCTTGCAACAAGTGCTGAACGACTTCGAAAGGTTCAACAGCAACTTCGCCGATTCCAAACGTCTCAGCGCCGCACAAGCCATCTACACCAAGGCTCGCGCCGCACTGACCGACTTGGAGAAAGCACAGTAAAGAAAGATAACTGAAAAACAAGACATACAAACCATGGAAGAAAAGAAAAAGAAGGTGAACAACACCACGATTACGCGCAACACCGCCGACTTCAACAAGATGACCGACAACATCTACGAGACCGTGGCCGTGCTCACCAAACGCGCCAACCAGATTGCCGCCGAGGAAAAGAAAGAACTTCACAGCAA
>CAMJJD010000108.1 GCA_946406015.1 uncultured Bacteroidales bacterium | reverse complement strand
TTATTTATTTGTCCATCGTCAGCAGGAACTCCTCATTGCTGACGGTATGTGCCATGTTCTTTTGCAGGAACTCCATCGCCTCGACAGGGGTCATGTCGGTCAACTGGTTGCGGAGCACCAGGGTGCGGCTCAGCAGGTTCTTCGGCACCAGCAGGTCGTCGCGGCGGGTGCTCGAGGCCACCAGGTCGATGGCGGGATAGAGCCGCTTGTTGGCCATCTTGCGGTCGAGCTGCAGCTCCATGTTGCCGGTACCCTTGAATTCCTCAAAGATGACGTCATCCATCTTGCTGCCGGTCTCGGTGAGGGCCGTGGCGATGATGGTCAGCGAGCCGCCGTTTTCGATATTACGGGCGGCGCCGAAGAAGCGTTTCGGTTTCTGCAGTGCGTTGGCCTCGACACCGCCGGAGAGCACCTTGCCCGATGCAGGCTGCACGGTGTTGTAGGCTCGTGCCAGACGGGTGATGGAGTCGAGCACAATCACCACATCGTGGCCGCATTCGGTCATGCGTTTGGCTTTCTCCAGCACGATGTTGGCGATGCGCACATGGCGGTCGGCGGGTTCGTCGAAGGTGGATGCTATCACCTCGGCATTGACGCTGCGCTGCATGTCGGTCACCTCCTCGGGACGTTCGTCGATAAGCAGCACCATCAGATATACCTCGGGGTGGTTGTAAGCGATGGCGTTTGCAACCTCTTTCAGCAGGGTGGTCTTACCCGTTTTGGGTTGTGCCACGATGAGGCCGCGCTGACCCTTTCCGATGGGGGTGAACATGTCGATGATGCGGGTGGAGAGGGTCTGCTGGGGATGGCCGGTCAGCTTGAATTTCTCGTCGGGGAAGAGCGGGGTGAGCGACTCGAAGGGGACGCGGTCGCGTATGCGCTCAGGCGAAAGACCGTTGATTTGGTTGATTTTCACCATCACGAAGTACTTGTCGTTCTCCTTGGGCGGACGTATCATGCCGCTCACGGTGTCGCCGTTCTTCAGGCCGAAGTTGTGGACCATGGGTGCGGAGACAAAGATGTCGTCGGGCGAAGCCAGATAGTTGTAGTCCGACGAGCGGAGGAAACCGAATCCGTCGGGGGCAAGCTCCAGCACGCCTTCTGCCTCCACCACGCCTTCGCTCTCGAAGGGGTACACCTTTACAGGCTTTGCCTGCTGTCCGGGAACCACACCGAACTGGGCCAGGAACTCGTCGCTATACGGCTCGGCGCCGCGATGGTGTTTCCCCTTGTTCCCTATGCGCATATAGCGCTCTCTATTATTAATAGGAGCAACCGGTGCGGCGGCGTTGTCGGCAGCGGGTTGGGCATTCTCGGTGGCAGCGGGTGCCACGGGGACGGTCAGATCGCTGTCCTCCTGGGCCGAAGCCACGGGACGGGGTGAGAAATGCTGGCGCGGACGGCGGCCAACATTCTCTTTCTCCTCCTTGGCGGGAGCGCTCTCCAGGGCCTGGGGCTTTACGGGCTCGGCAGGCGTGGGCGCGGCGACCTCGGTTGGCGCTGTTGCTTCTGCGGGCTTGGCGGGCTCGGCATCCTCCTTCACCTTCTTGGGGCGGCCGCGTTTGCGTTTCACCGGCTCCTGTGGGGTGTCGGCAGGGACTTCGTCGGCAGGGGCTGCAGGGGCGCTGGCCTCCACGGCGGCAGGCTCGGGGGCAGGCTCCTTCTTTATGGCTGGAGCCGAACTGTCGGTCCGGCGCAGCAGGCGGCCCGAAGGCGACACCATCTCGGGGACGGAGGGCACCATCGGCAGCTCGAGGTCAGCTATATTGATGCCCATGCTCTCATTCTTGAAGGACGACTGAGAGTCTTTGTTCGATATGGAGTTAACCTTGTTGGCATCGGTCTTCTCTTGTGAAGGACGCTGCTTGTGTTTATGCAGCTCGGGGTTGTTCATCGACGACTCTGCCAAAAGCGTGGGCTTGATACGTGCCCTTTTGGGACGGGCTTCAGCCTCTTTGTTATTCTTCTCCTCTTGCTCTTTGGTGATTGCCTTGGGATTCTCCGACTGCAGTGCGATAATCTTATATATCAACTCTTGTGCTTCCAAACGTTTGGCTCGGGGAATGCCTAACTCTTGTGCAATATTGATTAGTTCAATATGCGCTTTGGCTTCTAATTCTGCTTTGCTATACATAAATGTAGCGTTTATGCTTTGAATGATTTTAGAAAAAATTCTATCTTAGTATGAAAAATGGAACGCTCTGATAGTTAACATCTAAAAACATAAAATGTCAGCTCTCTGAACGATATTTGACGATACAAAAATAGACTTTTTTTTTTATTTAGACAAAAAATATTTTGCTAAACAAACGAAAATGCGTAATTTTGCAGAAAATTTTGAATAATTAATCATTCACATAAAACAATAATACAATGAACATTCCTCAGAATTTAAAGTACACCCAGGACGACGAATGGGTAAGAGTAGAAGGCGAATTTGCTTATGTTGGCATCACTGACTATGCCCAGCACGAACTTGGCGACATCGTTTTTGTTGATGTAGACTGCGTTGGCGATACCATCGCCGCCGGTGAGGCTTTCGGCAGCATCGAGGCCGTCAAGACCGTTGCCGACCTCCTCATGCCCGTTGAGGCCGAAGTGGTTGAGTTCAACACCAACCTCGACGACGCTTCCGCTATCAACAGCGACCCCTATGGCGACGGCTGGATTATCAAGATCAAACCCGCCAACATGGCCGACATCGACGCTCTGCTCGACAACATCGCCTACACCGCCAAAATCGGTGCCTAATCCTTTCGGCGTCAATCAACAGCAAGACCGGCATACATCCCTCAGCGGTGTGGCCGGTCTTGTGTTTTATCCCGTCCGCTGTTAAACAGAGTTAAAATGTGTGAGATTCCGCCCACTCCCACGTCATATAGGTGAAATCAAACCCCGCAAAAGGAACCTGTCACATCAATTAATACCACAAACAAATGAAACGCACACGCATCACCCTCGCCGCCGCAACGGCACTGCTTGTCACCACGCTCGCCATTGCCTGCAACAAAACGGGCGACACTTCACGTATCACCGTGCAGAACATCAGCAACAACGGATGCATCTATCACACCGACTATGCGTCCTTGGTGGAGAAAGACCGGGACTTCAGCACCGACTCCATCGGCTACAGCTACAGCCATGGCACCCTCAGCATCACACATTACAACCTCTTGCTCAACTGCGCTTTCGAAGTCGGTGGCATCGACGTGGACATCGTCACCGAGGGCAACACCATCACCATAAGCGAATACGAGCACGACGGCCCCATGGCCGACTGCATCTGCTTTACCGACAACTCTTTCCAGATTGCCAACCTGCCCCACGGCACCTATACCTTGGTCTTCCTCAGCTGTTACCCCGAGCCCTACCGCGTCACCATCACCGTATGACCCAGGACGCTGCCGGTACCTCCTCCCCTCCTGTGCCGTGTCTTCCAGCGATACGGCACAGGGCATCACCCGACTGCACGCACGACCCACTTGGGCCGTTCAATCCCGGCTCGATGTTGCCTGCTTATAGTCTTGTTTTCCATTATCATATCGAGTAACGAAGCTATAACGATACTATAACAAT
>CAMJJD010000107.1 GCA_946406015.1 uncultured Bacteroidales bacterium | reverse complement strand
GCGTTTTCAACTTTGAGGGTGGTTGCTATGCCAAGGTTATCAACCTTGACAAGGACAGCGAGCCCGACATCTACAACGCCATCCGCCGCAACGCCCTATTGGAGAATGTCACCGTTGATGCCAATGGTAAAATCAACTTCGCCGACAAGAGCGTCACCGAGAATACCCGTGTGAGCTATCCCATCGACCATATTGAGAAGATTGTCCAGCCGGTGCATGGCAAGAGCGCCGGTCCTGCTGCCGAGAATGTTATCTTCCTCTCGGCCGATGCTTTCGGTGTACTGCCTCCTGTGAGCATTCTCACCGCCGAGCAGTGCAAGTACTACTTCCTGAGCGGCTTTACTGCCAAGCTGGCTGGTACTGAGCGCGGAATCACCGAGCCCACTCCGACCTTCAGTGCCTGCTTTGGACAGGCATTCCTCGAGCTACATCCCACCAAGTATGCTGAGGAGTTGGTGAAACGCATGGAGAAGAGTGGTGCCAAAGCCTATCTGGTCAACACGGGTTGGAACGGTACCGGCAAGCGCATCAGCATCAAGGACACCCGCGGCATCATCGACGCTATCCTCGACGGTTCCATTCTCAAGGCCGAAACGAAGAAAATCCCCTATTTCGACTTTGAGGTACCCACCGCGTTGCCCGGCGTCGACCCGAAGATTCTCGACCCGCGCGACACCTATGCCGACGTCTCCCAGTGGGAAGTCAAAGCCCGCGACCTCGCCGACCGCTTTGTGAAGAACTTCGTCAAGTTCACCCATAACGAAGCAGGCAAGGCTTTGGTCGCTGCCGGCCCCAAATTGTAAGTGAGAGCAGTTGGCGGCCAACCGCCAACCGCTAACCGCTAACTGCTAATTCTTAATTAAAAGATGAAACGTCTTTCAATCATCGTAATTATGCTGGGTATGGCCCTTCAGTCCTGGGCGTTCGATTTTGAGTGCGCTCGCCCAGAGGGCTATACCCTCTATTTCAATATTCTCGACGACGACGAGGAGAACGTGGTCGAAGTTACCTATCCTGCCAATACCGGTGCCAGCCGCTGGCAGGGGCATAAGACCCCCTGGGGCGAATTGGTCATCCCTGCCGAGGTGGAACATGACGGTGTTACCTACATCGTCGTCTCCATCGGACCTCGCGCCTTTTCCGGATGCAAGGAGGTTACCAGCCTCACCATCGCCCCTACTGTGGCTGAAATCGGCGCCTACGCCTTCTACCAGTGTACCGGCATCGAGGGTGAAGTGGAAGTGGGTGAGAATATCGTAAGTATTGGACGTTCTGCCTTCTATGGGTGCAGCGGCATTACTTCGGTGCGTTTCAACGCTGTCAAGTGCGAGAGCATGGGTGGCACGCGTAGCTCCACTGCCTTCGGTGGCTGCCGGTCCCTCAAGTCGGTGGTCTTCGGACCACAGGTGACGCGCATCCCCGACTATGCTTTTGTCGGTATGGACGGCTTGCGCTTCGAGTGGAACCTCTCCGACGCACTTGAGTACATAGGTGAGTTTGCCTTTGCCTATTGCAGCAACATCGGCGGTGCGCTTCGCATACCGTCACACGTCAAGCACATAGGCTCCTATGCTTTCGCCCAGTGTCACGCAATCACCGCCATCGAACTCCCCAAACGTGTCGATCGTATTGACAGCCGCGCCTTCTACCAGTGTATCGGGGTCAAGGAGGTGAACGTTAAAGCCCTCAACCCGCCGACCCTCGGCAACGAAGTCTTTGCCGGCCTCAAGGCCAGTGTTGTCTACAATGTCCCCTGCATCGCCATCGACCGCTACAAGGACGCCCCCCAGTGGAAACGCCTCCGCAACCTCCACATCACCTATCCCTGCAAGCTCGACCTCGTCGCCGAGGTCAGCGACCCGCAGGCGGGTTCCATCATCGGTACTGGTGCCTACAACATGGGCGAACAGGTACCCCTCACCGTCGTCTGCAACGCCGGTTTCGGCTTCCGCTCCTGGAGTGACGGCAACACCGACAACCCGCGCACCGTCACAGTCAACGATACCATGTCCTACCTTGCTATCCTTCAGGCGGCTGAGATTATCCATGAGATAGAGTACGTCCACGACACCATCTATAAGGATGGTCGCGACACCCTCGTGGAATATTATGAAATCAATGATGTCGCCGAGCCCATCAACTCACAGCAGGGCGTCGTCTACAACCGCGACAAGCGCCGCATCGAGGTCCCCATTGACAAAGGCGACATTGTCGAAGTGGCTCTCTACAACGACGCTGGCCAGTGCGTCCTCACCGGTCTGCCACGCCGCGGCCACATCAATATGCGTCGTTTCCCCACAGGCAACTACATCGTCCGCGTCACCACAATCTACGAGGAGGTGGTTGTCCGCTTCTTCCATGTAAGAAAAAGATAAAACAACAACAATAATATGACAAACAGTTTTGTTACACGCCACAATGGCGTTTCCAATCCCGCCGAAGAGCAGAAGATGCTCGACGTCATCGGTGTGAAATCCATGGACGAACTCATCGAGAAGGCGGTCCCCGCCGCCATCCGCCTCAATGAGCCGATGCCCTTGCCCGAAGGTATGAGCGAGTACCAGTTCCTCAACCACGTTCGTTCGCTGGCCCAGAAAAACAAGATGTACAAGAGCTACATCGGCATGGGCTACTACGGCACCATCACACCCGCCGTCATCATGCGCAACGTCTTCGAGAACCCCGGCTGGTACACCAGCTACACTCCCTACCAGACCGAGATTTCGCAGGGTCGTCTCGAGGCCCTGATGAACTACCAGACCATGATTGCCTCCATGACTGGCATGCCGCTCTCAAACGCATGCTTGCTCGACGAGGCCACCGCCGCCGGCGAGGCCATGATCATGTTCTTCAACAGCCGCAGCCGTCAGGCTGTCAAGGACGGCATCTGCAAGGTGTTCGTCGACGAGGGCATCCTGCCCCAGACACTGGCCGTGATGCAGACAAATGCCGCTCCCCGCGGCATCGAGATAGTCACTGGCAAAGCCGCACAGACCGAGCTCGACGGCAGCTACTTCGCCGCCTTCGTGCAGTATCCCAATCAATTCGGCGAGGCTCAAGACTGGACTTCTTTCATCGGCAAGTGCCATGAGAAAGGTATCTTCGTCTGCATGGCCACCGACCTCATGGCTCTGGCCCTGATGAAGACCCCCGGCGAGATGGGTGCCGACTGCGCTGTCGGCAACGCCCAGCGCTTCGGTCTGCCTATGGGATTTGGCGGTCCCCACGCCGGCTTCTTCGCCTTCACCGAGACCTTTAAGCGCGCCTTCCCCGGCCGCATCATAGGCTGGAGTGTTGACGCCAAGGGCAACCCCGCCCTCCGTATGGCTCTCGGTATGCGTGAACAGCACATCAAGCGCGACAAAGCCACATCCAACATCTGCACCTCCGCAGCTCTCGTGGCCAACATGAGTGGCTTCTATGCCATCTGGCATGGTGCCGAAGGCATCCGCGAGATTGCCACCCGCATCTGTGCCCGCGCCCACCGTCTGGCCATGGAGCTCGAGCAGTACGGCTACAAGCAGTGGAACAAGGTTTACTTCGACACCCTCGCCCTCCAATGCCCGGTGCCCACCGCCAAGGTGCGCGAAGTGGCTTTAAAGCATGAAATCAACTTCC
>CAMJJD010000106.1 GCA_946406015.1 uncultured Bacteroidales bacterium | reverse complement strand
GGCAGACGGTCATACGTATCCAGGTGTTCTACTGGTATTATGCGATTGGTATTATGCGATAGTACGTATCGGAAAACCAATACTAAAAGTGGAATGGATATATGTGCTGGCTCCGCCAGCGGTATATAAAAAAAGGAGGCACCGCTTGTGTGCCTCCTTGGTATGTGAATTGGGTGTGTGATGGCAGTTTAGAAGTAGAGGTCGCGTTCGCCTTCGCCTATCTTGCAGAGGTTGCCCTCGACGCGTTTCTTGAGGTCTTCTTTGCTGAAGGTCTCGGTAAGCTGCTTGAGGAGACGCAGACCCTTCTCCTTGGTGGCGGGGCTGGCGTAGTCCTCGAGATACTCGCGGAAGGTGAACATGGCGTTGGGCTTGCAGAACTCCTTGATGAGGCCGGGCTTGGCAAGATCCATGAAGTCGGCACCCACACGGCCTTTGCGGTAGCAGCCGGTGCAGAAGCTGGGGATGTAGCCGCCGTCGATCATCATGCTGATGACCTCGTCGAGCGAGCGGTGGTCGCCGAGGGTGAACTGGGCGCCGGTTTTCTGGTGGTCGCTCTGGTCCATACTGCCTTCACCAGCGTCGTAGCCGCCGGGGTTGGTTTCGGAGGCGGCACTGATTTGGCTGACGCCGTATTTAACCAGTTTGTCGCGCATCTCGGGACGCTCGCGGGTGGAGATGATGATGCCGGTGTAGGGCATGGCGATGCGGATGATGGCCACAATCTTCATGAAGTCTTTGTCGTTGACGGGATGGGGCAGGTTTTCGGGCAGGGAGAAGGGAGTGCCTTCGGCGGGCTCGATGCGGGGGAAGCTGACGGTGTGGGGGCCGCACCCATAGTCTTCCTCAAGGTGGCGGGCATGCTCCATCATGGCAAGGATTTCGAAGCGATAGTCGGTGAGGCCGAAGAGGACACCGATGCCCACATCGTTGATGCCACCTTCCTGTGCACGGTCCATGCAGGTGAGGCGGTAGAGGTAGTCGCCTTTTGGGGTGCCGGAGGGGTGGAATTTGGCGTATTCCACGGGGTCGTAGGTTTCTTGGAAGCAGACATAGGTGCCGATGCGTTCGGCTTTGAGCTTGGCGAAGTCCTCCACGCTCATGGGAGCCAGTTCGACGTTGATGCGGCGGATGGTGCTGCCTTTCTCGTCCTTGGCGGCATAGCAGCGGCGGATGGCCTCGACCATGTAGTTGGCATCGTTGCGGGGACTCTCGCCACAGATGAGGAGGGCGCGTTTGTGGCCCATGCGCAGGAGGTGGAGAGTTTCCTGCTCAATCTCGTCCATGGTGAGGACTTTGCGGCGCAATTGCTTATTGTCGCGACGGAAGCCGCAATAGACGCAGTTGTTGACACAGGCGTTGCCCGTGTAGATGGGGGCAAAGAGCACAAGGCGTTTGCCGTAGATTTCGTCCTTGCAGTACTCGGCGGTGTCGAGAATCTTCTGTATGTCGGCTTCGTTTTCCACACAAAGGAGCTTTGCCACATCTTCGAGGTTAAGGCCTTTCAGTTTGCGGGCTTTGTTGAGGATGTCGTTAAGTTGCGACTCGGTGGGAGCGTTGTTGTCGAGCATCCCGTACAGCTTGTCGCGGTCGATAAAATTTTGATGTCTCATTTTATAAATAATATTTATTGTTTTGTCAATACTGCTTTGGAGTCGACCCCGGCAAGGCGTCCCAGCCGGCCGGTAAGGGCATTGATGCGGTCGGGTGTCCCCTCGACAATGAGAGAGATGACAGCCACCGGACGCTCGTGGAAAGGCAAGCCCTGACGACACATAATAATATCGGAAAAATCGGAAATGAGTTGGTTGATTTCCGCCGACCTTGTACGGTCGAGTATGAGTACAGTTATTGTTCCTATTCTCTTCTCCATCAGGTGTTAGGCTTTTGGGTTAGACGAATATTGTTATCTATTTTCTGCTGCAAAGATACGAAGAAAAAACGGATTAGCAAGAATGAATGTAATTTTTTCTCGTTTATCCATAAAAAAATCGTATATTTGCAGTCTCAAACAAAATCAAACAAAGCAACCTATGTATAACTATATTAAGATAGAAGAGAAGCAAGCGGTAATGGTGCTGACCATCTCGGCGCCCAAATCGCTCAACGCCCTGAACAGCGAGATACTGGCCGAGCTGAACAGTTTTCTTGACAGTTTCGACTGCAACAAGTACCGCTGCCTGATAGTGACAGGCGACGGCGAGAAGTCGTTTGTGGCAGGTGCCGACATCAGCGAGATGGCCACCCTCAATGTGCCGCAGGGACAGACATTCGGCAACCGCGGAGCCTCGGTGTTCCGCAAGTTCGAGACCCTCCCCGTGCCGGTTATCGCCGCTGTCAACGGCTTCGCCCTCGGCGGAGGATGCGAGCTGGCCATGGCCTGCGACATCCGCATCTGCTCCGACAACGCAAAGTTTGGCCAGCCTGAAGTGGGCCTCGGCATCATCCCCGGCTTCAGCGGCACCGTGCGCCTGGCACGGCTGGTGGGCATGGGCATGGCCAAGCAGCTGATCTACACCGGAAAGGCCATCAAGGCCGACGAAGCCCTGCGTATCGGACTGGTGAACGCCGTGGTGCCACAGGCCGAGCTGATGGACAAGGCGCTGGAGATTGCCAACCAGATAGCCGTCAACGCCCCGCTGGCTGTGAAGGCCGCCAAGCAGTGCATCAATGCCACCTACGACATGTGCATGGACGACGCCATCCTCTACGAGAATGGGGCTTTCGGCAACTGCTTCGCCACCCAGGACCAAAAGAACGGCATGAAAGCCTTCCTGAACAAGGAAAAAGTGGTCTTTGAAGGGAGATAATCGGAGTAATCGGAGTACTCTGAATAATCAGAGTACTCCGATTATTCAGAATACTCAGATAATTTTAGAAAACAATTCAACAACAAAAATATCTATATCATGAAAATCTGTGTTATTGGAACCGGCACCATGGCCAAAGGTATTGTCAAAGCCTTTGCCACCAAAATGCCTGTCGTAATGAAGAGCAGAACCCAAGCCAGCATTGACAAAGCCATGGGTTCTATTTCTAAATCCTATGCCAAGCTCGTTGAGAAAGGCAAGATGACCCAGGAGGCCGTCGACGCCCTGCTCGCCAACATCACCACCACCACCGACTACGCCACCTTCGCCGATGCCGACCTCGTCATCGAGGCCGCCGTCGAGGAGATGCAGCTGAAGAAAGACGTGTTTGTAGAGCTCGACAAGATCTGCAAGCCCGAGACCATCTTCGCCACCAACAGCTCCTCGCTGAGCATCACCGAGATTGCCGCCTGCACCCAGCGTCCCGCCCAGTTCATCGGCATGCACTTCTTCAACCCCGCCGACCGCATGGCATTGGTTGAGGTGATTCGCGGCCAGCTGACCAGCGACGAAGTCTGCAAGTGCGTCATCGACCTCGCCACCTCCATCGGCAAACAGCCCGTCGAGGTGAAAGAGGCTCCCGGCTTTGTGGTGAACCGCATTCTTATCCCCATGATCAACGAGGCTGTAGGCATCCTGGCCGACGGCATCGCCAGTGCCGAAGACATCGACAAGTGCATGATGCTCGGTGCCAACCATCCCATGGGACCCCTTGCTTTGGCCGACCTCATCGGCAACGATGTGAACCTGGCCATCATGGAAGTGCTCTACA
>CAMJJD010000105.1 GCA_946406015.1 uncultured Bacteroidales bacterium | reverse complement strand
CTCTGCCCCAGCTCCACGTCGAGCAGGCCCAGTTCGCCGTCGATGGCCGAGCGCACTTCGAGCTTGTCCTTGCGCTGGCGCACGAGCACCACGTTGCGGCGCATGTTCTCCAGGTTGTCCTCCATCTGGTCCATCTGCACGGTGCGGTAGATGCTGTCCTGCTTCAGGCGCTGGCTCACGAGCGAGCGCTTCTTGGCAGAGAGCTGATAGTCCTCCTGCGACTGGAGATAGTCCTCGCGGCTGATGAGCTTCTCCTCGTACAGCCGGCGGTTCTGCTCGAAGGTGCGGCGCTTGCGGTGGGTGTCCATGTCGAGCTGCGCCTGCTCCGTCTGGTTCTTCAGGCGGTCTTGCTGCATCGCCACCTGCGTGTTGCGCAGCAGGTTCTGCTTCTCGGCCAGCTCAGCCTCGGCATTCAGAATCTGCAGGTCGAGGTTGGAGTTGGAGAGGCGGACGATGACGTCGCCCTTCTTCACATGCGACCCCTCCTCCACCACTTTCTCCATCACGATGCCGCCCTCCTCGGGCGAAATCTGCACCACCTGGATGGGCAGCACCTGGCCGTTAGTGCGCACATAGTCCTTGAACTCCGCCCGCCGCACCTCGCTGACGGTCAGCTCGTCGTTGTTCACTCGCAGCGTCGAGGCATGATTGCCAAACGCGAGCCAGCACCCGATGCCCAGCACCAGACAGCCGGCGCCCGCATACGGCCAATGCTTCATCAGCCGCTGCATCTTTGTCTTTTCGATTACTCTGTCCATATCGTTTCTCCTCTATAATATCTTATGAGTTGTTCCTTCACCATCACCATCAGACGGCACTGCAACAGCGCGGCCTTGGCGTTCAGCAGCTGCGTCGACGTGGTATGCAGGTCGATGGCGGTCGACAGGCCCTCCTCAAACTGCCGCCGCGTCAGCTGATAGGCTATGCTGTCGGCCTCCACCTTCTCCTCCATCTGCCGGGCCTGCTTCTGATAGCCCTGCCAGTCTTGCCACGCCTCGCGCGAGAGTTTCTCCAGTTCCAGCTGCTTCTGCTCGTAGTTCTCGCGGGCTATCCGATAGTTGTTCTTGGCACGGCGGACGCTGGTGGCGGTCTGCAGACGGTTGAAGAGGGGGATGGTCAGCGTGGCGGCCACATACTCGCCCATGTTGTTCTTCAACTGGGTGTGGAAGGGCTGCGGCGTGTCCGAGTGAAGCGTGTGGTGGTAAGTGGTGTTCAGGCCCGCACTCAGCGAGAGAGAGGGAAACCAAGAGGCACGGGCCTGACGCCACTCATGTTTCGAGGCCAGCATCTGATACTGGGCGACCAGTAGCTCGGGGACGAGGTTGCGGCTCATGGCCTGCGAACCGTAATCCGGGGCTTGGCCGGCCGCAGGCTCGTCGACGGCGAGCCGCAGGCTGTCCGACAGCGGATAGTTCATCTCCTTCTTCAGTTCCAGCAGGGCCGAGGCCAGCAGGTTCTGCTGGCGGGTCAGCTCGTAGTCGGCCTCCGCCTTCTGCGATTCCACCTGGGCCACGTCGGCGCTGCTCTTGCGCCCCACCTCCTCCAGCAGGCGGGTCTGGCGCAACAGCAGTGCCGTCTCCTGCACCTTTTCGCCGGCCATCCTGACCAGGCCCTCATAGTAGGCGGCACTCGCATAGGCCTGCAGCGCGCGGAGTGCCGTCTGGCTCTGCGCCTGCCGCAGGGCGCTCTGCCCCATCAGCACGCCGGCCTTGGCAGCCCGCAGGGCGTGGATGCGGCTGAACCCGTCGAACACGGGCAGCGAGGCCTGCAGCTGGTAGCCGTTGTAGAAGGTGCTGACGTTCGTATAGATGTTGGTCTCGGGGTCGATGGCGCGCCCGAAGTTATACTGTGCGCCGATGCTGGCGCTGACCGAGGGCAGGAATCGCCCGATGGCACCCGTCTGGGCGGCCTGATAGTTGTCGAGCGTCAGTTCCGCACGCTTCACCTCGTGGTTGTGAGCCACGGCGTACTGCATACACTGCTGCATCGTCCAGGATGTCTGTGCGGCAGACTGGAGGCTCGCCAATGAGAGACAGATTATCAATGCTTGCTTCATATTTTTTTTTATTTCTCACGACAAAGGTATAGCCTTTTTGCGATGCCACCAAGCTTTTCAGCACCGCGAGATGCAAAACGTCTAAAAATTAGACACCTTTTCGTATGATTTTTAGACAGAATCTTCGTACCTTTGCCGCCATGAGCAAATATGGAACCATCTTAATCGTCGACGACAACGCAGCCATCCTCACCGCGATGCGCTATCTGCTGGACGACACCTTCGAGAACGTACTCACGCTGGAATGTCCCGACGACATCCTGAAACTGATGACGCAGCAAAGCATCGACATCGTGCTGCTCGACATGAACTTCACCCTCGGCGTGAACAGCGGACAGGAGGGCCTCTTCTGGCTCCGCACCATCCGCAAACAGCATCCCGAGACGCCCGTGGTGCTGCTCACGGCCTACGCTGACGTGTCACTGGCGGTGAAAGGCCTGAAGAGCGGTGCGGCAGACTTCATCACCAAGCCGTGGGACAACGACGAACTCGTGCGCAAACTGAAGGACGTGCTCGACATGCAGAACGAAATCGTCAGCCTCGACGAGGTGGAGCGGGAGCACATCCGACGCACCATCGACCGCTGCCACGGCAACCTGACGCAGGCGGCAGAACTGCTGGGCATCACCCGACAGACACTCTACAACAAGATGAAACGACTGTAGAAAATGAAGAGTGAAGAGTGAAAAATGAAGAGTGAAGAATTTGCTACCGCTGTAGTAGCGCAACATAAAAGTAGATGACGGGGATATATATTATAATAGGTATAGCGTTGCTGGTGTTCATCATCTGGATGATTCGCAGGCAGCAATCGCTGAAGCTCCGTGCCCACCTCATGCAGGAGGCCATCCGCAACCGCGACTTCACCTTCCGACTGCCTACCGACGGACTGCTACCCGGCGAACGCGCCATACAGGAAACGCTGAACCAACTGGGCGAGACCATCCGACAGCAGGTAAACCAGAACGAGGTGGAATCCTGGGAACGACTCACGCGGGTGCTGACCCACGAAATCATGAATGCCACAGCACCCATCACCAGCATCAGCCAGTCGATGATGACACGCAGCGACGTGAAAGGCACACCGCTCGAACCCGGCATACAGGCCATACACAACGCCTCGCAACACCTGAACCACTTCGTAGACACCTATCGGAAACTCCTGCAACTGCAGCAGCCGTCTATCCAGCAAATCCCCCTCCTCGACGTCCTGGAAGAAATCCAGCAGCTATATCCCCATATCACCTGGCACCGTCAAGTGGCTGACAATATCATTGTCAGCATAGACCGCAACATGCTGCGCCAAATACTCATCAACCTCATCAAAAACGCCATCGAGGCAGGAGCCACACGCATCGCCATGGAGCAGAGCGCAAACACCCTCTACATCAGCAACAACGGACAGCCCATACCCCCCGAGGCACGGCAGAACATCTTCGTGCCCTTCTTCACCACCAAACGCACGGGCAGCGGCATCGGTCTCTCACTCTCCCGCCGGCTGATGATACAGCAAGGCGGATACCTGAACCTGGAAGACCGCCCGCGCAACGGATACCATACGACTTTCTCCATAGAATTCAGCAAGCAATAAG
>CAMJJD010000104.1 GCA_946406015.1 uncultured Bacteroidales bacterium | reverse complement strand
ACGCCATCTGGATGCGGCCGCCCAGTTCGGGCAGCACCATCACCTTGATATACTCATTCTCTAACCAGACGGCCTGCCACTCCTTCGGCGTCGGCTCGTCGGCTATCGACTCAATGACGGGGTACGGATAAACCACACCGCTGCTTCCCTGATACACCCGTTTCTCAAGGAATATCGGGTTCTTCTCAGCCTTCCCCACCTCGTAGGTCGGGATGGTCACTATTTCTCTCCAGGCTTTTACCACCATGTTATTTGCGATTTACTGATTTACGATTATCGAATTATTTCACAAGTTCTTTTTCCAATTCTTCTAAGCTCTTGCCTTTCGTCTCAGGACAGCGGCGGAACAGGAAGAGGAAGGCACAGAGGCAGATGCCGCTGTAAATCCAGAACGTGCCGCTGCTGCCCAAGGCCGCGTTCATCGACGGGAACGAGAACGTCAGCGTGCAGCAGCCTACCCAGAGGGCAAACGTACACGTAGCCATCGCCACGCCACGGATGCGGTTGGGAAATATCTCGGCCAGCAGCGTCCAGGTAACGGGACCAAGCGTCATGGCATAGACCGAGATGGCTGTCACCACCAAGCAGACCATGGCGAAACCCTTTACTTCCAGGAAGTAGCAAGTGCCTAAGGTCAGGTAAATCAGTCCCAGACCACCGGCACCGATGAGCATCAGCGTGCGGCGGCCCCACCGCTCGATGGTATAGAGCGCCACAAAGGTGAAGACCACGTTGGCAATGCCCGTGATGACGATATTGATGAACATACCGTCGACGTCGAAGCCCGCCCCGACGAAAATCTCCTGCGCGTAGTTAAAAATCACATTCGTGCCGCACCACTGCTGGAACACCGCAATAACCAATCCCAACAGCAGCACCCTTGCGTACTTGCTCTGGAACAGCTCCTTCAGTCCCGCCTGTTCGCTGTGCTGCGGCGTTGCCGCAGCCTTCATCCGCAAGAACACCGGGCTCTCCGGAATGAAGAAACTCATCACAAGAAACGCGGCCGCCGGCACCGTCTCAGCCCAGAACATCCAGCGCCAGCCCCAAGCCACATTCCACGCCTGGCTCTCGGCTACGCTGGTATCGCGGGCCAACAGCAGGTTGACAATCTGTGCCGCCAGAATGCCAAGCACGATGGTCATCTGGTTGAGACTCACCATCCGTCCGCGAATCGATGCGGGACTGACCTCGGCAATATACATCGGTGCCAAGGCTGAGGCTACGCCGATGCCCATACCGCCCACGAAGCGGGCTATATTAAATAAGGTGAAGTCGTTAAACAGGCCCGTGCCGATAGCCGAAACGGTAAAAAGAACTGCCGACACCGTCAGCAGCGGCTTGCGCCCATACTTGTCGGCAGCAGCACCTGCCACCATCGCGCCCACTAAACAGCCAATCAGGGCGGTCGACATGGCCACGCCCTGCATGACCGGCGAGTCAGAGATGCCGAAATACAACTCATAGAACGGCTTCGCACCGCCAATGACCACCCAGTCGTAGCCGAAGAGCAGACCACCCATCGCCGACACGGCGCAGATGAAGTAAAGAAACGCTTTGCTTTGGTTTTCCATATCCTCTTTTGTTGGTTGTTTGATTAAAAACTGTGCAAAGTTACAAAATATCACGGAAAAACTTTGGCATTTTACGCTTTTTTATGTACTTTTGCCATCAGTATTACAAGAAGTCAAAAACTTAAAACAACAAAAGCCACATGTTAGACAACGAACGCGGGCTCTACATCGCCCACTGCGCCGAAGGAGCGCTCAGTATTACAGGAAAGATGGCCAACCGGCACGGACTCATTGCCGGAGCCACGGGTACGGGTAAGACCGTCACGCTACAGGTGATGGCCGAGACATTCTGCCAGGCAGGTGTGCCCTGCTTCATGGCCGACATGAAGGGCGACCTCAGCGGCATCTCGCAAGTGGGCAAAATGAGCGGTTTCATCGAGAAAAGACTGCCTGAGTTCGGCATCGAGAATCCGCAGTTCCAGGCCTGCCCCGTCCGTTTCTATGACGTCTTTGGCGAGCAGGGACATCCCATGCGTGCCACTGTCAGCCAGATGGGCCCGCAGTTGCTCAGCCGCTTGCTCCAGCTTAACGAGACGCAGGATGGCGTGCTCAACATTGTGTTCCGCATCGCCGACGAGCGCGGACTGCTCATCCTCGACCTTAAGGACCTGCGTTCCATGCTCGACTGGGTGTCGCAGCATGCCAAGGAGTATACCACGAAATACGGAAACATCTCTACTCCGACCATCGGCGCCATCCAGCGCGCCCTGCTCCAGTTAGAGGCCCAAGGTGCCGACCACTTCTTCGGTGAGCCCTCGTTCGATATCTACGACCTGCTGCAGACTGAAGGCGGTAAGGGAATCATGAGCGTCCTCGCTGCCGACAAGCTGATGCTCCAGCCCAAGCTCTACTCCACCTTCCTGCTTTGGCTGCTCTCCGAACTTTACACCACACTCCCCGAAGTAGGCGACCTGCCGCTGCCGAAGCTCGTGTTCTTCTTCGACGAGGCTCACATGCTGTTCGACGGCACGTCGAAAGCGCTGCTCGACAAGATTGAGCAGGTCATCCGACTCATCCGCTCTAAGGGCGTTGGCATCTACTTTATCACACAAAGCCCGACAGACATTCCCGAGGTCATTCTCGGACAGCTTGGCAACCGCGTACAGCACGCTCTTCGTGCCTATACGCCGAAGGATCAGAAGGCCGTGAAGACTGCAGCCGATACCTTCCGCCCCAATCCTGAGTTCAAGACAGATGAGGCGATTATGAACCTTGAGACCGGCGAGGCTCTCGTCAGCTTCCTCGACGAGAAGGGTGCCCCGGCTATTGTACAGCGCGCCAAGGTGTTGTTCCCGCTCAGTCAGATAGGTGCCGTCAGCGAGGGTCAGCGTCTCGACATCATCAAGCAGAGTCGCATCTATGGCAAGTACGACACGCCCGTCGACCGTGAGAGTGCCTTCGAGGTACTGGCCAAGGAGGCCGAGGAGGCTCTTGCCGCTCAGGAGGAGCAAGCTGCCGAAGCTGAGAAGGAAGGCAAGGGCGGTAAGGCCGAGAAGAAGAAGGCTGGCATCATGAGCAAGGTGCTGAAGGCCGTCATGACTGCCGTCACCTCGACACTTGCTGCCCTGCTTGGCACGTGGGTGAGTGGAAAAGTCAGCGGCAAGGAAACAAAGTCGAGAACCTCGGCCAAGGAGAAGGTCGTGAAGAACGCTACCAGTGCCGCCACCCGCACCATCACCAAGGAACTGACACGCGACATCCTCGGCAATCTGGTGAAGTAAAGTGAAATAAATCTTGCACTTCTTGCACTGACTGCTGATTTCCAGCGGGTTACGGGTTGCCTGAGCTACGCTCGCCTACCCGTTGCCTTTCACCGTCTCGACAGAGGCCATCGGTTATCTCCAGACGCTTCTGTTCCCAGGCAATATCCGAGAACTGAAGAATCTGGTGGAAAGAACGCTGCTGATGAAGCCTCACCCCCAGCCCCTCTCCAAAGGGAGAGGGGAGTGTTTGCTGACAGCCGCTGACTTCCAAAACAGTTATTCATCAGTTCAAAGTCTATCTACTCCCCTCTCCCCTTGGAGAGGGGTCGGGGGTGAGGCTGGAGGGGCTGGGGGTGAGGCTTCATCAACAGCGTCCTTTCCACCAGATTCTTCAGTTCGCGGATATTACCCGGGAACGGCAGCGTTTGGAGATAGCCGATGGCCTCTGTCGAGACAGTGACAGACGGGAGACCGTTTGCCTCGCAAGCCATCCGAAGGAAGTGATTAACCAATAGCGGTATGTCCT
>CAMJJD010000103.1 GCA_946406015.1 uncultured Bacteroidales bacterium | reverse complement strand
GGCCACAGCGCCACCATGACCTCCACGCCGCAACGATATATCAAGAACATCGCCAACCTCTATCGCGACGGCCATCGCGACGGTGCCGAGGGTGCCATGCTCACCTGCTGGGACGACAACGGCGAGGCTCTATTCGACAATAGTTGGCATGCCCAGTATTGGGCCGCCGAGATGTCCTGGAACCCGCTGAAGACCGACGACCCCGACGAACTCCGCCAGCGCGAAGAGCAGTTCAACCAGAACTTCGAGCGGCTATTCTATCCCCTTCGTCCAAAGGGCGAGGCCGTGTCCCCGTCGCTCACCGCCCAGCTCTATGCCGTCGGTGCTCTGATGTACAACCCCACCGTCGGCGATTGGTACACCAGTGCCTCGCTCATGGAGCCCCTGCTGAACTTCAACCCCGACAACACCGCCCCCGCCATGGGTGAGCGCGTGGAGACGGTGCGCCACCTGATTGACGACATCCATGTCGACTCCGCCGCCAATCCCCACGCTCACTACGCCCTGCGCCGCATCGCGCTCACCGCCGACAAGTGCCATCTGCGCATGGCGATACACAGTGCGTTGGAAGATCCGGACATGTACTCCGACTGCAAGGGCTACGCCGAGGACTACCTGCAGGCCCTCTTCGCCCTCAAGCGCGAGTATCTCCGCCTCTGGGACCAAGAGAACGGAGACTACGAGCGCTACGTAGTAATGAATAGATACGACGCGCTCGCGCGCGAGGTGCTGGACCTCGACCGGCATGTCTTTATGCAGGTCGGGTGTGATGCAACATCGTTGCACCCCCAGGTTACCCTCCGCACGCTCTACACCGACCGCCCCATCTACTACACCCTCGATGGCTCCGAGCCCGACAGCACCGCCATCCGTTACCACGGCCCATTCCCCCTGGATCGCTCCGCCACCATCCGCGCCATCAGCTACAACGAGTATGGCGAGGGCGTGGTCAGCGAACAGTACCTCCTGAGCCACAAAGCCATGGGAGCCGAGATAACCCTCAACACACACTACAGCACCTACCGATCCATCTATAGTGGCGGCGGTCCCGAGGCATTAATCGATGGGCAGACCGGTAGCCGCAACACCTACGCCGACGGCCACTGGCAGGGCTATTGGGGCGACAGCATCGATGTGGTACTCAACTTTGGCCACGACATCGACTTTCACGAGGTCTCCATGCGCTTCATGCAGAACACCTTTGACTGGATACTGGCCCCTACGCAGATAAAAGTATATGCCTCTGCTGACGGCAAGGAGTGGACGCTGGTGGCCGACAAGCATTTCGACATGGATCCTCGCGAGACTGGCATGCGTCTGAAGAACTATACAGTTCCCCTAAACTTTCCACTTTCCACTTTCCACTTTCCGCTTATGCGTGTTGTGGTTCCCAACCCCGGTCCGCTACCCTCGTGGCATCCCGCACCCGGCCAGCCCTCCTACCTCTTCACCGACGAGATTATCGTTAAATAATTATACCCTACTTTTTACTTTCACCTCCCTCGGACGTATTACCTGCAAATGAATACAACTACGGACATAGTGTTGATGCAGCAGGTAGCCAAGGGCGATGAAGTGGCTCTGCGCGAGTTGATTGACCGCTATCGCGAGCGTCTCTATCGTATGGCGTTCAACCTCCTGTCCGACCGTGCTGCAGCTGACGACGCCGTGCAGGAGACTTTCATACGCCTCTGGACCCGCGCCCGCCGCTACAATCCGCGCCACACTGTCGCCGCCTGGCTCTATACCATCTGTGTCCGTCGCTGCTATGACGAGCTGCGCCACCGTCGTCGCCACCGTGAGGCGGTAGAGCAGATGGAAATGCCTGTCGCCACAGCAGGAAATATAGACGGGGAACAAATCCTCGCACTCCTGCAACAGGTCGTGGTCACGCTTCCGACGAAGCAACGTGTTGTCTATCAATTGCGTGAGATAGAGTGTCTCGACGCCGAGTCCACAGCCGAAGCCCTCCGCATGACCGTCGATCAGGTGAAGGCCAACCTCTGGAATGCACGCAACACCGTACGAGAAAAACTGAAGCAATATGGAATATAACGAATTGATAACAAAAGCGCAGCAGGCTTCTGTCGTTGTGCCCGACACCGATGCCATCCTCGCTGGCATGCACCGCACTCTGCGCCGCCGCCGTCAGCATTGGCAGGCCATACTCTCCATGGTGATGGTCTTCGCCATAGGCACCGCTGCCTATTTCCTGCAGCCTCGCTATGAGACCCGTCTCACCCTTGCCGAGTGCGTCAGTGCCCATATCGACACTCCGCCCACCCGCACGCCGGCACCTCTCGTGGGCTACCGTCATTCGATGTATAACCGTCAAATATATACTTTATTATGAAAAACAACCTTTTAGTATTGGCAGCCGCCTTGCTGCTTTTCTCCTCCTGCGCCACCAATTATGTGGTCAATGATAGCGTCAATCGCCGCCTTGACGGCACCCGCACCCTCCTCGTGGCCGACTCCTCGGCGTTCGACGGCACCCCCTACGCCCTTTGGCAGCGCACCGCCCTCGACCGTGGCCAGATGTTCGATTTTCGCACGGAACGCGACACCATGCGCTATGCCTTCAGCCAGGCTCTTCCACGCGACGGTTGGACCATTGTGCACGACAGCCTGCCACGCATGCTTCGTCCGCAAGTGACTGTCGCGAAGCACTTTCGTTGGTTCACCACTCGCTACCGCTACACCGCCGTCTTCCCAGCCCTCGATAGTTTGCCCGTGCCTGTTTCACAATATCTCACCGACGAAGAACAGCAGCTGCTCTTTCAGCCACTCGACCTGCCGGCCGACTGGAACGGCGCCGACATGTACGCTCTGCTAGATAAATTGAATACTAAATATATTAAATGGTGGAGTCACTGCCTTTTTGAGAAAGAATACGAGGCCTATTTCGCCTATTTCACCGATAGCACTCAACGTGCCCTGTTGACACAGTACCACGACACCCTGCGGGACCTTGTTATGGCCGACCTACCTGAACGATCAAACATCTCTGTGAAGGCCAAACTCTTCCCTGACCTTGCCTTTATGGAAGCTGGAATTGATTTTGATAAACTGGAGCCTGGAGTAAGGGCTTGGTTCGACGACAATTGTGACCTAGAGACCCGTGTTCTTTGGCGTGTTGAACTGCCCGGTGGCCGCGCCGCAGAATATATGGTGAGCACCGAACGTCTTATACAAGGCGACTACACAATCACCCTTGACTCGCGCGTCCTCAACTGGTGGGCCGTCGCACTCACCCTGTTTGTTCTCCTTGGCCTCATCATCTTGTTTTCCCGCCGTCGTTTCGGAATCCGATAGCCATTTCTTCAACATTTCTACAATATATCTACAATATTTCTTCAACTGATGTAGAGGAAATGCTGGGAGACGGATGAAGAACAGTTGAAATTTCACCGAGACTTGTCCGGGTCATGTCTGAGGATGGTCCGACCGCAGTCGGACCATCCTCGGACATGCCTCGGACATGATTCGGACCATCCAGTGCCAAGCAACTGATATTCTTCCGACGCCTGCTTTCCGACCCCCGATGCCATGCAAATGCATTCTTTAACACTGTATTACAATACGTTACCGGCATTTGTTGAAAATAATGGCTGGAAAGACGCGAGAAACGTCGTAATTTTGGGGCAGAAAGGGATTCCTTCCCCCTTCCGCGGGGCCTGAAAACGGCTTGGACGCAAATTTTTTTTCATGCCGTAACCGCTTGTGAAACAGCGGAAATGCCTTGCCAGATAAATTTTTTTGAAAAAATATTTTGTCAGTTTCGAAAATGGTTGTATTTTTGCACCCGC
>CAMJJD010000102.1 GCA_946406015.1 uncultured Bacteroidales bacterium | reverse complement strand
TGAAAAAAATTAAACTTTTTTTTGTGGCCATGCTCATGTCTGCAGTGGCTATTAATTCGTATGGCCAAGCTGTGGGGACGTCCATCACCTACGACGGCATCACCTACACTTTTCTCAGTGTGACCGAGGGAGACCTTAGAGTGAATGTCACCGGCGCTGACGCAACGGTGACAGGTGATGTGGTGATTCCTGCTACCATCAAAGACCAGGAAGGCAACAAGGACTATAAGGTGACGCAGATTTCCTGCGACTTTGGCAGCAATGATATTCCCTGTCTGACACTGCCGGAGAATATGACTTATATCTATCGCTGCGCCGGAACAGGTATCAAAAAAATCAAAGTCTCCTCTACGGTAAATAATGTGTTCGAATACGGTTCTGGAGAATATGGATTCCATGGCTGTACTGCTTTGGAGGAGTTTGAGGTTTCTGCCGACAATCCAAAATATGCACATGGTGCTTGCGGAGAGTTGATTAAGGATGGAAACGCTTTAATCCAATATCCTGAAGGCCGTACCGCTACATCCTACACCGTGCCCGACGGCGTAACGAAGATATCGGATATTCACGCTATCCGCAGCTCTTACCTGACCGATTTGAGTTTCGGCACAACGGTTTCTTCTGTTAGAGCCATAAGCGTTGAATGCCCCAATGTGGAGAATGTGACCATTCCGGCATCTCTTACCACTCTTCCTTCGATGACGGGTCTGACCGGTTTGCAGAACTACAACGTGGTGGAAGGGCACCCTGTCTACTCGGATATCGAGGGTGTGCTGTGCAGCGCCGACAAGACCGAACTGATAGGCTATCCCAAAGGAAGAACGTATGCCGACTATTCCATACCATCTTCTATCGTAACGGTGAAGGAAAGTGCTTTCTATGGCTGTAAATTCAACAGCCTTGATTTCTCTACGGCCACCAGCTTGGAAGTGATAGAAAGTACGGCTTTCAGAGGTATAAGTTATAAATCCGACAACAAAACTCCTGTGCTTGAGACTCTTGACTTGTCGAATACGAAATTGAGAGAGATTAAAGGAACCTATACGTTTTATGCCGATCATATAAAAAAACTGATTCTGCCGGAGACCATCAAAACAATTGGAGACTTAGCTTTTACAGGTAATAATATCGAAGAGGCCAATTTCCCTGAGGGTTTGGAGACGATAGGTGTAGACGCTTTCAGTGGAAATAGGCTTTCTACTCTTCACATCCCCTCTACCATGACAACTTTTGGCGACGGTGCTTTTAAAGGGAATAATACGCTTACTGCTATCACTGTGGCCGAGGGTAATCCTGTTTTTGCAGCCAGTGAGGGCGTGCTTTATACCAAGGATTTCACCAAGCTTGTGTTCTATCCGCGCGGAAAGGCAGACACGGAGTATGTCGTGGATGAAAGATGCGAAACCATACAGGGAGAAAGCATGAGTAGCTGCAAGTTCGAGAAAATCACTTTCCCAGAATCGCTTATTACGATAGAGAGACAGGCTTTTGAAGCTTGCAAAAATCTGACGGAAATCGTATGGCCTGAGAATTGTAATCTTAAAACAATTGCTGGCCATGCTTTCAATGGCTGTACAGGACTGGCCAGTTTCGACCTGCCGGCTTCGGTGGAGGAAATCAACATGTTTGCTTTTTGGGGTGATGTATTTACGGAGTTTAGGATTCCGGACAACTCAAAACTGAAGAAACTTGACATGGTGGCTTTCTGCCATTGTGATAATTTGACTACATTCACCGTTGGCAAGAACACTGAACTGGAGAGAATCACCAGTGTTGTCTCAGGAGAATACTATCCTGGAAAGAATATTTCTACATTCATTATTGAGGAAGGCAATACACAATTGACTACGTTAGAGACAGAGTGTTTCAAGCGCATTCCTTCTATTGAAACCGTGACCATCGCTCCCGACTGCGGACTCACCACATTGGGCACCAGTTGCTTCGAGGGCTGCCAGCATCTGACATCGCTCACCCTGCCCGCCGCCGTGACCACACTGGGAGCCAAGTGCTTCTATAATACGCCGAACCTCTCAGACTTGGTGTTCACCGATACCGACGAGCATCCTGCTCACTTGGAAACAATCGGCGACAACTGCTTCTGGCTGTGCGGTCTGACCAGTTTTGTGGTGCCGCGCTCTGTAAAGACCATTGCCCGCCAGGCCTTCCATGAATGCCACGCCCTGGAGACCGTATCCATTCCTGCCGGAACCACCAGTGTGGACAAGGAGGCCTTCTATCTCTGCGACGAACTGGAGGCTATCAATGTGGACAAGGAGAATGCCACTTACGCCAGCTCCGACGGTATCTTCTGCGACAAGATGAAAGAGACCCTCATTATCTATCCCGCCGGCAAAGCTACCGAGACCTTCCATCTGCTACCCCCGTCGCTCACCAAGATTGGCCCGATGTCTTTCTTCTACAGCAAGAACCTGAAGAATGTGATGATTCCGAAAAAGGTGACCGAAATCGACTTCAGCGCTTTCTTCGGATGCACCAACCTGAAGGATATCGTGCTGCTGGGCGATGACCCCACTGCCATCACACTCTCCAGTGAGGGCGGAGAGCATCCCTTTACACAAGTTCCCACCGACGCCACTGTCTGGCTGCGCTACGACCAGCAGGACAAGGGCATAACCGATTGGAACGGCTTCACCAACTTCGACTACTGCAAGATGTCGTCCGATGAGGACGGCAACCACCAGTATGAGTTCTTCCCGATGGCCGACGGCAGCGCCAACGTGCTGAGCGTGAAGAACAACACGACCGACTACACGCTCGTGATGCCCGAGACGGTGAGCGACGGCCAGCAGGAGTACACCGTCGACTACCTGGGCGACTACATGCTCGAGGACGCGCAGGAGAACATCAAGGAGGTGGTGGTGAAGCACACACCGAAGTATATCGGCGCGCTGGCCTTCAACAGCGCCTTCGGCAATGCCGACGCCTTCCTGTGCGACGATGTCGACGACATGAGCACCATCCGCTTCGAGTATGACAAGGAGACGTTCAACGGCCGCTACAACGAGGGCCAGAACCTCTACATGAAGCAGAGCGTGGCCGAGCGCGTGCTGGCCGACGAGACCTGGGCCGACCTGGCCGACGTGGTGGACTACCACATCCCCCTGCCCGCCATCAGCACCGACCTGGGCACCTTCTCGCGTGAGTTCGCCGTCGACCTCGACGCCATCAACCCCGACAAGGAGAACCCGCAGGTGATCGCCTTCACCGCCGGCCGCCCCTACTACAACAAGCAGAAGAACCTGGTCGACGTGCACATGGTGAGCATCAACCACACGGGCGAGGATGAGAACGGCAGCAGCGGCGCCGGCGACGGCACCTACATACCCGCCAACACGGGCGTGCTGCTGAAGGCCTACGCCGGCAGCGTCGCCTCCTACGACAAGAACGCCGAGGGCGAGGACAAGGGCGCCTTCTACCAGATAGCCGAGGAGCAGACCGAGGGCTACCAAGGCGACAACTGCATGGGCTCCGTGACGGTGAAGAGCAAGACCATCCAGCCCGTGGAGGACGGCATGAAGAACTTCATCATCTCCGGCGGCAAGCTGTGGTCCTTCACCAAGCCGCGCAACATGACCGTGCACAAGGCTTACCTTCAGGTGGCTGAGGAGAGTGTGCCCGAGGGCGCCAACATCGTGCTCACGTTCGGCGACCCGAACGGCGACGACACCGACGGCATCACCGGCACCGAGGTCAGCACCGAGGCCGACGCCGATGGCTACATCTACAACCTGCAGGGCCAGCGCGTGAACGGCAGCGCCAAGGGCCTCTACATCAAGAACGGCAAGAAGTACATCAAAAAGTAAT
>CAMJJD010000101.1 GCA_946406015.1 uncultured Bacteroidales bacterium | reverse complement strand
TCACCTTCAAACCCGCCGTGGAAGACTCGTGGCGCGACGACCTGCTGCGCCACCGCGACTTCGAAGGCTGGCGCTACTACAGCAGTAGGATGGACGAGCGGTTCCCGTCGTTGTCCTCTACGAAACCGCTCGTTGTCTTCGGTTCGTTTCAGGACTACCTCGGCCGCGACAAGTACGGCAACATCAAGCCCAAGAACGAGTGGGTGCATCCCATCAACTGGGACCTCATTGTGCTCGACGAATATCACTTCGGCGCCTGGAACGACCACGCCAAGAGCCTGCTCGACCTCGGCGACAGCGAGGCGAAGAACCGACAGACGGAAGAGGACGAGGTGATGCGCGAGAGTGGCATCGATGTGGAGAGCGGCCGCGCGTGGGACGACGAGGACATTCCCATCACCGGCCGTCACTTCCTCTACCTCAGCGGCACCCCTTTCCGCGCCCTCGCCACGGGCGAGTTTATGGAGAACCAGATATTCAACTGGACCTATCAGGACGAGCAGGCGGCGAAAATTGAGAATTCAAAATTGAGAATTGAAAATGGTGGGACAACATATAATCCATACGAGGAGATGCCCACAATGGTGATGATGACCTATCAGATGCCGCAGGACCTCGGCGCGATGATAGAGCAGTGGGATATGGACGGCTTCGACCTGAATGAGTTTTTCCGGGCAGAACCTGGCAAGGGTAGGGGAGTGGCCACTTTCGTTCACGAGAGGGCGGTACAGAAGTGGCTCGACATCATCCGCGGCAAGACACCCATCTATGGCGACAGCAGTTCGCCGCTCAACGAACATCCTCCTTTGCCCTTCGAAGACACCCGTCTGCTCGACCTCTGTGCCCACACGATGTGGTTCCTGCCCAACGTGGCCTCTTGCGACGCTATGGAAGCGCTGCTACGACGTCCTGCCAACGGATTCTACCAGACCTACCAGATCATCAACTGTAGCGGTACGAAGGCCGGTATCGGCGTGGAAGCTCTCGGCCCTGTGCGTGAAGCCATGGGCGACAACCCGCTGACGACGCGCACCATCACCCTCACCTGCGGCAAGCTGACCACCGGCGTCACCCTGCGGCCGCTGGGCGGGTTGCTGATGCTGCGCAACTGCAAGAGTCCGGAGACCTACTTCCAGACGGCCTTCCGTGTGCAGAGTCCGTGGACGGCGACCGACAAGGACGACCCGACAAAGAAAACTATCTTGAAGCCCACCTGCTATGTCTTTGACTTCGCCCCCAACCGCGCCCTGCGCGAGGTGGTGACCTATGCCAACCAGCTGGATATAGACAGCAACCGACGCATCACCGACAAGGTGAACGACTTCATCAATTTCCTGCCCATCCTCCAGTTCGACGGCAGCTCGATGAAACGGGTGAACGCCACCGAGATACTCGACTTTGTGGACAACGGTACCAGCGGCACCTTGCTGGCACGCCGATGGAACAGCGCCCAGCTGGTGAACGTCGACAACGCCACCCTGCAGCGGGTGCTCGACAACCCCGAGGCACTGGCTACCATCATGAAGATTGAGGGATTCCGAGCCTTGGGCAGCGACATCATCGAGAACATCGTCAACCGTGCGGAGCGGATAAAGAAGCTGAAACGCGAAGCGGGCGACAATCCCAAGAAGAAGAAAGAGCTGACGGCAGAGGAGAAGGAATACCGTTCCAAGCGGCGCGAGGTGCAGGAGAAACTGATGAAGTTCGCCACTCGCATCCCCATCTTCATGTACCTCACCGACTACCGCGAGGAGAGCCTCGAGGATGTCATCCGCAAGCTGGAACCGTCGTTATTTGAACGAGTCACGGGCTTGACCATCGACGACTTCGACCTGTTGCTGCGTGTGGGTGTCTTCAACCGCGCCCAGATGAACGATGCCATCTTGAAGTTCCGCCGCTACGAAGACGCCTCGCTGGCCTACACCGGTGTGAACCGTCACGCTTCGGACACCCGCATCGGCCTAATGGACAGTACCGTGCCCATTGAGGCACTGGTGGGGTAATTATAGAAGGCACATAGAAGGATCGAAGAACCCACGAAGAAGGGAATGTGGGAATGAGTTTGCCCCAGTCCTATGCACATCGTAGAGCGATGTGCCGACCTCTTGCCTACTTGGTGCCGACCTCTTGCCTACTTGGTGCCGACCTCCGTGAAACATTGCAAAAAAAATGTTCCTCGGAAGGCGATGTGAATGTGTGAATGCTTGAATGCATGAATGTGTTAATGCGTAAATGCGCTTTAAGAGTGTGTTAATGCGTGAATTTGTGAATGCGCTTTGAGAATGCGTGAATGTGTGAATGGTTAAGGGTTCTAGATTCAAGATTAGTTCACTTCGTTCACTCACATTGCTTGGGCTCGGGAAAGCAAGTGGACTTGCTCTCCGCTCGCTTTGCGCAATGGTCAAGATTCTATCATGGCGGCCGATAACGGCCGCCAGAGCCTTGTATATGCTTTGTATATGTTTTCTATATGCTTTCTATATGTTTTTTATATGCTAACTATATGGTAAGTATATGGTGAGTATATGGTGGAGATATGGGACAGTATAGCGGCGCAACGAGCCGAGATCGCCGAGGGATTGCCGAAGGATCACCGAAGGAATAATAAGTTTAAATGTGGAAATGCGTTAGTATCTTTTCGAAACGCTAACGAGACTTCGTCGTGGGGTGCCGTCGACTTGGCTAATTCGGCACAATAGATGTGAAATTTATTTGCGGAGAACCATTTTATTTGTATTTTTGCATTCTGAAAACACACACAACTATTATGAAAAAAACATTGCTATTACTGACTATTGCGACGCTGCTCTTTGTGTCGTGCGGAAAAGATGATGTCCGTCCGGAACCCACACCCGACGGTAACCTGGTGCTAAACTGTGTGAAACCGGCCTACCTGAGCGCCGGCGACACCGTGGCGCTTATCTCCCCTGCCTATTACACACCGATGGAGAATGTCGAGGCTACCGCCAATGTGCTACGGTCGTGGGGCTTGGTGCCCGTCATCGGCCCCAATGTAGGTAAGATTGTCGACGGTAAGTATGCCGGTACTGTCGACGAGCGCGCCAGCGACATCCGCTGGGCGTTCAACGATTCGAGCATCAAGGCCATTATCTGCAACCGTGGCGGCTACGGCACCATACAGCTCATCGACCGTATTCCGCTGGCAGAGCTGGCCGCTTCGCCAAAGTGGCTTGTCGGCTTCAGCGACATCAGCACCCTGCACGGCCTGCTGAGCCGCGCCGGAGTGATGAGCGTCCACGGCACCATGAGCTCCTATCTGGCAAATGGCGGCACCGACGAGACCAGCACCATGATGCGTGACCTGCTGATGGGACAGGTTCCCTGCTATCACCTGCCCGCCCACGCCCAGAACATCACCGGAGTGGCAAGCGGTGTGCTGGTGGGGGGCAATCTCTGCACCATCGCTCCCAACGTGGGCACGCAGGCCGACGCCACGATGGGGCAGGACCTGATCCTCTTTGTCGAGGAGGTCGGTGAGTCGATGCACAACATCGACCGTCAGATGCGCATCCTGCAGATGAACGGCGTGCTTGACCGCTGCAAAGGAATCATCCTGGGCGAGTTCGAAGGCTGCGGGTCGGAGTTCACCTATGAAAACATCGAGGAGATGATACGCCTGTTGGTGGAGCCCTACGGCATACCGCTGCTCTGCGGCTTCCCCGCAGGCCACGGTGACGTGAACCTGCCCCTCGTCATGGGTGCTCCCGTAACCATCGACGTGCGCAATGACGGCGCCATCCTGACGTTCAACATCGACGGCGAGCAGCGTGATGTCACCACTTCGGCTGTAGTGTCCACCCCGACACCCATTGCCGACCGCATGCGTCGGGCCGGAAAGATATTGTAAAGCCGGCCAAGTGGCAAATGCAAGAGCGGGGCATCCATTGGGATGCCCCGCTCTGCATTTGAGGCAGGCGAGAGCCTGCGATCCGGTCTTATTTGTACTCGGCGAGGATGCCGGGGACTTTGTCGGGGGTGAGGCGGCCGTAGACCTTCTCGCCGATCATGGCCACGGGGGCCA
>CAMJJD010000100.1 GCA_946406015.1 uncultured Bacteroidales bacterium | reverse complement strand
GTAATTCCGGTTGTTGGATGCAGCATTGGCTAGCCTGCGACCGATTGAAGATTGACGGTATCACGGTTATCAATCGCAATAACTATAATAATGATGCGCTGGACTTGGACGGCTGCCATGAGGTGACGGTGAGCAACATGATTTGCGACAGTGATGACGACGGTATCACGCTGAAGAGCACCTCACCGCGACTCTGTGAGAACATCTGCATTACAAATTGCGTGGTGAGTAGCCATTGTAACGCTGTGAAACTGGGCACCGAGACCAATGGCGGTTTCCGCAATATTACAATAAAGAACATCTGTGTGAAACCCAGCTACGACCAAAGTTCACAGTTCTTCGGCCATGAGTCTAAGCGGGGTACCAGCGCCCTCTCACTGGAGATTGTTGACGGCGGCGTGATGGAGAATGTGAACATCTCGGATTTTACAGTGGAAGGAACGGAGAGTCCCATTTTTGTCCGCTTGGCCAACCGCGCCCGCAGTTATTGTGACACGGTGAAGATCACGAAGGTGGGAAGTATCCGTAATGTTCGAATCTCAAATTTCCTTGTTAGCAATGCAGGACCTACGGGTTGCTCTATAACAGGCATGAATAGCTATCCCGTGGAGAATATCTTCTTACGTGATATCTTTATCACCCAAGAGGGAGGACAGCCCGAAACAGCTGCCCCCACCGATGAGAAGCTTCAAGAGTATCCCGAAGCCACCATGTGGGGCATGCTGCCAGCAAAGGGTTTTTGGGTAAACCACGCCCGCAATGTCCACTTCGATAATGTCTGCGTGAAGACCATCAATCCAGATCAGCGCCCGTTGTTCTTCAAGCAAGACTGTGAGTAGGATAGAAGGAACAAAAAAAGGCTCGACAAAGCGAGCCTTTTTTACGTATTCATAGTTTTTATTCATTCTTAAAGCCGTAGCCATTGGTGAAACCACCATTGGCGAGCACATTTGGAGTGAACGGCCAGAGATGGATAGGTGCTTTCACGTAGTCGTAGTCGAGGAACAGGTACTTGTAATATTCGTCGTCGTTGTTGACGAGGTCAATACCCCAGTTCTGCTTCTTGTAGCCGTTAGATTCCAGAGAGGCAATATCATTGTCGGAGAGTTTCTGGAATAGACCCTTGATGGCCAAATTTGGTGCATATCCTTCGGGAAGCTTCAGACCGTACTTACTCCAGTCGTTGTTCACGCCACGCCAACCGGGATACATCACGGCATTGTCGCGTTGGTCGGCAGGACACTCCTGAGTAAGGCGAGCTCCTCCCCATTCCTTGGCGGAACCGTCCACAGACTTTGTCCATACATAGTTGGAGATAGTATTGCCATTGTCGAAGGTATAGTAGCCATTGGCCTTCAGACCATCGAGCATCTTGCGTGTGAGCTCTTTGATATACTTGATCTTTACTGGCAACAGACCTGTACGGATCAGCGTGGTGCGGCGGTCGCCTTCACCGGCAAACTCAAAGCCACGCTCCTGGATAATGGCGTTCAACAGGGAACCTTCCTGAGCGATGAAGGCTTCGGTCTTGGCTGCTGCAGCACCGCCGAAAGCACGGTTGCGGATGATATCAAGGTAGGTGCGGGCATTACTGTTGTCACCAAGGGCAGCGCATGCCTCTGCATAACCGAGGTAGATTTCAGACATTCGCATGTAGGGGCCATTGATACCCGACTTACGCTGGTTGGCAGTCCATACTACTTCCTGTCGGTTCTCATCCCATTTGTTGAATGAGATTCCACCGCCTTTGCCCTGTGAACCAGGTACGAAGGGGAGCAGGATTTCAGTGCCTGTGGCACCAGCAGTAGCTGTAACGGTGCAACTTACGTCGCGACGCATGTCATTGGGATCGAAGACGCCATAGTAGAAAGCAGGATTGATACGTCCCTGACCATAGTTCTTACAGGGGTAGTTGTCCTTGCTACCACCCGTGGCAGGACGGCCGAAAGAGTAGGGACGGGCATCGTTACCGGCGCCCTGCGAGATGGCCACCTCATAGATGGACTCATCGGCGTAAGTCTCATCCGGCATGTGCATTTGCTGGAAGAAGACCTGATAGGGGTTCGGTGTGGTGCGGGAGTCGGTGGTAATGAACTTGGCTGAGCCCGGATTGTCGATGACAGCCTTGAAGTACTGTTGTGCCAATTGGTAGAGTGACTTCCAGTCACTGCGGCGGCCGTATGTGGCTCCGTTGTTCTCGGTTCCCATGTTCTCGAAGGTGAGGGTATTGCCGTTTCCGTCAATGCGTTTGATGTCACCGCGACGGGTCTGATAGCCACCAGCCTCCAGGGCGATACGTCCGATAAGACCTTCTACATAGGTGCGGGAGAAATAGTTCTTTCCATCAACACCGGGAATGGATCCTACACGGTACATCACAGGGGCCACCTTTTGCAGTTCTGCGAGGATGACGTCATAGATGGAATCGCGGCCCACAAGACCATCGTGGTCGGTGCTCTTGCCACTGACGTAGGGCACATCACCGAAGTATTTGATCAGTTCGCGATAGGCTGTAGCTTTCAGGGCAACGGCCTCACCATAGAGTTGTCCGCTGGTGTTGGCTACACCGGATGCAATCATTTCGTCGAAGCCTTCCGACTCCTCAACAAGGTTCATCACGATGCAAGCCTTGCTGATAACTTCATAAAGAGCAGCATAGGTGTCGTTCTCCTTCTGGTAACTCAAAAGGGTGTACTGGCCGGCGAAGTTACCGTTCTGATAGAACTGCTCGGGATAGTGGCGGCCAGGCTGGTTGGCAAAGTTCTCCGGGTGACGCTCAATGTCGGAACCAGCCACGTCGGCTGCATAGAAAAGACCGTCGCCGAACACTTTGTTCTGTGCAGCATTAGCCCATGAAGTATAGGCGCCGTCGATGGCGGCACGTGAAGTCTCGGTGGTGGAGAACACGAAAGCAGCGTCGGCCTTTGAAGGCGTGTCGGTCTCCAGATAATCGCTACATGAAGTGCTCAGTGCGAAAATGCCTGCTGCAAAAGCGAAAGAATATATTATCTTTTTCATATTTGTTGTCTCCTTAATGTTAGAATGTTACGTTAAGACCGAAGGTGTAGGTTCTTGCACGAGGGTAAGAGTTCCAGTCATAGTTAGGAGTGGGGAAGCCGTTGTTGCCGCCGGGACGTGTGTTCACGTCGGGGTCACTTCCGTTGTAACCAGTGATGCAGAAGAGGTTACCACCGGTGAAGTAAATGCGTAAGTTGCTGATACCCGCCTTCTTTGTCAGCGAGCGTGGCAACGTGTAGCCCAGGGTAAGGGTGTTCAGACGGAGGTAAGAAGCATCTTCGATAAATTCTGACGTAACGAGACCGTACTCTGCATATGGCAGGGCATGAGCGGCACCGGCATTTAGTGCTGCGAGGGCACTCGGGTCGGTCACGGCAAAGAGGTCGCCGCTGGCATCAATATCATAAATTTTCCAACAGTCAGAGATGAGGCCGAGGCGGTTCCATCCGAAACTGGTGTCTTTGTTACCCATCATGGAGTGCATGGCATTGGCGTTATACACATCACCGCCAATCTGATAGGTGAAGCCTGCCGAGAAGTCGAAGCCCTTGTAGTTGGCATTGATGTTGATACCACCAGTGTGCTGAGCCATGGTGTGGCCTACTACCTGGCAGTCCTCTTCGGTGATGGTGCCGTCTCCGTCAGTATCTACAAACTTGACCATACCTGGGAAGGCCACCTGACCTTCTGGAAGGTTGTAAAGTGCGGAAACACTACCAGGATAGTTGGTCACGTTGCTACCCATGTCTGCCACTCCTGACTTCAATGTCCATACGCCATTGCTCACGGTGAAGTCGTCAACAGTATAGAATCCATTGCTCTTGTAACCGTAGATGGTACCCACGGGCTCACCTTCGCGGATGATATAGTCGTTGTATGGGCGTTTCATGGAAGAACCCCAGTTGGTGTTGGTGTCGGCATTTACGCCTTCGAGCACCTTCTCCACGTTGTTCTTGTTGTAATTATAGGTGGCGTTGACGCTCAGGTTGAAGTCCTTCGAACGGATAATCTCATAGAAGATGGCCAGTTCGATACCCTTATTGGAGGTCTCACCAACGTTCTGGTACTGATAACTGTGGCCAGTGCTTTCGG
>CAMJJD010000099.1 GCA_946406015.1 uncultured Bacteroidales bacterium | reverse complement strand
GATTTTTGTCTGCTTGGGGGCTGTTCTTGCACGTTCTTCAACACTCGCTCTTGAGTATTTACTCAACCTTTATAACATTTCTCCAGCAAAACGGGATTTGTTTTTTTCTTTTTCACCTTTTTATATAAAAGGCCGGCCGCCTGACCTTCTCCGGTCAGTTTTTACTTCTTGGCCTTGGGACGCTTGGCACCGTACTTAGAACGGCGCTGTGTGCGGTTTGCAACACCGGCGGTATCGAGCGTACCGCGAACGATGTGATAGCGTACACCGGGGAGGTCCTTCACACGACCACCACGAACCAGCACGATTGAGTGCTCCTGCAGGTTGTGACCCTCACCGGGAATGTAACTGTTGACTTCCTTCTGGTTAGTCAAACGAACACGGGCTACCTTACGCATAGCCGAATTAGGCTTCTTCGGGGTTGTCGTATAGACACGTACGCAGACGCCACGGCGCTGAGGACAGTTGTCCAGTGCGGGCGACTTTGACTTGTCTACGATTACCCTTCTGCCTTTTCTTACCAATTGTGAAATTGTAGGCATGATACTTTACTTTTAATTATTTGTTTATATATTATTTTGTTTATATTCAGCTATTTACACAATGCGCCCTATACAGAAAACGCAATTCGGGCTGCAAAGGTACAACTTTTTCTCGTTTCTACCTAATATAAAAGAAAGAAAAATTAACGGCTTAGGCAGAAATTAATAATATATAACCTTTTTAACAAACTTTCACCACACATGTGGTATAAGTGTGTAAACAAATTGAAAGGAGGCTGCCAACATTGGCAACCTCCCTCTGTTGGGTTAAGCCTCACCCTTACTCGGTCCGAAGGGGGCAATGGTGCGCGGCTCCTGATTGGGAATCTTAATCTGTCCGTACTCGCGCTCATAGCGCATGATGTTCTCCTGCAGGGCAGCCAGCAGGCGCTTGGCATGCTCGGGAGCCAGGATGACACGGCTCTTGACGGCGGCCTTGGGCACGCCCGGCAACACCCTTGCAAAGTCAAGCACAAAGTCACTCGACGAGTGGGTGATGATGGCAAAGTTGGCATACTCTCCCTGCGCCACATCGGGCGTCAGTTCTATCTGCAGTCCCTGCTGCTTCTGGTCTTTTTCGTTCATTGTTGTATAGCTTTTAATCGTTTGGGGATGCAAAAGTAAGCAAAAAAGGCGGAACAAGCAAAACTTTTGCCCGTTTTTCTTGGCAGAAAGCAAACAAAACGGTAATTTTGCACCCCGCTAAGCTTAAAACAATAATAAGATGATGAAGACAGACATACAGATAGCCCGCGAATGCGAGCTGAAGCATATCAACGAGATTGCCACCAACCTGGGCATCGCCCCAGAGGATATTGAACCCTACGGCCGCTACATGGCCAAGGTGCCCGTGCGCCTCATCGACGAGGAGAGGGTGCGCCGGAGCCGTCTCATACTCGTGACAGCCATCAGTCCCACGAAGGCCGGCATCGGCAAGACCACCGTCAGCATCGGACTGGCATTAGGACTTAACAAGATCGGCAAGAACGCTGCCGTAGCCCTGCGCGAGCCCTCGCTGGGACCCTGCTTCGGCATGAAGGGCGGCGCTGCCGGCGGCGGCTATGCCCAGGTGCTGCCGATGGAGAAGATCAACCTGCACTTCACGGGCGACTTCCACGCCGTGACCTCGGCGCACAACACCATCAGTGCCCTGCTCGACAACTATCTCTATCAGCACCGCAAGGATGGTTTCTCGCTGCGTGAGATATTCTGGAAGCGCGTGCTCGACGTCAACGACCGTGCCCTGCGCAACGTGGTGACAGGACTGCGCGGCGACGGCGTCGTCTCGGAGACGGGATTCGACATCACGCCCGCCTCCGAGCTGATGGCCATCCTCTGTCTGGCTACCAGCGAGCAGGACCTGCAGCGCCGTATTGAGAACATCGTGCTGGGTATTACTGCCGACGGCAAGCTCTTCAAGGTGAAGGACCTCGGCGTGGCGGGAGCCATCACCGTGTTGCTGCGCGACGCCCTCAACCCCAATCTGGTGCAGACCACGGAGCATACGCCAGCCTATATTCACGGCGGACCTTTTGCCAACATCGCCCACGGCTGCTCGAGCGTTCTCGCCACGAAGATGGCCATGACGTTCAGCGACTACGTGGTGACAGAAGCGGGCTTCGGTGCCGACCTCGGTGCCGAGAAGTTCTTCGACATCAAGTGCCGCAAGACGGGACTCCAGCCCCGACTGGTGGTCATCGTCGCCACCACCCAGGGACTGAAGATGCACGGCGGCGTAGCCCTCGAAAATATCAACGAGCCCAACGCCAAGGGACTGACAGAGGGACTGAAGAACCTCAACCGCCACATCCGCAACATGCAGGGCTTCGGTCAGCCGGTCGTGGTCACCCTCAACCGCCACGATACCGACGTGGAGGAAGAGATAGATATCGTACGCAAGAACTGCGAAGACCTGGGAGTGGGCTTTGCCGTCAACGAGGCATTCCTGAGAGGCGGAGAGGGTGCCGTCGAACTGGCTCAGACCGTCGTCGACACGATTGAGAGGCAACAGCCGCTGCCCATCCGCTTCACCTACAAGGAGGCCGACTGTCTGGAGGACAAGATAGAAAAGGTATGTAAGCGTATCTACGGGGCCTCGACCGTGGAGTACAGCAAAACGGCGAAAAAGAAACTGGAGGACCTGCGCGCCACCTTTACCGACGAAGACGGGGCCATCGCCCACTACCCTGTCTGCATCGCCAAGACGCAGTTCTCCTTCTCAGCCGACTCCACCCGCTACGGCTCGCCCGAGGGCTTCACCATCCGCATCCGCGACATCATCCTGAACTGCGGCTCGGAGATGATCGTTGCCATTGCGGGCGACATGCTCCGCATGCCAGGACTGCCCAAGAGTCCGCAGGCCGAGCGCATCACCATCGTCGACGGCGAGATTGAGGGGCTGTCGTAAACATCTAAAAGCGGCGGGTTACTCAAACACCCCGAAAAGGTTCTGACTCTCGAACATCTCCATGACCTGCTGTTCGACTGGCGTTCGGCGCACCATTTCGTTGTCGTGCCAGAACTGCTGGTCGTAGCCTTGCTCCCTGACATAATTGTGCAGGTCGCCGTAGTTCCACATCTTCCGGCCTCCGTCAATACCTTCCATACCGTCAACGTTGAACATGATGGAACGGGTATTGATGCTCTTGCCGTAACGCATGAACTGCTGGTCGACGTAGACAGACTGCACTTCGAGGAACCCACGCTCTTCGGTCATGTTGACTGTGAGGTGGAACGTTGAGGACTGATTGGTCTTTATCTGTCTGACGACCTTCCCCGTATCCACCTCTTCCACGACATATTCTTTGTGGACCACGTTGACGTTGCGCACCTCGCCCTCCATCCTCTGCAGGAGGTGGGTACGGGCATTGACGTAGAGCGTCACCGCGAGGACGCTTTGCCAGAGACGGGGCTTTGGCGTGAACTGTATGGCCAAAATGCGGTCGTCGCCGTCGCCCATGATGTCATATCCCACATCGTAGTAGTCACGGTAGTTGCGCACCAGGGGCTTTACGCCAATGTTGTCATGATAGTCATAGCGTGTCAGCATGGGCAGTTCTGAGACGATGAAGAAGTTGGTCCAGAAGGAGTAGCGGTGCAGGCTGTCGGGCTGTATGCCGGCAAAGCGGCCTTTCAGCAGGACCAGGTCGCGCAGGAATACGGCCGACTTGGCCTGGAGGAATGCTTCCATCAGTTCGAAGCAGGTGCTGTCGGCAAAGGTGGTCTGGCGGTAGAAGAAGCTTGACTTGCGCTTCTCGTTCTTACGCAGCTGGCGCCGGGTCTCGCTGGTAGTCTTGCGGATGAAGTCTTTCAGGTCGATGGGGGTTACTATCACCTCCTTCAGCTGGTTCGCCAATGGCTCCAGGGCAACTTTGCCGGCCAGTTCGGAAGCCTTGACATGAACTGTCCTGTAGCCCACGTAGCTGATCCGGAGCACGGCGCCCGGACTGCACTTGATGGAAAAGACGCCCACAGCATTGGAAATGGTCGACGACTTCTGACTGGCATACACACTGGCAAAAGGCAGCGGCTCATGAGTCTTTGCATCGACTATGGTGGCCTCGAACCTCTC
>CAMJJD010000098.1 GCA_946406015.1 uncultured Bacteroidales bacterium | reverse complement strand
GTGCCGCCCCGCCGCGCCTTCATCGAGGCCAACGCCACCTACGCCAATATTGATGCTTAAAACTGGAAGTTAAAGAAGTTAGAGAAGTTAGAGGAGTTAAAGACAAATGTACAATACAACACTATTGTCTTTAACTTCTAGCGCGAAGCGCGATAACTACTTTTAACTTCTATAACTTCCCTAAAACATAATCCCATGGATAAAAGAAACCTCCTCCTTATCAGCAACAGCACCATGCGCGGCGAGGCTTACCTCGGCTGGTGCAAGGACATGATTGCCGACTTCTGCCGTCGGCACAACGTGAAAAAGGTGCTCTTCGTGCCCTACGCCGGCGTGAGCCTAGCTCCCAACGGGCTGACCAAGAGCTACGACGCCTATGAGGCCAAGGTGGCTGCCGTATACAAAGAGTTCGGAGTGAAGCTCACCTCCGTACACCACAAGGCACTGCCCATCAACGCCGTGTACGACACCGACTGCGTGGCCGTGGGCGGTGGCAACACTTTCCACCTGGTGCGCGAGTTGCAGCGTACGGGTCTGATGCAGGCCATCCGCCAGCGCGCCTTCGACGGCATGCCCTACATGGGCTGGAGTGCCGGCTCGAATGTGGCTGGTCCCACCCTCTGCACCACCAACGACATGCCCATCGTGATGCCTGCCTCGTTCGACTGCATGGGTCTGGTGCCGTTCCAGATCAACCCCCACTACACCGACTTCTTCGACCCGAAGCACGGCGGCGAGACCCGCGACGACCGCCTGAAGGAGTACATCATGGTGAACCCCAAGGCCACCGTAGCCGCCATCCGCGAGGCTACCGCCTTGCTGCTTGAGGACGGCAAACTGAAACTCGTCGGCAAGCCCAACAAGATGAAAGTCTTCAAGACCACGATGGAGAACACCAAGGAGTATGGCCTCCGCAGCAACCTAGACTTCCTGCTGAAAGCGTAATACTTACTGCAAAAGACAAACTGAGCGGTTCGTGCATTCGCATGGGCCGCTCTTTTTTTCATTTTTATACAATATTACAATTTATACACCGTTATATGACTAATGTTGTTAGTTTAACAATACGCTTTATAATTATGAAGACAAAAGGAATCAAAAGCGCATTGAAATCCGAAAGGCGTATGTTGTTCGGATGCTCATGGAAAGTTTTTCTGTCGGTTCTGCTTCTGGTACCGTCGGGAAGTATCGCGCAAACATGGACTTGGCCTATGGCAGGCCACAAGGCGGGTGAAAACATCATCTGTGCACCCAACTCGCACATCGAGAAAGAATACAATTGCTGCGATCTTTTTATCGGAGGCAACGAAGGCGACATTGTTGTAAGTCCTGTTGACGGGGTAATCAAAACTGTATCTATTTTATATTGGCAAAGATTTGGTCTTCAAGAAGCCATTAACCACGACAACAGTCAAACCTGGAAAGAAAACATTGCCAGGATTCACCTCCAGGCGAATTACGACGCCCATTTCTTATCAGGGAATATCACTATCGTAATTGCCGATGGACGCAATATCAGCATCGCAGGACTCAATGGCGACTATAAGTTCAAGGTGGGGCAGACCGTCAAGGCTGGAGACACTCTGGGGACGCTGGCATATTCGTATAAAGGCATACCGAAGCCTTCGTTGTTAATCGCCGTTTCACTTCCAAGCCATGTGGCTGACGATCCGTTGTCGCCGTTTGGTGTGGAGAGCAAATTCCATCTCGACATCGAAGAGCGCGAAGACCCGATGCCTGCCGACAAAATGCGCGAAGACCTCACTGTGCTGGAGAAGGCTGTCCTGGAGCTATACCCTTCACTGAATGAGCGAATGAGCGACAAAGCTTTTCATGACAGCATGGAAGTGTTGCGCCAATCCGTAACACAACCCACCCATATGGCTTTGGTCGACCCATTGTTACGATTCACTCACCTGCTCCACGACAGCCATGTGGCATTGTTACCCGACAGATTGAAGAAGAAGATATTCGACGCCTATGGTCCTATATTCTTTTACACATGGTGCGACGACACAATGCGTGTGCTGATGGCTGGCAAAGGATTCGAGAAATACAGGGGCCGCATAGTGAAAAGCATTGACGGCATGGAGGCTCGCGACTATGCCCGACAGACACACCAATACCAAAACCTATACGACCTAAATGTCCAAAGCATGCTGGAGGAAGACAACGTCATGTTGAGCTTCAGATATCCGCTTCTGAACAAGGACGCCACCGCCACATCAAAGAGTCACGTAGTCTTCGACGACGGCGAAGAGGTCGACATCCCCTTCAGAAGGATTCCAGTAGAATTCCACTCGGAGGGCACCCCCTCCTACAGAATACGCGACTGGTACTATATCAACGTCATGAACGACGAGATGGACAGCAGCTACGTAACACGCCAGCTTGACGACTCGACAGCCTACCTCTCCATACGCACGTTCACAATCCTTGACGAGGATTTGGAGCACCTGAAACAATGGATTGGGGCTTGCAAAGTGCCGAACATGATCATAGACCTGCGCAACAACTCAGGCGGCGATTCCGACAAGATGAACAAAATCCTTGCCTGCTTCGCGCAACAGCCCCTCAACCGTCAGCGCGGCAGCCATCTATATGTCAAGAAAAAATGCGGATTCGAGACTCTGGAATACAGCGAGAACCACACCAACAACGACACTCTCTTCACCGAATACATCCAGGTGGATGGCAAGCAGGGCTACTATTGCTTCGACCAAGACAAGACCTGCAGCTGCATCATGCCCGACAGCAGCCACCAATACACCGGGCGCGTCTACGTCCTCACCAACGGCAAATCGCTCTCCTGCGCCACGGTCTTCCCCGCCGTGCTGGTCCGCAACCGCCGCGGCGTCAGCGTCGGTCGCGAGACCGGCTCGGCCTACCACTTCATCAATGCATTCGAGTTGGCCCAAATCATCCTGCCCAACACCAGACGCACCGTCTCCATACCCATGGTCAAGGTGGTCTTCGACACCACGGTATGCGAACGCACGCCTTGGGGCCGCGGACTGTTGCCCGACTATGAGTTGCCGTTGACCTACAACGAAGTGATTATGGGTGCCGACGGCGAGACCGACGTGATGCTTGAGTACGCTCTGCAGTTGATTGCCGACGGCAAATACCTCAGCGATGAAGACCCCTTCGCCGAAATCGACGCCCCCCGGAAAGCCAGCCATTGGTGGATATGGCTCCTGGGCGCCGTCGGCGTGATAGCAATCATTGCCGTAGGGACCCTTCGGGCGCGCGTTCTCCACCGGAGAAACTTCGGTGCCGTGTCCGCCCGAAACCGATAAGACAGCATCGGTAAAATACCATACCTATTGAGCCCCGTAGGTGCGTATCGCTCCCACGGGGCTCAATTTATTTCGGTCAATCATTACCGTCCCTGTAGAGATTATGGCCAACCATTCCCCTTTAAATCAGCTGAAATACAACAACCTAGCCAAATTAATTTTGTTGTCTCGACAAAAATATGTAACTTTGCAATTAAATTAATTCACGATAATTCACGGTCAATTACTGGTAATTAACGTTCAAAGAAAGAAGACCTATGACGAAATTTATCGGTGCTCATGTGAGCGCGTCGGGCGGCGTGGGCAACGCCATACTGAATGCGGAGGCCATCGGGGCCAACGCCTTCGCTCTGTTTACACGCAACCAGCGCAGCTGGGTGAGCAAGCCGCTGCCACAGCTGGAGATTGACGGCTTCCGGGCGTTGCTTGTCGACCGGGGCTTCAAGCCCGAGATGGTACTGCCGCACGACAGCTACCTCATCAACCTCGGCTCGCCCGACGAGGAGACGCTGCAAAAGAGCCGCGCCGCCTTCCTCGACGAGATGTACAGAGCCCAGCAGCTGGGCCTCACGATGCTCAACTTCCACCCCGGCAGCCACTTGAACAAGATTAGCGAGGAGGAATGTCTCGACCAGATAGCCCGCGAGGTGAACCTGGCCCTGAGCAAGACCGAGGGCGTGACGGCAGTGATAGAGAATACCGCCGGACAGGGCACCAACCTCGGCTGGAAGTTCGAGCACATTGCCCGCATCATTGCCGGCATTGACGACAAGAGCCGCGTGGGTGTCTGCATCGACACCTGCCACACCCTCGCCGCCGGCTACGACCTCTCGACCGAGATGGGCTATATGTTCTGCTTCGAGGAGTTCGACCGCCTGATAGG
>CAMJJD010000097.1 GCA_946406015.1 uncultured Bacteroidales bacterium | reverse complement strand
GAAGCCCACACGCATACTGGTGCTGGCTTCGTGGCTCTCGCCGTTGAGGTCGGTGACATCGACATGCACGGTGTAGCGGAAGGCGGTGCTGCTGTCGAGCTCGACAGTGCTGTCCACCTCGGGCACAAAGCTGATGCTGAACGAGCCATCGGCGGCAGCGGTCACCTCGCCCTCGGTCACCTGTGGGTCGTATTCATAATTCCAATTCCGCCATCCCCAATAATGCAGGCGCGAGCGGCTGACCTTATACTGCACACGGGCGCCCCCCACGGGCACGCCGCTGTAGGCCGTGGCCTTCCCCTGCACCGTGCACTCCTTGCCGAAGGCCGGTGCCCCCTGCCCCTCGGCGAGGTTGACGCTGACCATGAAGCGCGGCTGCTTGTACTCCTCGACGCGCAACCACATGGTGGACACACACACCTTGCCGTTAAATACCCGCAGTCGGTAATTGCCGGCGATGCGGTCGGTGGGCAGGACGAAGGTGGTTGCCGCCACACCGTAGTCGTCGGTCTGCACGCTGTCCTCGGCCACCTGCTGACCGTTGGGATCGTTGAGCACGATGCGCAGACGGCAACCCGTGGCCACCATGCCGTCACGGCCGTCGCTATGGTAGGCCAGCGCGGCAGCGTGCACGGTGTCGCCCGGCCGGTAGATGGGCCGGTCGACCCGCAGCTCGCACTGCAGGGTACTGTCGGTATAGTCGCTTGCCCTATTGCTATAGTAGTTCTTCAGCAGACGGTAGCCATCGCGCTCGATGACGAGGTAGTCGCTCCATCGCTGCACACCGCTGTAGTCGAAACGGAAGCGGCCTTCGGCATCGGTGTGCGTGGTGCTCAGCACCTTCCTGAGATTGGAATTGCCTGGCTGGCGCTCCAGCCGCACCTCCTGTCCCACGATGGGTTTGCCGCTGCGGCGGTCGACGAGCAGGTCGTTGCCGTTGCCGAGTCCCACATGCACCATGTCGGTGCAGTGCACCTCGTAGGCTTTGAAGCCCTCCTTGCGGAAATCCTCCGACGGCGACACCATCAGCAGGTAGCGCCCGGCCTTGAGGGCCGGCATGGCGAAGTAGGCCTCCTCGTAGCGGTGACTGTCGTTGCAGACCAGCGTCAGGCTCCACTCCTCGATGGTCTTGGCCCGCAGCATCTGCGCCTTGCTCCTCGAATCCCAGCGGTAGTTCTCGATGTAGGGCACCACGCGGAACCACAGCTGCGTGAGGTTGCGGTAGCGCACCCGCTGGGGCGACGCCACGCCGGGCATCACCGTCAGGCCTTTCCCTTCGAGCCAGACGCGCTTGGCCAATATGTCGTTCCGCAGGTTGGCACAGTCCACGCCTCCTTCGCTCTTGGGGAAGAGGCTGATAGCGGTGTCGCAGTAGCGCACAGCCTGCACAAAGTCTCCCTGACGGTTGCAAAGTTCAGCGGCTTTGTAGTAAAATCCAGTAATCCGTCGGCTGGCGGTGCCGCGATACTTATTGATGTATGACTGGATGGTCGGCAGGTCGATATGCCGGTTGGGCACCTCTGACATGATATCGAGCAGGCGCAGGTCGTGCCAGATGCGCAGGCCGTCGTCCTTGTCCTGGGCATGGAAAGCCACCAGCATTTGCTGCAGTTCCACACGTCGCTGTGGTTTCAGTTGGTAATTGCCCTGCATCTGAACGATCACAACATCGAAAGCCGTAGGAGTCATGTTTTCGCCCTTGCCGCCCTCGCAATACTGCTTGATGCGCTCCACGGGTGTCCGCTGCAGCACCTCGCTGTAGGCCAATGCCGAGTCATACTCGCCCAGGAAGGCATGGCAGAGGGCCTTCTCGAGGGGTTCCAACTGTGGAAGCAACTCGCGGTAGCGGGCCTCGGCACTGTCGTGCACGTCCTCTTGGTAGCAGGCGGCTGCCTGCGTCATGTGGTAGGCCGCCGCCAATCGCTCGGCGCTGGCGTTGCTCTTCTTGTACACCCCTTCGGCCAAAGCATAGGCGCTCTTGTACGAGCCTTCGCCCATCAGCTTGTCAAACCGGGTCCAGTCGGTCTGTCCTTGTGCAAAACCGCTTATGGTAATAGCGAATATCAGCAGTCCTAATAACCGTTTCATAAGATATCGTTTATGTAGAGACGCGGCGCGTCACGTCCGCAGAAGGGGTTGCCTCGCTTGCGGACGCGGCACGCCGCGTCCCTACTGTTCCAACTACATTATTTGTCTGTGGTCTTACCGGTGATTATCAACTCGACGCGGATGCCGCTGAATCCGCCACCCTTGTCGAGGGCTGCTGCGGCGGCACGCTTGATTTCGTTCTTCGTCATGCCCGCCGTGGTGATGCGGCTGGCCTCGATACCGTTCTTGATGAAGTATTCTTTGACGGTCTTGGCTCGCTCGAGCGAGAGCAGCATGTCGGACTCAGCGTCCACACCATAGCTCTGCACATAGCCTTTCACCAGGAAGGTGACGTCGGGATGGTTGCGGAACATGGCCACATAATCCATCAGCACGGTGTCATAGCCCGGGATGAGGGCTGCCTCGCCATCCTCGAAATAGATATCCTTAATCTGGAAACTGGAGCCGCGCTCAGTACGCTCCATCTGGTAAAGCATGATGGTGTCGCGCATCATCAGGTCGAGAGCGTTGAACTCACGAAACACCGAGAAATAGCCGTCGCGTTTGGCATAGAGCGTATAGCTGAAGCCAGGGACAAACTTCACACGACCACCTTTGTAGTGCTCGTTGCGCACAATGGGGCGCTCGCCGCCTTGGCCGCCCTTCTCCAGAATCATCAGGTCAACATCGACATAGCGCTTGCCTTTCTTGTCATAGAAGAGCACCAGCGGCTCGTAGGCATCAACTTGAATGGAGACATTGATAGTGTGGCCCTTGCCGTTGTCGGACAGGTTGTCGAGCACGATGTAGTACTCTTCGCCCATGCGCACGGGGATGGATTTGATGAAGGCACCCTTCTGCTTTTTGGTGAGCATCTTGTCGGTAGCCTCGGGATTCATGCCTATATTGGCTTTGAATGCCGCAGGCATCTCCACCACCGGCTCGTCGCCGGCCTTTTTCTGCACCGGCTTCTGCTGGTGCTGACGGGCCGGACGCTTGGCATTCTCGGCAAGCGTTGCGCTGTCCACACAAGCCATGTTCACCGCCACGGGAAGCACCTTATTGAGCATCACGTGGTTGGAGAAATACTGACCCGTATACTTGTAGACGAGGAAGTCGTAGTCGTCCCACTCGTCAATCTGCATAATATCTATCACCAAGTCGCCATTATAGGGGATGGAAACCTTGTACCACACCGAATTGTGCTCACGCTCGAAGAGATTGGGGTGAGCCTTGTCGGCCACCACCTCCATCATGCGGCCGGGGCCGTCGGGAGCATTTGTGGGTCCATAGGGACGGTCGAGCTGCAGCGGTATAGCAAAAAGGCAGTCGTTCGAATTGACCGGCAGGACGATATCCTTAGGGGCTTCGGGCACCGGAGCGGCGGCCTTCTTCGTGGTGCCGCTCTTCGACGTGCCCTTTTTCTTGGTCGTCTTGGTGGTCTTGGTGGTCTTTTTCTTGGTCTGCGCCTGCACATCGGGCGCCACACCCATCACCAGGGTGCAGGCCAACAGGGCAATCAGGAGGCGTTTCATCGTACGCATATAATCTATTTTTTTGGTCTGGACTCAATCTGCATTTGGACTGCAAATATACTAATAAAACAGAATATAGTAGAAAAAAAATCCACACGTCGGAACAACAAGCTGATTGTCAATATAATATTTTTTGAATCTTCTATCCACCACCCCCTCATCCGCTCGCCGACAGCATAGCCTCCTCACTGCTTTCCTTCCCCCTCCGTCCAACATCGAATTCATCCCACACACCCAATTTATCCGCTTGTTTCACGGTCGTTCTCAGTCATTTCTTCGGTATTTCTTCGGTTTTTTCCGAAGAAATACCGAAGAAAAGGCCGATATGATGAGTCGTTTTCATGTCGACACCAAGAGGGTCACTTTTATAAAAAATGGTGCCTCATCATAGTGTATACGATGACAGCAAAGCCGCGGCGGTTCCGACGCAGCAATTTGACTATCAATGAGGAATGTTTTTTTTATAAATATTTAGCGGCTATTCCGAAAAAAAAACGTATATTTGCATTTTTGCAATTAATAATAAACACTACATAACATGAAGAAAATTATCAACACACCTAACGCCCCCGCGGCCATCGGTCCCTACAGCCAGGCTGTCCAGGCCGGCAACACGCTCTACATCTCGGGCCAGATTCCCATCAACCCCGC
>CAMJJD010000096.1 GCA_946406015.1 uncultured Bacteroidales bacterium | reverse complement strand
GACGCGAGAGTATCTGCAGCACACGGCGAATCTCCTCGTCACGTCCGATGACGGGATCCAGCTTGCCGGCCTGCGCCAGCTGGTTCAGGTTCTTGGCATACTTGTTCAGGGCGTTCATCGTCTGCTCCTGGTTCTGGCTGGTCACCTTCGAGCCCTTGCGCAGGTCGGCAATGGCGGCCAGCAGCGCCTTCTCGCTCACGCCGGCGTCCTTCAGCAGCTGCGAGACACGGTCGCGACCGGTGAGGATACCCAGCAGCAGGTGCTCCACGCTGACGAACTCGTCGTTCATCTTCGTGGCGCGCTGTTGGGCGGCCACCAACGCCTGGTTGGCGTCGCTGCTCAGGTACACCTGGCCTCCGCTGACATGCGGCATACTGTTAAGAATTTCATCCACCTGCTGCGTCAGGCGGGGGATGTTCACCTCCATCTTCTTGAGGAGGTAGGGGGTCACGTTCTCGTCTTCCGAGAGGAGCCCCTTCAGCAGGTGAGCCGTCTCGATGGCCGGATGCTGCCCTCCGAGGGCCACCTCCTGCGCCTTCTGCACGGCCTCCTGCGCTTTGATTGTGAACTTGTCTAAGGTCATAGTTATTTGGTTTTTAATTATTTCTTTTTTTTCTCTAGGTTCTCCTAGGCAATCCTGGGTTTTCCTAGGATGCCCTAGGCAATAACCATACCAAACAAAAAAGGACTGCCAAAATGGCAGTCCTCATGTCAGTTTTCCGATAACACCTCTATTTATTCGGGATACCCATCGGGGTTGTTCTTCTGCCAGTTCCAGCTGTCGCGGACCATGTCGTCGATGCCGTACTTGGCTTGCCAGCCCAACTCGGCCTTGGCCTTCGAGGGGTCGCAGTAGCAGGTGGCTATGTCGCCCGCACGACGGGGCTTGATGCTGTAGGGCACGTCGACGCCGTTGACACGGATGAAGGCCTTCACCATGTCCAGCACGCTGTAGCCGTTGCCCGTACCGATATTATATATGAATGTGTTATTGTGGGAATGCGTTAATGCGTTAGTAAAGCACTTGAGGGCGGCTACATGGGCGTTGGCGAGGTCGACGACGTGGATGTAGTCGCGCACGCCGGTGCCGTCGGGGGTGTTGTAGTCGTTGCCGAAGACGCCGAGTTCCTTACGCTTTCCTACGGCTACCTGGGTGATGTAGGGCATGAGGTTGTTGGGGATGCCGTTGGGGTTCTCCCCTATCCTGCCGCTGGGGTGGGCTCCCACGGGGTTGAAGTAGCGCAAGAGGACGACGTTCCACTCGGGGTCGGCCTTCTGGATGTCCATGAGCACCTGCTCGAGCATGGACTTGGTCCAGCCGTAGGGGTTGGTGCACTGGCCTTTGGGGCAGTTCTCCGTGATGGGGATCTCCACGGGGTCGCCGTAGATGGTGGCACTGGAGCTGAAGATGATATTCTTGCAGCCATGCTTGCGCATCACGTCGACAAGCACCAAGGTGCCGCCGATGTTGTTCTCGTAGTATTCCCACGGCTTCTCGACGCTCTCGCCCACGGCCTTGAGGCCGGCAAAGTGGATGCATGCGTTGAGTTTATGCTCAGCGAAAACGTGTTCCAATCCTTCGCGGTCGCGGATGTCGACCTTATAAAAAGGAATCTCGGGAACACCGATAATCTCAGCCACACGCTGGAGTGCGACAGGGTTGGAATTGCTCAGGTTGTCCACCACCACGGCAGTGTGACCAGCCTTGTAGAGTTCAATCAATGTGTGGGAGCCGATGAATCCGGCTCCGCCGGTAACCAATATATTCATAGAATGTGTTGATGTTTGAATGCTTGAATGCGTGAGTCTTTGAGTCTTTGGGTCCAATTCTTAATTCTTCATTCTTAATTCTTAATTTTTAAGTGCTTTTCGACTCTTTGACTTTCAATTGTAAACCGTAAACCATTATTTCACGTCCGCTTCGACGGCTTTGCGGTTCCAGAGGCGGAGGAATTTCTCCACACGCCTGCGGCTGTAGCCCTTGTCCTCCTCGAGACTCTCGCTCTCCTGGATGTGGATGGGCTCGCCTTTTTCGTTGAGGACCACGAAGACCGGGTAGCCGAAACGTCCGGGGTTGCCGAGGAAGCGCATGGCTTCGAGGTTCTTGTTCTGCTTAGAGTAGTTGACATGGATGTAGACGTAATTTTCCTTCATCAGCGGCGCTATGAGGCTGTCGGTCTGTGCAAACTGGGCAAAACGGAGGCACCACGGGCACCAGTTGCCGCCCACCTGGCACATCACGTAGCGGTCGGTCGCGCGGGCTTCTTCGACGGCCTTCTGTATCTGCTCCATGGCGTCGATACTCTCGTCGTACACCCTACCCTGCGCCATTCCGGAGACTGACAGTAAAATCAAAGCGGCCAAGAGAATCCATCTTTTGCTGCCGGCTTCCATTGTCTTTCTGTTTATTCTTATCATGCGTAACACGTATATATACTAGTTTCTTCTGGTCCTAGTGGTGGTGGTGGACTCTTTGCGGTTCTGGAACACCTTTCCACAACGCATACAGGTGCGGTCCACCTCATACAACCGCGTGGTGGTCTCGGTGTCGTAGGTCACTCGGTTGTAGTGGTCGGTGATATATTTTGTGTTGCCCGACTGTGTTTCCGTCCGCCTGACGAACTCATCCTTAGTCTCGGTGCCGTGGCTGGTGCTGGTGCTTATGTCGTGACTTCCTCCTTTGCTGTGCCGTGCATAATAGCCACAGAACGGACAGATATCGCGTTCTTTCCTATCGCGCACATAGAAGGTTTCCACGACACATGCCGCCGCCAGCACAACAAAACCGACCACACGCCAGAATGTGGGGTGCAGCAGGTTGGTGCACATGAAAAGGTAGAAGGCCGACGCCAGCAGTGCAAGTATCGGGAAAAGATAGCAGAACATCCCTGACGTCTTGTCAAAATACAGCAACGGATAGCATAGTATATATGCCATCAACGGTATCAGGAAGACAAACCACCAGGTGCTGACCATCAGTGCCTGCGAGAAGCCCAGGACAAGCACTCCCATGACGACCAGCAGCACCACATCCCAGAATTTCTTGCGACGTACAGCGAAGAATGCGAAGCCCAACGCTATGGCGAAGCCCAGATAGCCAATGACGATGCCGATATTCTGGTAAACGGTATGGCTCTTCTGTCTGAACTCGAGGTAGTCCACACCCTCTTTGTCATTGGCCTGCGCCGTCACCGACTTGGCAAGCATATAGTCCTTTACTCCCTGACGGGTCAGCGAATCGATCTTCTGCAACTGTGAAGCCTGCACCCAGCCGTAGTATTCACTTTGGCGACCAGTCTGGCCGAAACGGGTGTAATAGACATGCATCCAATTGCCCGACTTGGCGGTAGCCAATACCGTATCACCTTGATGGAGACGCTCGTAGACATCCTTCTTGTTTACCTTCGGGTGCTTATACATCAGCAGTTCCTTGGGTTTTGCAGTGAAGGCTTCATACTGCTCGCCAGGGTCGTCGCTGCCGGCATAGGTCATCTCTTTCAGCGGCAGCCAGCCTGACACAATCTTCGAGAACGTGCCTCTGGAGACTACATAAAGTCCCCACTCGCCGGTGCTGTCGCGCTGCTCAATATTGAACGGAGATACACGGCCATTCAGTTGTTTGACCACCGACGCTGTGTCGGACGGAGCGGAAAGGAGGTCGATGTCGTCGTACGACATCCAATATTCAACCCTTTCGGGCTTGCCGGTGCATCCCGCCAACGAAACAAGCAGGACGACTACCGTCGGCAACAAAAACCTGTTCAGCATGTTTTTCATATCTATTTTGATTATCTGAATAAATCAACCCATAATCCCTTTGGGAAGGCCACCATCAGCAGGAACATAACTCCCACAAGAACACAGCCGACAATAACAGCAATCCCCAAGACCTTCAAGAAAATGCTGAAGACCCGATGCTTGCCTTTGTCGGCTTTATATTCGTCGAAATCCTTTGTCATAAGAAAAAAGGTCCTTAAGGTCACAGAGGACTTTAAGGACCTTTTGGGGGTTAGTCTGTGCTATTTTACCAGGCGAAGAGGGGGCGGTTCTGCATCATCTCGTTGACCTGGCCGGTGATCTTGGCGCGGACGGCCTCGTCGGTCGGGTTGCAGAGCACGGTGTCGATCATGTCCACGATGACGGGCATGTCGGCTTCCTTCAGGCCACGGGTGGTGATGGCGGGCGTTCCGACGCGCAGACCGCTGGTCTTGAAGGCGCTGCGGCTGTCGAAGGGCACCATGTTCTTGTTCACCGTGATGTCGGCGGCCACGAGGGCGTTCTCGGCTTCCTTACCGGTGAGCTCGGGGAACTTGGTGCGGAGGTCGATGAGCATCAGGTGGTTGTCGGTACCGCCGCTGATGACCTTGTAGCCCT
>CAMJJD010000095.1 GCA_946406015.1 uncultured Bacteroidales bacterium | reverse complement strand
GACGACGCTCGACGCGGACGATGTCGATCTTGGCGCCGCTGGGGAAGGTGTTCTCGAGCATGCGGCCGGTCTTCACGTTGCGCATCTTGGTACGCACGAAGGCGGCACCCTTGCCGGGTTTCACGTGGAGGAATTCAACGATGGTGTAGATGTCGTTGTTGAAATTGATGCAAAGTCCGTTCTTGATATCGGTGGTTGTTGCCATAGGATATAATTTGTTAATTTGTTAATTTGCTAATTTGTTAATCATTCCCACATTCCCTCATTTACACATTCCCACATTCACGCATTCTTCTTCTTCTCTTCGGCATAGAGCTGTGTGAGGCGGCGCAGGTCGTCGCGCAGCTGGTCGTTCTCCTCGTCGCAGGCGCGGAAGCGGTGGCGGTCCATCATCCAGCGGCAGAAGATGGCCAGCGCCAGGATGAGCATGGTGAGGGCGAGGCCCTGCTGGCGCAGCCAGAAGTAGATGGCAGTGGCGCCTAGGATGAGTACGTAGGAGGCTATCTCGTATACCTTTATCGCGGTCTTGTGACTCATTGTTGATGACGGTTTTGAAAATGCAAAAGTACAAACTTTTTTTCAATTACGGCCAATAAAATGTATATACTGCCTTCGGGAGTGGTATATGATGTTGGTTTATAGACAAATGTGTGATGTGTCGATTTGGCACAATATTTGTGGTACAGATGCGTTATCGTATACAAAACTATCGTATTATGGCCAATCAGAAAGAACAGCAGCAGAACCTTAAGTTGAATATCACGCCCGAGGTGGCGGAAGGTACCTATTCGAACCTTGTGATCATCAGTCACACGCCCACCGAGGTGGTGATGGACTTCGCCCAGATGCTGCCCGGCGCCGAGGGCAGCGCTGCCGTGCGTCAGCGTATCATCATGAATCCCATCCATGCCAAGCGCACCCTGGCGGCGCTGAGTGACAACATACGCAAGTATGAGCAGCAGTTCGGCACCATCGAGGAGCCGCGTGCGGCGATGGGCGACACGGTGCCCTACGACATCCTGGGCAAGGCATGAGTTTTAGTGGTCGGTGGTCGGTGACCGGTGGTCAGTGGCCGACGCATGCCGGGCAGAGCGCTGCGGCACGGCGTCTGCTGGCCGACCTGCTGGGTGGTGCGGTGGCTGTGGAGCACGACCCCCAGGGGGCACCCTTCCTGCCCGACTGTCCCGATAGGTATGTCAGCCTCAGCCATTGCCGCACAGCGGTGGCGGCGGCCGTGAGTGAAGAAGGGCCTGTGGGCATCGATGTGGAGAGCCGCCGGAAGGTGAGTCTTTCGTTGATGCGGCGTGTGTGCACGCCCGAGGAGTTCGACTCCGTGCAGCGCAGCGACGACCCGACGATGGCGTTCCTGCGCTTGTGGACCCGCAAGGAGGCGGTGCTCAAATGTCGAGGCACAGGCATCAAGGGGTTTGGAAGCATGGTGGGGGCGCTGGAGGCGGAAGAGGTAGAGATTGTCGACCTGCCCTGCGGGCTGCCTGACACGGTGGCCTCGTTGGCCTATCTGCGGGGGCACGACGTGACGTGTCCGCTGTCGGCAGATTAATTCTCTCATGCGGACTCGGCACACCGTGTCCCTACGGTCTGATGACGGTCTCGCGGCCGTCGGAGTCGATTTTGACGATGCGGCTGCCACGGGTTTCGTGGCTCTCGAATGCGGGCAGGGGCGGCACACAGTAGTCGACCCGGCGACGCAGTTCCTCCTCTATCTCATTATATGTACGTGGCGACGGCCGGCCGCTGAGGTTGGCCGAGGTGCTCACTAGCGGGGCGCCGAGGCGGCGCATCACCTCCTGGCAGAAGCTGTGGTCGGGGACGCGGATGCCCAGCGTTCCGTCGGCGGCGGGCAGATTGGCGGCGACGCAGTCGCCCAGCAAGGGCTTCCACCGTTCGCGCGGCAGGATGTAGGTGGTGGGGCGGGGGGAGGTTGGAGGTCGGAGGTCGGAAGTCGGAGGTTGGAGGTTGGCTTCCGACTCCCGACATCTGACTTCCGACCTAATCAAGACCAGCATGCTTTTCGTGTGGTCGCGTTCCTTGATGGCGTAGAGGCGCTCTACGGCGTCGGCGTTGCGGGCGTCGCAGCCGATGCCCCAGATGGTGTCGGTGGGGTAGAGGATGACGCCGCCGCGGCGCAGGACCTCCACCGTCTGTTGTATGGCTTCTTCCGTGTTCATTTCGGGCTGCAAAGATACAAAAAAATATACATTTTCTGTCGAAGTGTCAATTTTTTTTCGTAACTTTGCACATCATTTGTACCCCGCGTAAAGTATTAAAGATAGTTAAATATATTATTAACCAAAACATTACACATTATGTTTAAAGGACATCCTAAAGGATTAATCTGGGCTGCCTTGAGTAATATGGGTGAGCGTTTCGGCTACTATATTATGAATGCCGTCCTGGTGCTGTTCCTCTGCTCAAAGTTCGGACTGCCCGACGATGTGGCCGGCCTCATCTTCTCGGTCTTCTACTTCATGATTTATATCATGGCGCTGCCCGGCGGTATCGTGGCCGACAAGCTGCAGAACTACAAGGGTACCATTGCTGCGGGCCTTATTGTGATGGCTGTGGGCTACACGATGCTCAGCATCCCCACCACCGTCAGCCCCGAGAACAAGACTGCCATGCTGGTGCTTATCTGCGCCGCCCTGCTGATTATCACTATCGGTAACGGTCTCTTCAAGGGCAACCTGCAGGCCATCGTGGGTCAGATGTATGACAACATGGAGGCCGAGGCCGCCAAGAAAGGTCCCGAGGCACTGGCCGAGGCGCAGAGCAAGCGCGACCCGGGCTTCCAGATTTTCTACGTCTTCATCAACCTGGGTGGTGTCTTCGCCCCCTTCGTGGCCCCCAACATACGTAAGGCCTGGCTGGCCAAGTTCGGTATGACCTACAACAGCGACCTGCCCGCCCTCTGCCACCAGTATCTCAACGATGCCACCGGCATGACCGACGTGCAGATGGCAAACCTTCAGACCTGGATGCAGAACGCCAACAGCGGATTCAACCCCGCTGACATGGCCACCGCCTGCCAGGACTACCTGCAGGTGTTCAACACCGGCGTCCACTACTCGTTCATCGCCTCCATCGCCGCCATGCTCCTCTCGTTCGCCATCTTCATGATCACCAAGAAGATGTACCCCACTCCCGCCAAGAAGGAGAAGAAAGAAGTGGTCAACTACACTCCCGAAGAGCGTGTGGCTATGGCCAAGGATATCCGTCAGCGTATGGCCGGCCTCTATGCCGTGCTGGGCATCGTCATCTTCTTCTGGTTCTCGTTCCACCAGAACACCCAGTCGCTGACCATCTTCACGCGTAACTTCGTCAACTCGGACCAGGTAGCCCCCGAGGTGTGGCAGTTCCTCAACCCGTTCCTCGTCATCGTGCTCACGCCCATCATCATGTGGCTCTTCAGCACGCCGTGGGGACGTAAGTTCAGCACGCCGCGCAAGATTGCCCTCGGTATGGGCTTTGCCGCCTGCGCCTACATCTTCCTGACCATCTTCAGCATGTTGGTCGGCTACCCCTCGGGTACCGCCTTCATGGCACAGGATGCCGCCACCATCGCTTCGCAGAAGTGTGGCGCCTGGGTGCTCATCGTGACCTACTTCTTCCTCACCGTCGCCGAGCTCTTCATCAGCCCGCTGGGTCTGAGCTTCGTGTCGAAGATTGCCCCGAAGCACCTGCAAGGTATCTGCCAGGGTCTGTGGCTCGGTGCCACCGCCCTCGGCAACCTCATCATCTTCCTTGGTGTGCGCATGCTCAACAGCTTCTCGCATCTGTGGTACACCTGGGCTACCTTCGCCATCATCTGCCTCATCGCCATGAGCGTGATGTTCGGCATGCTCAAGTGGCTTGAGAAGATTACCGCCCAGCAGCAATAAGGCGCTGCTTTTGGCATAACAAAGGAGTCCCTGCGGCCATCCGGCCGCAGGGACTCCTATTTTACCATCTGGTCAGCACCTACGTGTCGTTTTATTGACGGACAGTCACCCCATACAACACGGACAATCGACCCATCCGGTAGGGACACAGCGTGCTGTGTCCGCACGAGGCCAAACCGCACAAGACAGAACCGCACGAGGAGAAAACCATCCGGGTCAAATGGGATACCACCAGCGGCAGCGGACACGGCGCGCCGTGTCCCTACGGCACGGGCGGTAGGTGGGGTGGCGGGACCTAGGGTGGGGGAAAAGAAAAATCCCCTGCATCGGTCGATACAGGGGATTCCTTTTTTCAATGGCGTTGCTCCTACTGGGGAGCTCCATGCTCAGGCTTACTTGTCGAGCTCTTGCTGACGCAGGTGCTGGACGTAGATGGCCTTCAGATGCTTCTCGCGATTGATGACGCTGGGTTTGGTGAACTGCTGACGACGGCGCATCTCTTTCACCACACCGGTCTTGTCAAATTTGCGTTTCAGCTTCTT
>CAMJJD010000094.1 GCA_946406015.1 uncultured Bacteroidales bacterium | reverse complement strand
AGTTTAGTCCCTTTAAACTCTGAGTTTGCAGGGACTAAACTAAAAGGGCGAAAACAACAGTCGAAAAACAATAAAGCAGCAGCGGAAACGTTATAATAAGGTATGAACCAGAAAACGATGAGATACCTTATACTATCCTTGCTGCTGCTGAGCGGGCTGAGGGCCCTGGCCGACGGCTTCACGCTCAAGGGCAAGGTGACCGACGAGGAAGACCACGCCCTGGAACTGGTGACGGTGTCGTGTCTGTCACAAGGCAAGGTGACGATGACCAACCTGAAGGGTGAGTTCTCGATAGACCTGCAGTCGCGCGACAGCGTGGAGATCAGTTTCTCGATGGTAGGCTACCGCACGCGGAAGCGCGTGCTGCGCCGTCCCCGCGGACGGCAGACCGTGCAGATCGTGATGTACCCCATGGCCGCGCTCGACGAAATCACCGTGACGGAGCGCCGCCGCCAGACCTCACAGACGGAAGAACTCGACATCAGTGCCCTCAGGCAGTCGCCCTCGGTGACGGGCAACGCCGTAGAGGAACTGGTGCAGCAGCAGGCAGGCGTGTCGACGCACAACGAGCTGTCGTCGCAGTACAACGTGCGCGGCGGTTCGTTCGACGAGAACGCCGTCTACATCAACCACGTGGAGGTCTACCGTCCGCTACTCGTGCGCAGCGGCCAGCAGGAAGGTCTCTCCATCATCAACCCCGACATGGTGGAGAAAATCGGCTTCTCGTCGGGCGGCTTCGAGGCGAAATACGGCGACAAGATGTCGTCGGTTCTCGACATCACCTACCGCCGTCCCGCGAAGTTCGAGGCCAAGGTGACGGCCTCGCTGCTCGGTGCGAGCGGCTACGTAGGCATAGGCAGCAAGACCTTCTCGATGAGCCACAGCCTGCGCTACAAGACCAACCGCTATCTCTTGGGGTCACTCGAAACCACAGGAGAATACAAACCGAATTTTCTTGACTATCAGACCTATATCGTCTTCCAGCCCAACAAGCGGTGGAAGATGGAGTTTATCGGCAACATCTCCGAAAACCACTACAACTTCAAGCCCGAGGACCGCGAGACGGCATTTGGCACGATGGCCGACGTGAAGTCGTTTCGCGTCTATTTCGACGGTCAGGAGAGAGACGTGTTCCGCACCCTCTTCGGCACCGCCTCCGTGACCCGCACGCTGGGCGAGGCCACGCAACTGAGCCTGCTGGCATCGGCCTTCCACACGAAGGAGAAAGAGACCTACGACATCATGGGACAGTACTGGCTGAGCGACACCCAGTCGAGCGAGAACCTGGGCGTGGGCACCTATATGGAGCACGCCCGCAACTATCTGACCGCCAACGTGGCAAGCGTGAAGCTGATGCTGACCCACAAGACCCAGAAACACCGCTGGGAAGCAGGACTGACCTACAAGCGGGAGCACATCGAGGAACAGAGCCGAGAGTACGAGATGCGAGACTCCAGCGGCTACTCCATCCCCCACTCCGCCCAGCGGCTGGACCTCATCTATACGCTGACGGGGAAGAACGACCTGAAGAGCCACCGCTGGGAGGCCTACGTGCAGGACACCTACAGGACAAGTTTCGGCGAGAACTACCTGACGGTGAACTACGGTGTGAGACTGGCCAACTGGTCGTGGAACAAGGAGACCATCGTGTCGCCGCGCGTGTCGGTGGCCTGGGTACCGGCGTTCAACAGCAACCTCACCTTCCGCCTCGCCACCGGACTCTACTACCAGGCACCCTTCTACAAGGAGATGCGCGACACGGTGACACCGAACGGCATGACCACCGTAAGGCTCAACGACAAGATCAAGAGCCAGCGGTCGCTGCAGGCCATAGCCGCCGTAGACTACCGCTTCAGGATGATGAACCGCCCCTTCCGCCTGACAGCAGAAGCCTACTACAAGGCGCTGGCCAACCTGATACCCTACAACGTGCAGAACGTGAAGGTGACCTACTACGGCGAGAACCTCTGCTCAGGCTACGCCGCCGGCGTGGACCTGAAGCTCTTCGGCGAGTTTGTGCCCGGCACCGACTCGTGGCTGACCTTCTCGCTGATGAGCACCCGGCAGAAGATGAACGGCCAGTGGGTGCCGCTGCCCACCGACCAGCGCTACGCCGTAAACCTGCACTTCAGCGACTACTTTCCCGGCACGGAGCGATGGCTGATGACGCTGCGACTGGCCTTTGCCGACGGACTGCCCTTCGGTGCACCCCACCGGGGCATAGAGCACCAGCACTTCCGCGCACCGGCCTACAAGCGCGCCGACATCGGCATGAGCTTCCGCGCCATCAAAGACGGACGGGTGGTAAAGAACCTGTGGGTGGGCATAGACTGCCTGAACCTCTTCGGCATCAGCAACGTGAACAGCTACTACTGGGTGACCGACGTGTCGAACCGCCAATGGGCCGTGCCCAACTACCTCACGGGACGGCAGATTAACGGAAAAGTGACGGTGGAGTTTTAATTATTCTTAATTATCGGCACACATCTCTTAATTATTAATCCTTAATTCTTAATTCTAAATTAGAATTACTACCTTTGCACGAAATTTATAAAAATACAAACTTTAAGCAATATGAAGATTTCCCACATTGAGCATCTGGGCATTGCCGTCCAGAGCATCGAAGAAAGCCTGCCGTTCTTCACAGACGTGCTGGGCTTGGAGTGTTACGCAACAGAAGTTGTTGAAGACCAGAAGGTGAAGACCGCCTTCCTGAAGTGCGGTGAGGTGAAGCTGGAACTGCTTGAGCCGACATCGCCGGAGAGCACCATCCAGAAGTGGATCGACAAGGGTAACAAGGGTGTGCACCATGTGGCCTTCTGCATCGAAGACGGCGTAGCCAACGCACTGGCAGAAGTCAGCGAAAAGGGCGTGCGCCTCATCGACCAGCAGCCCCGCAAGGGTGCCGAGGGCCTGAACATCGCCTTCCTGCATCCGAAGTCTACAGCAGGCGTACTCACCGAACTTTGCGAACATCCCGAGTAAATTTTCCCACATAGAATCAACCCAATTATTCAGAATAGAGAAATGTCAAAGCAATTAGACAAGATCAAGCAATTGATCGAGAAGCGTGAGAAGGCCCGCCTCGGCGGGGGTGAGAAAGCCATTCAGAAACAGCACGACCGCGGCAAGTACACCGCCCGCGAGCGTATAGAGATGCTGCTCGACGAGGGTTCGTTCGAGGAGTACGACATGTTCAAGGAGCACCGCTGCCACAACTTCGGCATGGAGAAGAAGCAGTTCCTGGGCGACGGCGTGGTGGCCGGTTCAGGCACCATCGACGGCCGTCTGGTGTTTGTTTTCGCACAAGACTTCACCGTACATGCCGGTTCGCTCTCAGAGACGATGAGCCAGAAGATCTGCAAGGTGATGGACATGGCCATGAAGATGGGTGCCCCTGTCATCGGCATCAACGACTCCGGCGGCGCACGTATCCAGGAGGGTATCAACGCCCTGGCCGGCTATGCAGAAATCTTTGAGCGCAACATCCTCGCATCGGGTGTGATTCCGCAGATTTCAGGTATCTTCGGTCCCTGTGCCGGCGGTGCCGTCTACAGCCCTGCACTGACCGACTTCACACTGATGATGGAGAACACCTCGTATATGTTCCTGACAGGTCCGAAGGTGGTGAAGACCGTCACCGGCGAGGACATCGACCAGGAGCATCTCGGCGGTGCATCCGTTCACGCCACCAAGTCGGGCGTGACCCACTTCACCGCAGCCACTGAGGAGGAAGGCATCCAGATGCTGAAGACCCTGCTGAGCTATATCCCTTCGAACAACATGGAGACGGCACCGCGCAAGCAGTGCACCGACCCCATCAACCGTATGGAGGATTCGCTGAACGAGATTATCCCCGAGAACCCCAACGAGGCCTACGACATGTATAAGGTCATCGGTGCCATTACCGACAACGGCGAGTTCTTCGAGGTACAGCCCAAGTTCGCCAAGAACATCATCGTGGGCTTCGCCCGCTTCAACGGCCAGAGCGTGGGTATCGTGGCCAACCAGCCCTCGTGCTACGCCGGCGTGCTCGACGTGAACGCCTCGCGCAAGGGTGCCCGTTTCGTGCGCTTCTGCGATGCCTTCAACATCCCCATCGTGTCGCTCGTCGACGTACCGGGATTCCTGCCCGGCACCGGTCAGGAGTACAACGCCGTCATCCTGCACGGTGCACAGTTGCTCTACGCCTACGGCGAAGCCACCGTGCCCAAGATTACCGTCACACTGCGCAAGTCGTATGGCGGCTCGCACATCGTGATGGGTTCCAAGCAGCTGCACACTGACCTGAACTACGCATGGCCCTCGGCAGAGATTGCCGTGATGGGTGCAAGCGGTGCCGCTGCCGTGCTCTACGCCAAGGAGGCCAAGGCCAAGAAGGAGGCCGGTGAAGACGTGAAGGCCTTCATCGCCGAGAAGGAGGACGAGTACAACGAGCTCTTCGCCA
>CAMJJD010000093.1 GCA_946406015.1 uncultured Bacteroidales bacterium | reverse complement strand
CCGACAGTTCGAGTTGGGGCTTATCAGCGCAATCGAATACCAGACTGCCTCCCAAGCCTTTCTCAAAGCCCAAGTCGAAAGCCTCAACGCCCAACTACAGCTGCGCCTTAAACGCCACCTGCTCCGCTACCGCCAAACCGGTAATCTATAAAGAATCTATAAAATCTATCACCTCTATCATATCTATAAAAACAAAAAAATGGACCATCCCATACAACCCCCAAAAGGCCTCCGCCGCGCCTTCACCCGAAAAGCCCTCCCCTTCTGGGCTGCCGCCATCGTAGTGCTCTTCGTCCTGTACCTCATCGTGCGACCCCACAGCAGTACCCAGCGCATCAGCGGCGACACCCTCACCGTCAGCCAAGTCCTCCGCGCCGACTTCGACGACTATATCCGTGTCAACGGTACCGTCATGCCTATGACCTCCATTCAGATTAGCCCTACCGAAGGGGGCATAGTGCAGCAGATTGTGGCCGAGGAAGGCACTAAAGTGAAGGCTGGCGACGTTATCCTGATATTGAGTAATGAAAACCTCGACTTGCAAATCCTCAACGCCGAGGCCGAGCTGGCCGAGAAAGAGAACATCCTCCGCAACACCCTTATCAGCATGCAGCAGCAAAAACTCTCCGTCCGCCAAGAACGCCTGTCCCTACAGGTGGAGGTGCGCCGCGCCAAGCGAGCCTTCGAGAGCAGTCAGCTGCTCTGGAACGAGCGTCTCATAGCCCGTGAGGAATACCTCAAGGCACAAGAAGACTACCAGCTGGCCTGCGACAAACTAGATGTGGTCAGCGAGCGCGAGCGGCAGGACAGCCTCTACCGCAGCGAGGAACTGCAGCAGCTGCGCGACAACCTGAGCAATATGCGCCTTAATATGGCCATGATACGCCGCCGCAAGGAAAATCTCAGTGTCAAGGCCCCCATCGACGGACAGATAGGCCTTCTCGATGTGGTGCTGGGGCAGAACATCATCCCCGGCGCGGCCATCGGCCAAATCAATAACCTCGACAGCTACAAGATTCAGGCTCAGATAGACGAACACTACATTGACCGCGTCACCGCCGGCCTCCACGCCACCTTCGACCGTCAGGAACAGCACTACAGCGCACGGCTCCGCAAGGTCTATCCCGATGTGCGCGACGGCAAGTTCAAGGCCGACTTCCTCTTCGGCGACACCCTGCCCGACAACATCCGCGCCGGACAGACCTACTATCTCAACCTGCAACTCGGCCAGAGCGAAGAGGCCGTTCTCATTCCCCGTGGCAGCTTCTACCAGCACACTGGCGGCAAATGGATTTACGTCCTCACCGACCCCCACCGCGCCGAGAAACGCTCCATCGCCATCGGCCGCCAGAACCCGCAGTACTACGAAGTCCTCGAAGGCCTACGCCCCGGCGAGAAAGTCCTCACCGGCAGCTACGACCACTACGGCGACAACGACGTACTGATTATAGATTAACCCAAACGAAAACGAATAACACATCAACAATATGAACAGTTACTTCAAATTCCTCTCTCGCAACAAGCTCTATGCCGCCATCAACCTGATTGGCCTCACCCTCTCCATGGCCTTCGTGTTGCTGCTGGCCGTCTACGTGCAGCGGCAACGCACCACCGACCGCTTCCAGCAGAATGCCGACCGCATCTACCTCGTGGGCAACGACGAGAACCTGGTCTCCGGCTACTGGCTCCATAATCACCTCAAAAACCGCTACCCTGAGATAGAGGCCGCCACCTGTTGGGCCTACTTCGAAAAGAGTCCCTTCTATATCGGCATGAGCGAGCAGGCCATCAACACCAATATGGCCTACGCTGACATCGATTTTTTCGACATCTTCTCCTTCCCCTTGGTTGAGGGCAGCGTGGCCGAATGGAAAGTCTCCGACCACCGCTGCGCCATCAGCCGCCAGTTTGCCAACACCCATTTCTCCGGCGAAAGCCCCATAGGCAAAACCCTCCGTTACGGCAACGAGGGTGACCTCACCGAACTGTCCATTGCCGCCGTCTTCGACGACTTCGGCAACAGCACCCTCAAGCAACCCGACGTCATCGTCCGTGGCGAGAACTGCACCCACTACAATCCCTATAACAACGAGCGGATGAGCAATAGCGGCTTCTGCCTCACCTTTGTCATGACCCGCTCCGGGGCAGACCTCGCCCCTAAGCAGGACGACCTGCTCAGCTTCATGAAAGAAATCAACTGGACGTACAAAAACGGCGAGCGGCACGAGGTCAACCTCATCCCCCTGCTCGACATCTACTTCCTCGACAACTACAACAGCAACCACACCCCGAGTATCAACACCGGCAGCCGCACCTTCGTGGGGCTGGCCACCGCCATGTGTCTGGTGCTGCTGGCCTTCGCGCTGCTCAACTATGTCAACCTCACCACCGCCCTCTGCGGCCGCCGTGCCAAAGAGATGGCCACCCGCCGCCTGCTGGGAGCCGGACGCTGGCGTGTGTCGTTGCAGATGATAGCCGAAAGCACCCTCATGTGTGCCGTGGCCATGCTCCTGGCCGTGCTGCTGGCCGATGCCCTCTCGCCTGCCGCCAGCCGCATGCTCGACTATCCGTTCTCCATCTTCCAGAGCATCACCTTGCCGCGTATCTTGCTGGCCGTGGCCTTCGTGCTGCTCACCGGCATCGTGGCCGGCATCGTCCCCGCCCTCATCATTCAGCGGGCACAGCCTATCGAGGTGGTACGCGGCACACTTCGCCTGCGCACCAAGCAGGTATACAGCAAAGTCTTTATCATCCTGCAAAACATCGTGGCCGTCATCATGCTTGTCACGGCCATTACTATGATGCTGCAAGTGCGCCACATCGTGGGAGCCCCCCTCGGCTACAACACCCACCATATCCTCCGTTTCGACAACTACTACGGCAACGCCGAAGCCCTCCAACCCCTGCGCGACCGTCTACTGCAGGAGCCCTGCGTCAAGAACGTGGCTTTCGGCCAAGGCACCCCCTTCCGCGGCACCAACAACAACACCATGAACACCGCCGACGGGCAGGTGGCCTCGTTCCAGATTATCCAAGGCGACAGCAACTACTTCAACATGCTCGGATTCCAACCCCTGCACGACAACCATAATCCGGGGCACTGGTGGCTAAACGAATTCGCCATGAAAAAGTTCGGCCTCACCCTCGATTCCGAAGTCCTGCGATTTGAACAAGAGTCCATGCCCATCGGCGGATACTACAAGGACTTCAAATTCTATGACATCCTCTCCGACAACAAAGAGGCCCTCATCTATAACCACGGCGAATTCACCGCGCAAAGCTCTCCTTGGACCATCCTCGTAGAGAACACCGGCAACGACCGCCAGGCCTACGAAAGAGTCAAAGCCATCGTCGCCGAGCTCTTCCCCAACGACATCTTCGACGCCGTCTACCTCGACGACGAAATAGCCGAATTCTTCGCCCCCCAAACGCGCCTCAGCCGTCTCATGGCACTCTTCACCCTGCTCATACTGCTGGTCAGCGCCCTCGGACTCGTGGCCATGAGCACCTACTATATGCAACAGGAACGCCACACCGTGGCCGTGCGCCGTGTGTTCGGAGCCGAGAGGCAACTACTGCAGCGACAATTGACAGGCTCCTTCATGAAACTGGTGCTGGTGGCCTTCGTCATCGCCACGCCCATCGCCTACTGGGTGGTGAATCATTTCTACCTCGAAACATTCAGCTACCGCGTACCCCTCTACTGGTGGATCTTTGCCGTGGCCGGAATCGTCATCCTCCTTGTCGCCCTCGTGTCGGTCACCTTCCAAGCCATCCGCACCGTGGCTGCCAACCCCGCCTCCATCCTCAATGCCGAGAAATAACATCGTATAATTAAAAATCTAAAAATATGCTCAAAGTAGAAAATCTCCAGAAAATCTTCCGCACGGAAGAGATTGAAACCATCGCGCTCAACGGTGTCAGTTTTGAAATCAAAGACGGTGAATTTGTCGCCATCATGGGACCCTCGGGCTGTGGCAAGTCCACCCTGCTCAACATCCTGGGCCTCCTCGACAACCCCACGGCGGGCCGCTACTGGTTTGGCGACACCGAGGTGGGCAACCTCAAGGAGCGCGACCGTACCCGCTTCCGCAAAGGCAACATCGGCTTCATCTTCCAAAGCTTCAACCTCATCGACGAACTCAACGTCTTTGAGAATGTGGAGCTGCCGCTCAAATACCTCAACATGGGTGCCCGTGAGCGCAAAGAGCGTGTCACCGCCATGCTCAAGCGCATGAACATCAGTCACCGCGCCCACCACTTCCCGCAACAGCTCAGCGGCGGCCAGCAGCAGCGCGTGGCCATCGCCCGCGCCTGTGTGTGCCGACCCAAACTCATCCTCGCCGACGAGCCCACCGGCAACCTCGACAGCAAGAACGGCCGCGAAGTGATGAGCCTCCTCACCGAACTCAACGCCGAAGGCACCACCATCGTTATGGTCACCCACAGCCCCAAGGACGCCGCCATCGCCCAGCGCACCATCGACCTCTTCGACGGCCAGATAGTCAACGACTTGAAGAACGAACTGTAATCCGTCACTTGATGAACAGAAAAAGCGATTTACTCCTAAAGGTACTCTCTCTTGGGGTAGGACTGGCTGTAGGCATAGTGCTCATTGCCAAAGTCTGCTTCGAACTCTCCTACGACAGCTTTTA
>CAMJJD010000092.1 GCA_946406015.1 uncultured Bacteroidales bacterium | reverse complement strand
GACGGCGCATCTCTTTCACCACACCGGTCTTGTCAAATTTGCGTTTCAGCTTCTTCAGAGCTCTCTCAAGGTTTTCACCTTCTTTAATGGGAACTACGATCATTGCTAATACCTCTTTCTTGTTAAGGGTTAATAATAAATTCTTATGGGTCTAGGAGTCTGTGAGTCTATGAGCGCGAGGCTCTTTGACTTTTCGACTTTTTGACTTTCTTTAGAACATCAGGAATTCCTTCTGTTTTGTCGTTTTGGCCATCCGGCCAAGACGACTTAGAACATCAGGTGTCCCTGGGCGGCAGCGTCGTTGAGGGCGGCGATGATGCCCTTCTTGTTGATGATGCGCATGCCTTTGGCCGAGACCTTCAGGGTGATCCACATGTCCTCTTCGGGGATGTAGAACTTCTTGGTCTGCAGGTTGGGGCTGAAGGTACGTTTGGTGTGGATGCGCGAGTGCGACACGTTGTTGCCCACGATCACTTTCTTTCCGGTGATTTCACATTTCTTCGACATTGTAGTATACTTTTTATTGTTTTAATGCGTTATTTTGGTGTCCCGCTTTTTTGGCGAAAACGGCTGCAAAAGTACTACCTTTTTCCGACATGGCAAAATGTTTCCTCGTTGATAAGTGGGTTTTTAAATTTATTTAACATTTGATTAAATAGAACTAATTGGTATAGTGTAAGATGACGAAATGGCGAAAGTGCGATTTAACACTCTTTTTTCAGGTAGTTAAGGGCTTGTTTCGCTGCAATTATTAACAGGAAAGATGGCTTTTTCGGACAAATTGGAGGCTTGGTACAACGACAATGGACGCACACTTCCGTGGCGCGGCATCGACGACCCGTATCGCATCTGGCTGTCGGAGATTATCCTCCAGCAGACCCGTATCGAACAGGGGCGCGACTACTACCTGCGTTTTGTCGAGGCCTTCCCCACGGTGGCCGACCTGGCTGCCGCCAGCGAGGAGCAGGTGCTGCGCCTTTGGCAAGGGTTGGGTTATTATTCGCGTGCGCGCAACCTGCACGCGGCCGCACGATATATAATGGATGAGTGTGGCGGCCGCTTTCCGTCGACCTACGAGGGTATACTGAAACTAAAGGGGGTGGGCCGCTATACCGCCGCCGCCATCGCCTCGTTCGCCTACCGCCTGCCGCATCCCGTCATCGATGGCAACGTGTACCGGTTCATCAGCCGTCTGCGGGGCATCAGCACCCCTATTGCCACCGATGCCGCCTATTCCGAGTTTGAACGCCTGCTGCTCACCCTCATCGACCGTAGGCGTCCCGACCGTTTCAATGCGGCGTTGATGGACTTCGGCTCGCTGCAATGCCGGCCGGCGCCCGACTGCGCGGCATGTCCGTTCGCCGACGAGTGTGTCGCCTTGCTCACCGACCGAGTGGCTCTGCTGCCCGTCAAGGCGCCCAAGGCCAAGCCGGTCGACCGGTGGTTCTATTATTTTGACCTGCGGTGGAATAGCGCCGGAGGCGGCCAGACGCTCATGCAGCGGCGCGCAGGCAAGGATATCTGGCGTGGACTCTGGCAGTTCCCGTTGATGGAGGCCGACCACGAGCTGGCTCCCGACGAGCTTGCGTCGTCGGCACGCCAATTCGCCGAGGAAAACTTCCAGCTACCGACCTTCGGCTATCAGCTGTCAGCCCCATTCCGTCACCAGCTGACGCATCGCACCATCCACGCCCTCTTCCTGAGGGCAGAACTCCCCTCGCCGCCGACCGTGATGCCTGCCGATGTAAGCGCCGTGGACCTCGGACAGATAAAAAATATACCTTTGCCTCGGCTGATTGACAGGTATTTGCAGAATTTGTGAATATCTTTATTTCGCCAATTCATTTTTTTATTGTATTTTCGCATTCTGTTTAGAACATGCGAAACTTATAATTTTACTAGTTATGATTGGAGTCAATAAAGTTATTCTCGTAGGCAATGTAGGCAAGAACCCCGATGTGGTCACTTTCCCCTCTGATGGAGCCACGCCCGTCAAGAAGGCATCTTTTCCCCTCGCCACTACTGAAGCACGTCGCCGCGACAACGAACGCGTGGAAATCACCGAATGGCACAACGTCGTCTGCTGGCGCGGGCTGGCCGACGTCGCCGAGCGTATCCTCTCCAAGGGTGCACAGATATATGTGGAAGGTCGCCTTCAGAGCCGTTCCTGGGAAGACAAGGAAGGCAACAAGCGACATGTCACCGAGGTGGTGGCAGACAACCTGCTTCTGCTCTCAAAGCGTCAGCAGGAGGAGTCGCGTAGCAACCCCTTGATGGACATCCTCACCCCTGAGGCCGAGCCCCTGGGCGATCTGCCCTTTTAAAGAAGTGGCCGACAGCCGGTAGCGGGTAGCATCTCCGATGGATGCTGCCGGCTGCCGACTATCGGCCGCCTACCAATTAAGCATTCTTGTACTTTTCGATCTGCACCTTCATGGCGTCGACAGCCTCGCTGACGGCCTGCTCGAAGGTGTCGGCTTGTTTGCCGATGAACAGGGTCTGACCCGGCAGCGCCAGCTGCAACTCGGCAATCTTGTTGTTGTCCGACTCGGGCTTGTCTATCTTGAGGAATACCTCACACTTGGTAGCGCGGTCAGTCATACGGTCCAGTTTGGCCACTTTCTCGTGGATGTACTTCTCCAGTTTCTCGTCGGCTTTGAATTTGGCAGTGTTGATGATTGTGTTCATGATATCCTCCTTTTTGATATGTTGTTTATAGGTTCTCTTGCGGTCACGTACTCTCACTTCTTCCGTCCGCGCGGGTGGGCGTGGCGGTACACCTCCTTCAGGTGTTCGCGGGTGACGTGGGTGTATTGTTCGGTCGTCGACAGGCTTTCGTGCCCCAGCAGCTCTTGTATGGCCCTGATGTTGCCGCCTTCGTCGAGGATGTGTGTCGCGAAGCTGTGGCGGAACACGTGTGGCGAGATGCGGTCGGCATGGCTCAGACCGGTCATGTATTTCTTCACCACATAGTAGACGCCGTTGCCGGTCATCTGCTCTCCACGCCCGTTCACGAAGAGCCACTCTCCTTCATACCCGTTCTGATGCTTTAACGTGATGTATTCCGAAATATTGTGTGCCAACTCATTTTCTATCGGAATAATCCGCTCTTTGTTCCGCTTGCCCAGCACTTTCACAGTCAGCGCCCCAAGGTCTACCGAACTCTCTTTCAGCCCGGTCAGCTCCGACCGGCGGATGCCTGTCTCGTAGAGCATCCGTAGCAGCAGCTTGTCGCGTTGCCCTGTGAAGTCGTCGTCGAAGAGCCCCTCGTCGTACAGGTGCTCCATCTCGCTTTCGCGGAAGAAGACGGGCAGGCGTTTGGGTACGCGTGGAGCCGACACCTTGGCCATCAGGTCGCGGTCGAAGAGGCCCTGGTGTCTGAGGAAGCGGAGCCAGCTGCCCACGGAAGCCAGCCGCCGCTTCACGGTTCCCGCCGCCTCTTTGCGGTTCAGGTGTTCCATCTCCCAGGCGCGTATATCGCTTGCTTCCAGTTGTTCCAAGTCTTCCACCCCCAGCGCCGCCACATAGCGGGCCAGGTCTTCCAGGTCGGCACAATAGTTGTGCACCGTCCCGGCCGCCATCCGGCGCTCGGTGGCGATATAGTCGCGGAACCGTTCTATGGATTCTTCCAACTTCATCATCTGCAAAGATACGAAAAAAAATCATTCTCTCCAAGAAAACTTTTTCCAGTCATAGTATCAGTCACTTGCAGCTAAATTCGGGACGCCTGGATATGGAACGGCGGTCGGCAGCCACCGAAAATGCTCCCATCCGATGTGGCTGCTCGTTACCTCCCGTTACCTTCCGTCACCTTCCGTAAGCTCCCGTTATGTGTCCGTAAGGTACCCTCTCCGTACATTCTCCGTATCCTCTCCGTATCCTCTCCGTATCCTCTCCGTGCATTCTCCGTGCATCCTCCGTGCAGGGTACGGAGCGGGTAGGGCGAACGTGGGGGGAGTGTATGGGGAGCGTATGGGGAGCGTAAGGCGAGGGTGATGTGGACGGTTTCTTAGTGGCAAAGGGTGCTCTGGATGTTTGACTTTATGATTTTTAACATTTTAGGCCTTGTGGGTCAAGAAAAAATGTGTATATTTGCAAAAGTATAAATCGTATCTTGCGGATTATATCATTTTGTAAATTAATAATTTAAACCAATATTCTATGAAGAAAAACATTATCACCTTGGCTGTTGCCGCCATGTGCGCATTCAGCTTCAGCGCCTGCGATGACCTCGAGAACCTCGACCTTGTGGGCCACATCAATATCCTGGCTACCAACCCTGTGGGTGGCGAGCAGGCATACGCTGACAGCACCGAGCTGAACTTCAAGTCGGCCATGTGCAATGTCAATATCGACAGCGTGTATGTCGAGAATATGGGTACCTACGATATCCATGCCGGTACCGTGATGGTGGGCACCACGCAGAACCTGGTGAGCAACGACGTTGCCAACATCACCTTCCCGCTCTGCGGCATCAACCTGCGCGACACGGTGGTGGGCGAATACAACATCTCGTGCCCTGTCAACGACTTCGGCTTCTTCGAGTACCTGAACACCGCCGACGTGAATACGCTGATTACCACCGGCCTGTCCTTCGGCGACCAGCTGGGCAACCTGTTTGCCGTTGCGGTGAGCGAGGAGTCGTTCTATATTGGCTACAGCGGCAGCATCAACATCACCGCCTACGGTCGTAACGA
>CAMJJD010000091.1 GCA_946406015.1 uncultured Bacteroidales bacterium | reverse complement strand
CGGTTGCCCTCGGTGAGCTGGTTGAGGGCCTTGAGGGCCTGCTGAAGGGAACTCTCGTCGAGGGAGCCGAAACCTTCGTCGACGAACATGGTGTCGAGCTGTATGCCGCCGGCCGACTCTTGTATCTCGTCGGAGAGGCCAAGGGCAAGCGACAGGGACGCCTTGAACTGCTCGCCGCCTGAGAGTGAGCGCACATCGCGCTCGGTGCCGTTGTAATGGTCGAGGGCATTGAGCTCGAGGCCTGTCTGGGCAGAGCCGCTGTAGGTGGTGCGGCGGCGCAGCTCGTACTGTCCGTTGGACATAATCATCAGGCGTGTGTTGGCGCGCTGGATGATGCGCTCGAAATAGGCCGACTGTACGTATGTCTCGAGACTGATGCGCTCTTTGCCGCTGAGCTGGCCGTTGGCGGTATCGGAGAGTGACTTCTTCTGGCGATACTCTTCTTCAAGGGCCGACAACTGGCCAAGGGTGGCATCGACGTTGCGGATGATGCGCTGGTTGATGGTGCTGTAGGTGTGGAGGGTTTTTATCTGTTTCTCCTTTTCTCTTTTCCCGGTCTCTAAGGTTTCTTTCTGCCGGACAGCTTCTTCGACGTTGACATCGGGCTTCTGCTGGGTGAGCTTTGCAAGCTCTTCGATAGAGCCATTGAGTCTTGCCAGGGCTTCGGTAAAGTCGTTGAGCTTCTTTTCGGCTGTGGTGACAGCTGCTTCGAGTTCGGCTTTCTTGTTCTTCTTGTCAAGGAGTACCCTTTTGGCCTCTGCCTCGGAGGGATAGGCGAGGTCGGCCTTGAGGCTGGCTTTCTTTTCCTGGAGATTCTTCTCGTCGGCTGTCAGCTTTGTCTTTCCGATTTCGAGCTGGCTGGCGGTTTGGGCGAGTTGCTCGAGTTTCTCTCTGTCGGCGGGCAACTGGTCGTCTAACGTCTTTTTCCGTTTGATGAGCTTGTCGGACTCTTCGCGGGACTTGTTAAGGGCGTTTAGTTCGTTGCTGATTTCCTCTTGCCGGGACTTGATTTTCGTGGCGGCCTCACCGAACTTGCATTGGCCAAGGAGTGCGCTGATTCTTGACTGCAGGGCTGTCTGGGTGGACTGCAGGGCTGAGACTTGGCTGGAATACTGTTTGGCGGCTTCTTCGGCTTGCTTCTGGAGTTTCTCTACGTTCTTCTTTTCGGCATCCAACGCTGCCTTGGTGGGGGCTTCGGATGCCTTCTGCGCCGGCTGGGGATGATGGGTGGAGCCGCAGACGGGGCAGGGCTGTCCGTCGTGCAGTTCTTCGGCAAGGTATCCTGCCTGCTCGGCAATGAAGAGATGCAGCATCTGTTCGTGCTGTCGTGCAGCCTTCTCCCGGCTCTCTTCTGCCGCCTTGGCTTGTTTCTGAAGTACGGGCAGGCCATCTGCTGCTTTATTGTAGGCAACGATATCGCGCTGAAGGTTTGAGAGGTTCTGGTTTTCCTCGGTGAGGGTTTTTATACGAGCCTCGACCAGGACTTTCTGTTCTCCTGGCTTCTGGTCGTTGATGGCTTTCAGTTCCTTTTCTTTCTCTGCGATGTCTGTTTTAAGCGACTCGTGGCTTTTGGCAGTCTTCTCGGATTCTTCCCCGTTTGCCTTGATGGCTTTCTCGGTATTCTCCAAGTTGGTCATGCACCGTGACAGGTCGGCATATTTGGGCATGAGCTGCTCCATCTGCGGGATTTCTTTTGCCAGCTGTTCGATTTCGGGCTGATGCGACCTGGCCGCTTGGAGTTTCTTTTCGAGTGCGGGCTTCTCTTCCTTTTCGCGCCGTTCTTTTACGGAAAGGGCTTCGTCGTGTTTCTTCTTGTTCTCCTGATAGTTCTTGTCGGCATCGAGCAGTTTCTGAATGGCCTTAATCTTGTTGTCGAGAACCGACTGCTCTGCTTCGAGCGTTTTCTCGTTCTGCTGTTGCTCGGTGAGTATGGTGCTGATGAGCCCGACGATTTGGGCGATGGTGATTTCACTATTCTTGACCATTTCCTTGGCGGCCTGCAGGCGGGCAGCATGCTCGCTGTTGTCGTGGCAGACGGCTTCAGCGACATACTGCAAGGCACTCTTGCGCATATCCTGAACTTCGCCATAGAGCGCATTGGCGTCTTCCTGAAGTCTCTTCTGGAGGGTGAGGTATCCGTATGTCTTGAAAATGCTGCGGAAGATTTCGGCGCGTTTCTTGGTCTCGGCAAGCAGGAGTTCGCGGAACTGTCCCTGGGCAATCATCGCTATCTGGGAGTATTGCGAGAAGTTGACGCCAAGAATCTCGACGAGCCTGGCATTGACGTCCTTCACAACGGTAATGGGCGGCTCGTCGCCAATCTGCAGGGATGCCTCTGCCTTCTGTGTGGTGAAGCCTGTGCCACGGGCCTTGGGCCGTTCCTGCTGGGGAGAGCGCCTGACCAGGTATTGGCGGCCGCCATATTCGAACTGAAGCTCGACGAAGGTGGGCACTTCGGGATCGGCATAGGTGGAGCGGAACATGCTGTCGCTGCGACTGCTGCCGCTGGCCTCTCCGAACAGGGCATAGGTGATGGCATCGAAGATGGTGGTCTTGCCGGCTCCGGTATCGCCGGTGATGAGGAACAGTCCTTGCGTGCCGAATTTGTCGAAGTCGACCTCGGTTTTGCCCGCATAGGGGCCGAAGGCTGATATGGTGAGTTTGTGTGGACGCATGATGAGTGATTAATTGTTGTTGAAAACCTGGTCGATAAGACTGTTTACATATTGGCGCTGTCTGTCGGTGAGGGGTTGTGCGTTCTGCTTCTCGAAGAGTTCGCCGAAGAGTTCTATGGGATTAAGCTCGTTCACGTTCATGGGTTTGCCGATGTTGGTCATACCGGCACGGGTGCGCTTGTTGTCGTAGCTCAATTCCATCAGACGGTGGTAGATGGTGCGCAGCTTGCGCATGCCGTCGGGGATGTCGTCTTCGTCGGTGAGCGTGATGCTGACATAGGCATCCTGATAGCCTTTGCCGTCGTAGTAGTCGCGGGCCGTGAGCTCGTCGTAGGTGCCACGCAGGGCGTACCATTCGTGGAGGGGCGTCAGGGCATGCTCGGTGACGACGGGTGCCTGGCCGGCATTGATTTCGATGATGGTGACGGACTTTTTGTCGAAGACCTCAGAGAACGAATACTTCAAGGGGGAGCCGCTGTAGCGAATCGTCTCGCGACCACAGTATTGCGGACGATGCAGATGGCCCAGGGCAACATAGTCGAAGGGGGCGAAGACGGAAGCGTCGACATTGTCGAGGCCGCCGATGACCATGTCCTCGGACTCGGAGCGCTCGGCGCCTGTGACATACTGGTGGGCAATCAGAATGTTCCGGCGCGACTTGTCGATGTCCATCTTGCTGACGACATAGCGCATGGCGTCGTCGTAGGTCTTTATGTCGGTTCCTTCGTCGGCATAGTGGAGCACGACCGAGGGCTTGATGAACGGCAGCAGATAGAAGGCCACCTCGGATTCTCCGTCGGGGAGTATGACGGGGCGGATGGTTCCATCGTAGACGGGCGAGAGGTAAATCTTGCTGGCCTGCATGATGCGCGAAGCGAAGGAGATGCGCTCGGGCGAGTCGTGGTTGCCGCTGATAATGAATATGGACTTGCCGAGCCTTGCCAGACTGACAAGGAAATCGTCGAAGAGGGAGACGGCCTCGGCTGAGGGTACGCTCTTGTCGTAGATGTCGCCGGCAAGAATGATGGCATCGGGCTGCTCGGCCTCGGCGGTGGTAAGAATCTGGTTAAGAATGAACCGCTGTTCGTCGAGCATGCTGAATTCTTTGACCCGCTTGCCAATGTGCAGGTCGCTGGTGTGGAGTATCTTCATTAGGCTGAATGATTATTCATTATACTTCCCGAGCAGTCTGTAGACGATGCTTTCCCACGCCTGGTAGAGCTGGCCCAACTGTGTGAAATGGGCTTCGGCCTCGGCCTTGTGGAATGCGGGGCTGATGGACTTGTTCAGCACAAGGTAGTTGCCATAGCCGAGGTCGACGGTCTCCCATTCGGCATCGTCCGACTGACAGGCCAGCAGGCTGAAGTTGAGGCGGCGGAGCACGGGGATGACGGCGCAGAGGTGCTCGGTGGTGATGGGGCGGGGGCGGCCGTGAAGGTAGTTGGCATGGTAGTCCTGCCCCTCGGCGTCGATGATGGTGATGCCGCCGGGCTCGCCCATGGCACTTCCGCGGGCAAAGGAGAAGGCCACGATGGGGAGACGGGTGAACGACTGGTAGTTGGTGTCGTTGATTTCGATGGTGTCCATTTGGGGGAGTTTGGGAGTTTGGGAGTTTAGGAGGTTTGGAGGTTACAGGAGCGTGGTGAGCAGATTGCCGTTGCCGATGACGTGGTAGTTGGAGTCGACGGTCTGGTCGCGGCCGGGCTCGTAGTAGCCGAGCACGTGGTTGTTGCTGTCGCGCAGGCACTGGCGCCCGCTGAACTCTACGTCGATGTAGCCGATGACATGCTGGTTGCGGTCTCTTAATGTTCGTCTCATAGTTGTAATGGTGTTATTAGGTTAAACATTTATGATTTCTGCTACAAAATACAAATTAATTCCCGAAGGCAAGATTATATGATTGCAAAAATGGAGAAAAACCTTGAAAAAGGATGGCATCGGAGATTCATAGTCAACCGGGTGGTAGTGCTGCGTGATACTTGAGCCTTGCATCCTTGAGTTTTGCTGAGCATGAGCCGTAAGTCGGCAGGTCG
>CAMJJD010000090.1 GCA_946406015.1 uncultured Bacteroidales bacterium | reverse complement strand
TCCCTACGGTACGGGGGCGGCAGGAAATCAGGACGATAGGAAAAGGCAACCGCCGGCGTAAGGCAAGGCCGGCGGTTGCATAAGATTGGTGCGTCGGTGCGGGCGATGGCCGGCTGTCGGCGTTACCGGAAGCAATCGGGGATGACGAGGCGGCCCATGAGGTCGTGCTCGGTGGCGTCGGTGATACAGACGTCGACGAAGTCGCCGGGGGCAGGGGCGGTGGTTGCGTTAATGTGGGATTGCGTCAATGTGTCGGTCAATTCGTTGGTGTTGATGAGCACCTCGTCGTCGACTTCGGGGCTGTCGTACTGGGTGCGGCCGACGAGAAAGTCGCCTTCCGTGCGGTCGATGATGCAGCGGTAGGTCTTGCCGATGCGGGCCTGGTTTTTTTCGAGCGATATCTGTTCCTGTATGGCCATGAGTTCGTCGACGCGGCGTTGTTTCTCTTCGTCGGGCACGGGGTCGCCGAGGCTTTCGGCGGGGGTGCCTTCTTCGGGCGAGTAGGCGAAGCATCCCATGCGGTCGAAGCGTGCCTCGCGGACGAAGTCTTTCAGCTCTTCGAATTCTTTCTCGGTCTCGCCCGGGTAGCCGACGATGAGGGTGGTGCGGATGGCTGCGTCGGGCAGCTTGGCGCGGAAGGTGTCGAGCAGGCGCAAGGTACCTTCGCGGTCGATGCCGCGCTGCATGGAGCTGAGGATGCGGCTGTTGATATGCTGCAGGGGGATGTCGATGTAGTTGCAGATGTTCGCGTGGCGCGCGATGGCGTCGATGGCGTCCTCGGGGAAGGAGGAGGGGTAGGTGTAGTGCAGCCGTATCCAGGGGGCGCCGCTTTCGGTGGCGAGGCGTTCGAGCAGTTCGCCCAGAGCCCGCTTATGGTAGAGGTCGAGGCCATACCATGTGGTGTCCTGGCTGATGACAATCAGCTCCTTGACGCCGCCGGCGACGAGTGCTTTGGCCTCGGCGACGATGTCGTCGATGGGGCGCGAGCGGTGGGCGCCGCGGATGAGGGGTATGGCGCAGTAGGAGCAGCTGCGGTTGCAGCCTTCGGCAATCTTGAGGTAGGCGTAGTGGGATGGGGTGGAGAGGGGGCGGTTTTTTATAGTGCCTATAGTATCTATAGTTCCTATAGAATTATTGGTTCCTAAATCCTGTGCTATCTTTTCCCATTCGTGGACGCCGTACCAGGCGTCGACTTCGGGTATCTCTTTGGCCAGTTCGTCGCGGTAGCGCTCCACGAGGCAGCCGCAGACGATGAGTTTTGATTGCTTGATTGTGTGATTGTGTGATTGCTTGAGTAGTGCGACCTGCTGGAGGACGGTGTTGATGCTTTCCTCCTTGGCGTCGCCGATGAAGCCGCAGGTGTTGATGATGACGGCGTCGCAGTCGTTGCGTTGCCGGTCGAAGCAGACGGTATGCCCCTGTGCTTTCAGCCGTGCGGCGAGGTTCTCGCTGTCGACGGTGTTTTTGGAGCAGCCAAGGGTGATGATGTTGATTTTCATTGTGTTTTTTATAGTGGCTATAGTACCTATAGTGACTATAGGAAATATAGTTAATAGTTTATTCCGTGGTCTTGTAGTTTCTTTTTAAGGCTGGCTATCTCGGCCTGCAGCTGCGGTACCAGAAGGCGCAGCTGCTGTAGCTCGGCGTCCTGCTGTTGGCGGTAGCCGGTGCGGGCGGCATGCATGCGCTCTTTGATGCCGCCTTGCTCGACAAACTCCTGCTCCAGCGTGCGCAGGTGGCGGTTGAGCATGGTGTCTACCTGGTGGCAGAGGGTAAGGCCTGTGTTGGCCATCGTTTCGGCGTCCCATTTCTCAAAGAAAGGTTGGTAGTCTTCCAGTTGATTGTGGTTTTTGCAGAAGTCGCGCATGGCTGCATAGCGGGGATGCCTGGCCGTCCAGATGGTCAGTTGGCGTGATATCAGGTAGTCGCGATAGTCTTGACGTAGTTCCTGTAGCGAGCTGCGTGCCACGCCAAGCAATTTCAGGTGCATCTCGGTGCTGGTCTCGCCGTCTTCGGTCCCTTCCACGATGTTCTGCTTGCCGCTGCGGGCAGCCTGAATCATCTGGTCGACGGTGCGGTCGCCATGGGCCGGCAGGAAACGATGGCAGAAGGCGTAGGTCAGCTGGTAGATGACCTCGGATTTCTGATAGTAGTAAGCATCCCGCCAAGGCTTCTGTCGCTTGAGCACCTGGTATTGCTTTTCTAGCATGGGGTTCTTTTTATTTATAGTGCCTATAGTTCCTATAGTATCTATAGTTCCTATAGGGAATAATATTAATCAATTGAAGAGGCTGTCGACGAATTCGGCGGGGTTGAAGAGCTGGAGGTCGGTCATCTTCTCGCCGAGGCCGATGTAGCGGACGGGCACCTGGAACTGGTCGCTGATGCCGATGATGACGCCGCCCTTGGCGGTGCCGTCGAGTTTGGTGAGGGCGAGGGCGTTGACGTCGGTGGCTTCGGTGAACTGGCGCGCCTGCTCGACGGCGTTCTGTCCGGTGGAGGCGTCGAGGACGAGGAGCACCTCGTGGGGTGCGTCGGGGACGAGTTTCTGCATGACGCGGCGAATCTTGGTGAGCTCGTTCATGAGGCCCACCTTGTTGTGGAGGCGTCCGGCGGTGTCGATGATGACGACGTCGGCCTGTTTGGCGAGGGCACTCTGGAGGGTGTCGTAGGCCACGGAGGCGGGGTCGGCGCCCATGCCTTGCTGCACGATGGGCACGCCGACGCGGTCGGCCCAGAGCTGGAGCTGCTCGACGGCGGCGGCGCGGAAGGTGTCGGCGGCGCCGAGGACGACGCTGCGGCCGGCCTCTTTGTAGCGGTAGGCCAGTTTGGCGATGGTGGTGGTCTTGCCCACACCGTTGACGCCTACGACGAGGATGACGTAGGGGGTGTGCGGCAGCGGAGCGTCGAAGGTGGCGGGGAACTGCGTCTGCACGGCGGGGTGGATGAGCAGATGGGCTATCTCGGCCCGCAGGATGGAGTTGAGCTCGGAGGTGGAGATATACTTGTCGCGACGGATACGCTCCTGGAGTTTCTCGATGACCTTGAGGGTGGTCTCTACTCCCACGTCGGAGGTGATGAGTGTTTCCTCGAGGTTGTCGAGCACGTCGTCGTCGACGGTCGATTTGCCAAGGATGGAGCGTGAGAGTTTCTGGAAGAAGCTCTCCTTGGTCTTGGCGAGGCCGCTGTCGAGAGTGGCACGTTCCTCTTCTTTGGTTTTCTTGCTGAACAGTCCCATATTTTGTTTTAGTTATCAGTTTCAGTTTTCAGTTGTTTGTCATGTCGGGCTTACTGGTTGCCTTTCCCTAAGGCTTTCTCCATGGTTGGGCGTATCTCCTTGTCGAATATCTTCTGGTAGCGTTCGAAGGGGTACTTGTCGCAGTCGCCGCTGGCGAAGTACCAGAGGATGACGGCGAAGTCTTTGGCCGAGTAGAATCCCGGGATGGCTTGGAGCACGGTGCCGTCGGCTTTGTAGAGGACGAAGGTTGGGTAGCCCTGCAGTCCGCGGGCGAACTCGTGCTGGCGGTTGCGGCCTTGGTTGACGGGACGGTAGGTCTTGCCGCGCCACTGGAAGGTGTTCGAGCCTTCGGCGTCGAACTTGACGGGATAGAAATACTTGTTGAGCAGCTTGGCCACGGTGGCGTCGCTGAAGGTCTCACGGTCCATCTTCTTGCAGTAGCCGCACCAGGAGGTGTAGAAGTCGACGAAGTAGAGCCGCTCCTCGATTTTGGCCGTCGCGGCCTCCTCGATGGTGTGCCATTTCACTTGGGCCTGGGCCGAGTTGAAAGTTGACAGTTGAAAGTTGAAAATTAGGCCCACGCAGAATACAATTGCTTTTATCTTATTCATCATAACTATATCTATTTCTAATTCTTATTTTTTAATTTTTTAATTCTTCATTACCAAGCGTATTGCCAATCCTTTTCGTTGTCTTGTTCGGATTCGATGTATATTTCTTCACGTGCCTCGCGGTCGCGGAGGCGGAAGAGGCGCCCCAGCCAATCGTCTTTCTTGGAGCGGGTCTGGGTTTTCTTGTTCTTGTCTTCTTCGATGATTTGGGCCAGCTGACCGGCATAGCGCTCCACATAGCTGCGGTTGGCGGAGGGGTCGTGGTGGAGGACGGCGCCGGTGTAGTAGTGGCGGAGGATGCTGTCGTAGCTGTAGCCGAGGCCCACCATGCGGATGGTGCCCTCCTGGCTGAGCCCCACGCCGTGGCCGTAACCGTGGCCGTGGAGGATGACCGACCGGGTGACGCTGTCGACGCTGACGCTGAAGAAGGTCGACTTGAGCTGGAAGTCGGTACGGATACGTGTGAGGGGGATGCCGAGCAGGCGTGCCTTGCGAGTCTCCTGCTGGAAGTGCAGCAGGCTGTCGCGGAGAGCGCTGTCGGCGGTGTTGATTTTGTGCTTCTTCCCGAAGTAATCGAGCCAGCGGTCGATGCTGATGGTCTTCACCCAGTCGCTCTGGCGCATGCGGTAGGAGAAGGTGTCGGGCACGGAGCGGAGGTAGGGGAGGGCGGCCTTCCAGACATCCTCCGAGTTGGCGGTCTGGCCGCCGGAGTTGGAGTGGAAGGGCGTTTCGATGAGCGAGCCGAGGCTGTCGACCAGCGTCTCGCCGCTGCTCTGTATGGCCCCCATCATGATGTCGGGCCGTATGCAGCGGTTCTGGTAGGCCTGGCAATGGACGTAGTCGCAGAAGTTGTAGCCGTCGGCGGCATGTTTTTTCATGTTGCGCAGGGCCCAGGTGCGGCTGATGATGGCCTGGATGCGGAAGATGTCGCTCTGG
>CAMJJD010000089.1 GCA_946406015.1 uncultured Bacteroidales bacterium | reverse complement strand
GGACCCACGTGGATGTAGGTACCCGTATCGGTAGCACGGGGAATACTTGAGCCGATGGCGTTGCAGACGCCGTAGATGAAGGCGCCTTTCTCCTTGGCCAGCTGTACGGCAGCGAGGGTGTCGGCCGTCTCACCGCTTTGCGAGATGGCCACGACAACGTCGTCCTTCGACACCACAGGATTGCGGTAGCGGAACTCGGAGGCGTACTCCACCTCGACGGGAACGCGGCAGAGCGACTCGATGATCTGCTTGCCGATGAGTCCGGCATGCCACGACGTGCCGCAGGCCACGATGACCACGCGCTTGGCCGAGAGCAGCTGGCGGCGGTGGTCGATGAGAGCCGAGAGCGTCACGTGGTCGGCCTCGATGTTCACGCGGCCGCGCATGCAGTTGGTCAGGCACTCGGGCTGTTCAAAGATTTCCTTGAGCATGAAGTGCGGATAGCCGCCCTTCTCAATCTGCCCCAGGTCGATGTCGACGGTCTTCACCTTCAGCTCCTGCGCCTCGTTCAGGATGCTCACAACCTTCAGCTGCTGGTCGCGGCGTATGACGGCGATGTTGCCGTCCTCGAGATAGACCACCTTGTCGGTGTACTCGACGATGGGACTGGCGTCGGAGCCAAGGAAGAACTCGTCGTCGCCGATGCCCACCACCAGCGGGCTCTGCTTGCGGGCGGCAATGATCTGGTCGGGGTCGCGCTTGTCGAGCACGGCGATGGCATAGGCACCAATCACCTGGCGGAGCGCCACCTGCACCGCCGTCAGCAGGTCGGTGCGCTTGTGCTCCTTGACATACTCGATGAGCTGGACGAGCACCTCGGTGTCGGTGTCACTCACGAATTTTACGCCTTTCTGCTGCAGCTTCTGCTTCAGGTCGGCGTAGTTCTCGATGATGCCGTTGTGGATGATGGCCAGGTTGCGCGACTCCGAATAATGGGGGTGCGCATTGCGGCTCGACGGCTCGCCGTGGGTAGCCCAGCGGGTGTGGGCAATGCCGACGGTGCCGCTGACGTTCTTGTCGGCGCAATACTCGCAGAGGTTGTCAACCTTGCCCTTCGACTTATAGACATTCAACTCGCCCTCGCCGTTGATAAGCGCCACGCCTGCCGAGTCGTAACCACGATACTCGAGCCGGCGCAGTCCTTTTATCAGGATGGGGAAGGCATCTTTCTTTCCGATATATCCTACTATTCCGCACATAAAATAATAAACTGTTTGTGTTGCTTTCGGCTGCAAAATTACTATTTTTTCCCGACATCCAAAGCAAAAGCCGCCACTTTTTTCGAAGAAACATCATTGTTACGCGGAAGTAACCCGCCGCCAAACAGGGAGTAACCCGCCGCCAAACCGGGAGTAAAGCGGCACTATCGCCGTTCGTGCCTGCCGCCCCTTATATGCCGACCCCATGCTCCGCATAGACGGGGCTTGGGGTCGGCTTATAAGGAACTCGGGCTCGGCACCTAATTTTATACATAAGTGACAGTAGGGCTTTACGGAACTCGAAGACACGGAACGCATCACTGCGCTCCGTGTCTGATTCCCGGGAGGATTATTTAACCAATTAAAAATCTAAAAAAGTCTATTTAACGACAACCCTTGGATGATACTCAAACAGCTTTTGGTTGTCGCGGAGCTGCTTGATATCGAGGGTGAGCACACTGCCCGACCAGTTGGCACCCCAGGCATTGAAAGGCTCGCCGGCTGGTTCGATATAGGTAATCTTCGTCAGGTCCAGGGGTATTGGGTCGAATACCAGCACGTAGGCGATATAGTCGCCAGCCATACCCTCCATAAAGAACAGCTCATCCATGGGAATTCCCTGTACCTCGCGGAGTTTGTACTGGTGTCCCGTCTCGTCAATGAGTTTGGTGTCATGCTCGAATACAAAATACTCGCGCGTCCAGTTCTGTTCGCAGCCAATAGCAAGATAGGTGGCCTCCGGGGTGCGCCATAGTGCCTTCGTGCCATTGTTTAACGGCTTGATCAGGTGAGCATCAGTCATCACCTTCCACGTGTCCCAGTTCTGGCGGTCGTAAGGCTTGTCCACGTTAAGGTGCTCTCTAAGCAAGCGAGGCTTGTGGAACTGCGGAGTGCTATCGTAATACTGGGCTGTTCCGTAGAACTGATTGCCTATTCTTACAGGCGTCCCCATCATATTCCAGCACGAAACGCCATAGATTCTTATATCCTTGGTTGTTTCAGGCAGCGGCGCGAAGAATATCTTCAGGTCGAGCACGTCGCCCTTCTTCGCCCTTACAGTGAAGTGCTTGTTATAAGTATCTGGTTCCGTACGGCGAATGCGATATTGCACCCCCGTCTCCTGGTCCACAAGACTCGTCTCCTCTGAGGCAAGAAACAGGTTGCTCACTTCGTCGGCTGGCATGGGGAAATAGCAATGCAGCACGGCCTCATTGTTCTCTTCCGTCAGTCGCCAGCTTAGCGGGACCAAGGACAGGTCTTTCAACGCACCAGCCATCTCCGGGAAATATTTCAAATAATCTTTCTCTATAGCAACGTCCTTTACCTCGCAATAGTCCTTCACCCAGTCCATATTCGTCCCATGCCACACGGCCGTGGTCTTCTTCTTTTCGGTTTTGACTTCCGGGCGAGCAAAGAAATTGCCCAAGCCCTTAGCATACTCTTTCACGCCAGAGTTGGCGGACTGATGATTAGAAGTCCAGATACCAATTGCTTGTGCCTGCGAGGCAAGAGCCATCATTGCCATGAGGCCGACAATAGTCATTCGCTTTTTCATATTGTTCTTGTTTTTTTAGAAGTTTAACATGTTGATACCTTTATGCGTCAGCTGTTCGCGATAATCTTGGAAGCAAGCCGAAGAGACGACAGTCTGTTTCGGCGAATGTGTACTGAAGAGCAGAATGTAATTGCCACCGAGGCGCTCTGCTATCCAGAGATACTTTTCTCCTTTGTGCAAGTCCTCGAGACAGAACACGAACTGCTGGTGCGAGAAGTTCAGCAGATAGCCCGGCGTCTTCGAGTCGTACCAGCAGGCGGCCTGCAGCAGTCGGCCGAAGAGGTCGAGTTCTTCCTTGTCTTCAAAGACGTAGGCCGTACTGACGATGGTGCTGTCGGGGCCTTTATCCGAGGAACAGTTGAGCGGCACGGCCTTCACCTTATTATATTCGGCCAGCTTGGCAATAAACTCCTCCATGCGGCTGGGAGCCTGATAGACGCTATCCGCTACTTCAAGCGATGCGTAGTGCAGGTTACTGTCAAGGACGGGAATCGGCTGCGGCTCGGCGGCCACAGTGTTCTCTTCCGCAACGCTTTGTTCCATTTCTGCCTTTGGCTCAGCGCGTTTCGTCTTGGGGCTTTCAGCGGTTTGTGCTTCGGCTATGTACGTCTTTTCTTCAGTATTGTTCTTGCTCACGGTATCTGCAGTCTCCACCTTGGGCTTCTCCTGCTGCAAGGCTACAGGCTGAGTGGCAACCTCCTCGTTCGGGAAAAGCAACGCTCCCCCTACCCCAACGAGCGCCAAGAGACAGGCGGCAGCCGCCCAGCGCCACCAGAGTCTCACCGTGCGGGCTTTATCAGCCTTTGCACCTCGCTCGGGCAGGCTGTTCATGATGCGCTCCGTCAGTTCTTCGGGTGCATCAATCACAGGCTGTTCGTGTTGCAGTCGGTCGAGTATGTCGTCAATCTTAGTCATATCCTAATTCCTTTAAACGTTTGCGAATGGTCTGCCGCGCCACGTAGAGATTGCTCTTTACCTGCAGGGCACTCAGCCCCGTTATCTGTTCAACCTCGGCTGATGGCAAGCCTTCCAGCTGACTGAGCGTGAAGACGAGCCGTTGCTTGGTGCTCAGTCCCTCGGCCAGGAGTCGCACTATCGAGATCCATTCCCGATTCTCAAGTGTGCGGTGGCTGTCGGCGTCGGTGGCATAGCGGTGCAGGGTCTGTTCGTCGAGTGGCGACGAGCGGATAATCTGCGCCCGCTTCAGCCTGTTCAGGCAGAGGCGTGAGACGATGGTGTAGAGCCATGTGGAGAACGGCCGCTGCATATCGTACCCGTCGAACTCCTGCCACACGCGGATGAACGCCTCCTGCACCACGTCCTTGGCCTCCTCTTCGTTGGCCAGCATCTTCAGAGCCAGTGAGAACGCGCGGCGCTGATAGGTCTCTACCACCCATCGGAACGCGGTCTTGTCACCATCCTTGCAGCGTGACAGTATCTGGCTCTCTTCGTTTGTCATCGATTCGCTTGTCTATCTATTATACAATCGGGAAAGGCAAAAGTCAAATTGTCATGATAAAAAAAGAGCGCTAAGTCCACTTTCATGGCAAGCGCTCTTTGACTTATTCCCTCAAAACAGGAAAAGTTCTGATTAGTAGAACTTGAAGTAGCGGCGGGCGTTGTTGTACGAGATGTCCTCGACCATGCGACCCAGCAGCTCGCGGTCGTCGGGCAGGAGGCCCTTCTCCACGTCATTGCCAAGCAGGTTGCACAGGATGCGGCGGAAATACTCGTGGCGCGGATAGCTGAGGAACGAGCGGCTGTCGGTGAGCATGCCCACGAAGCGCGAGAGCAGGCCGAGCACCGAGAGGGCGTTCATCTGGCGGATCATGCCGTCCATCTGGTCGTTGAACCACCAGCCCGAGCCGAACTGAATCTTGCCGGGCTCGCCGCCCTGGAAGTTGCCGAGCATCGTGGCGATGACCTCGTTGGCGCAGGGGTTCAGCGTATATAATATGGTACGCGTGAGCTTGCCCTTCATGTTGAGGTTGTTGAGGAACTTCGACATGGCGCGGGCGGTGTTGAACTCGCCGATGCTGTCGAAGCCCGTGTCGGG
>CAMJJD010000088.1 GCA_946406015.1 uncultured Bacteroidales bacterium | reverse complement strand
ATTTGTCTTATCTCCTTATCTCCTGTCTCCTTAACTACAAAAAAGAAATAAAGTAGAAAAGTAGTAAAGAAGTAAAGGTAGACCGAAGCATTTGTCTTATCTCCTTATCTCCTGTCTCCTTAACTACAGGAGGAGTAAAAAAGTAGTAAAGTAGTAAAGTACAATAGCAATGCATGCAACGTGGTCGACCAAAACATTTGTCTTTTGGTATGCCGTCGGCTCGGTCGACAACTTCTCTAACTTCTTTAACTTCTTTAACTCCCCAAAAAAATCAAAAATCAAACATCAATCATTAAACATTAACCTTTAACACATTCAAGCATTAACACATTTGTCTTATCTCCTTATCTCCTGTCTACTTAACTACAAAAAAGAAGTAAAGTGGTAGAATAATAAAGAAGTAAAAGAGAATTGAAAATTGAAGACTCGAAGACTCAAGCAATCAAGCAATCAAACATTCATTAATCATTAACCATTACTCACTAAACACTATACACTATACATTATACATTATACATTTATCATTAATCATTAACCGTTAACCATTACAATAAGAATGGGAAATAAGTTCAGAGACAAGGTGGTGGAAGAGGGACTGGAAAGTCCGGAGGTCGAAACTCAGAGTCCGGAAGTCGACGGTCGGAGTTCTGACATCGAAAGTCGGAAGAGTGCATCGCTGACCTCCGCCCTCCGCTCTTCAACTTCACACAAGGGCGACCGCGCAGCGCGGGGTGTGGGCAAGGTGCTGGGAGGCGACGTGCTGGGCAACGCTTTGGTGCTGAAACAAATACCGTTGGTGCTGCTGTGCTTGTTCTACCTGTTGCTGATTGTGGGCAACCGCTACCGTGTGGAGAGCCTGAGTCGCGAGAAGGCCGCCACGGAGGAACGCATCAACTACTTGCGTGAACACCGTATACAGATGCAAAAGCAGTACCAGCAGAGTGTGAAGATTTCCCAGATTGCGGAGGAGCTGAAGGAAACAGGCGTGGGCATCACCAGTGGTCCGCCGTATGAGATATAGGTTAGTAGTTAGAGAAGTTAAGTAGTTAAAGTAGTTAAGTAGTGAAAGAAGACAAGAAAGATAGACGAATGACGCGCGGGATGACGGCGCTGTACCTGCTGCTGACATTGGGGGTGGGTGCTGCCATTGTGAGCGGTATGGTCAAGATACAGTGGGTGGACGGCGATGAGTGGCGAGTGCGTGGGGAACGACGTGAGGCCGATGTGCGCACAGACCCGGCGCGTCGAGGCGTTATCTACTCGAGTGACGGCAAGATATTGGCCACCACGGTGACGGAGTGTGACCTGTACCTGGACCTGTACAATGCCGCCGAGCTGGACGAACACGGGCATCCCAAATACGACCGCCTGGGTCGGCCGTTAGAGACGGGCCCCATCACGGACAGCTGCTTCACCCGCTACCTCGACAGCCTCTGCCGTCTGCTTGCTGACGCAATGCCGCTGCACGATTCGGCCTACTACAGTGGCCGTATCCTTGCCGAACGGCAGAAAGAGCGTCCGCGCCGTTGTTTTCTGGTGGAACGCCACGTGCCATACTCGGTGTGGCTGGAAATCACACGCCTGCCCGGCTGGAAGCCCGGCGTGGTGCGTCAGGTCGACGGGCAGAGTGTCGTCCGTCAAGAGCGCGCCCACATCTATGGAAATATGGCGAAGAATACCATCGGTTTCCAGAACGAGCGCGAGAGCGAGACCTACACAGGCCTGGAGGGAGCCTACGACAGCATATTGCGAGGTCAGGACGGTCAGTTCCGCTGCCGCCGCCTGACGAAGGGTATCTGGCTGCCCGACCGGGTTCCGGCATCGGGGAGCGTGGTGCCGGTGCGTACCGATCTGGATCGTGTGGATACTATCATGCTACGGGCTAAGGTAGACGGACGCGATATCGTGTCTAGCATCGATACTCGCTATCAGGATATTGCCGAGAGTTCGCTCCGTCAGGCGCTGCGCCGTTTTGGCGGGTCGGCCGGTTGCGCCATCCTTATGGAGATGCAGACGGGCTATGTGCTGGCCTGCGCCAACCTGGCAGTGGACACCTCGGTGCACGACTACTTGGAGGTGAAGGATCGTAACGTGGCAGTGAGCGACGTCTATGAGCCTGGGTCCACCTTCAAGACCATCATCCTCACCGCCATGCTAAACGACCCCTCGGTGAAGATTGACACATCGATGATGCTCTGCGCGGGTTACAAGAACTTTGGTGGCAAGTATGGTGAAATCAAGGACGACCACACGCTGAAGGGTCGCGACTCCCTGAACGTGCGGGAGGTGATTGAGCAGTCGTCGAACGTGGGTATGAGCGACTTGGGATGGCGTCTGTATGCCGACCGGCGCGACACGCTGCGGATGCTGGTGGAGCGGATGTTCCCCTACGGCAAGATGAACCCGGACGTGAAAGCCAAAGAATACAATACATATATTAATAATCTGCACGCTTCGAACCGCGACTTCCTCAACTTCTGCTACGGCTACTCGACGCGTATCTCGGCTTTGCAGCTCATCACTTTCTACAACGGTTTGGGAGCTGAGGGCCGCATGGTGAAGCCGCAGTTCTGCAAAGGAGTGATGGATGGTGGCCGCCTGGTGGAGAATAAGCCAATCGTGCTCAATCCACGTATGTGCAGCCGCGAGAGCGCCATGATGATGCGCACTATGTTGGAGGGCGTCGTGGAACACGGCACGGGCAACAATATCAAGAACAACACCTACGGAATTGCCGGCAAAACCGGTACCGCCGTCAACAACTACGCCAACCGCCACAGCTACAACGCCTCGTTCTGCGGATTCTTCCCGTCGGAGAACCCGCGTTACACCTGCCTAGTGGTGCTGGAACGCATCCCCTACTATGGGCGTCAGGCGGCCGAGGTGTTCAAAGCCATCAGCGACTGTGTGGTGGCGGTGGACAAGCGGCTCAGCGAGGGAGGCGTGCGGACAGCATGGCCCCAGCTGGAGGTGGACAGTTCCAAAGCAGCCCAGCGTCCCGTGGTGGCACGGGGCGGCCAAAGCGAGTTGCGCCGGCTCTACAAGTCTCTCCGTCAGCCCTTCCCCTCGTCCGACTCGGTCAGCCGTTGGGTGGTGTACCGCGAAGGAACCGACAGTACGGTGGGTCAGTATGTGCCTTATCTCCCCGTCGAAGGGCAGGTGCCCGATTGCCACGGTATGACGGCCAAGGACGCCGTCGAGCTGCTGCAGTCGATGGGATACAGAACTCGGGTCGGCGGCTACGGAAAGGTGGTGAGCCAGCAACCCCGCGCCGGCAGTGCGGCCAAACAGGGCGCCACGGTGGTGTTGACGTTGAAGTAAAAAAAGAAAGGAAGAAGACATCAATGAAACTGAAAGATATAATAAAAGGAATAGAGGCTACGGTGACGGGTGCGGTCGACGTGGAGGTGAACGACCTGCAGTTCGACTCGCGGAAGGTGGGTCCCGGATCCCTCTTTGTCGCCCAGCGTGGCACGAAGGTCGACGGACACAGCTTCATCCCCGCCGTGATTGGCCAGGGTGCAGTGGCTGTGGTGTGCGAGGAACTTCCCTCCCCTCAGTCACCCAGTCACCCAGTCACCTATATAAAAGTGTCTGACAGCAGTCTGGCGCTGGGGCTGATGGCGGCCAATTTCTACGGCCATCCGTCGGAAAAGCTGAAGCTGATAGGAATCACAGGCACCAATGGCAAGACGACTACGGTCACGTTATTGCACCGGATGTTCCGTATGATGGGACACCATGTGGGGCTTGTGTCAACCATCGTCAACAAAATTGACGAAGAGGAGCTGCCTACCGGACACACCACCCCTGATGCGCTGGAGCTGAACCAGCTGTTGCGTCGCATGGTCGACGCCGGATGCGACTACTGCTTCATGGAGGTGAGCAGCCACGCTGTGGTACAACATCGTGTGGCAGGAGTGCGGTTCGCCGGCGGCATATTCAGCAACATCACGCACGACCACCTTGACTTCCACAAGACCATGGCCAACTATATCGCCGCGAAAAAGGGATTCTTCGATGGGTTGCCCAAAGAAGCATGGGCACTGGTGAATGTGGACGATAGGAACGGGCGTGTGATGGTGCAGAACACCCGCGCCGAGGTGCACACCTACGCCCTGCAGCACACGGCCGACTTCCACTGCCGCCTGCTGGAGAGCACCTTTGAGGGAATGCATCTTGAAATCAATGGACGTGAACTTTGGTGCCGCCTCGTGGGTCGCTTCAACGCCTACAACCTCACCGCTATCTATGCAGCCGCTGTGCTGTGCGGCACCCCGAAAGACGAGGCACTCCGCCTTTTGAGCACGTTGGAGGCGGCTCCGGGAAGGTTCCAATATGTCAGTGGTAGCCGGGGAGTGTTTGCCATCGTGGACTATGCCCACACCCCCGATGCGTTGCAGAACGTCATCGGGACTATCGACGGCATACGTCGCCCGACGCAACAGCTGATTACCGTAGTGGGTTGCGGTGGCGACCGCGACCGCACCAAGCGTCCCGAGATGGCCAAGATAGCCGCCGAGGGGAGTGACAAGGTGGTGCTCACTTCGGACAATCCGCGTACAGAGAACCCTGATGCTATTCTCGACGAGATGGAGGCCGGCCTTACTGCTGAGCAGCTGAGTCATGTGGTACGCATCACAGACCGCCGTCAGGCAATACGCACCGCCTGCCTGATGGCCAGAGAGGGCGACATTGTGCTGGTGGCTGGCAAGGGGCATGAGAAATATCAGGAGGTCAACGGAGTACGGTCGCACTTCGACGACGTGGAAGAACTGGAAAAAGAACTGAAGTGTTAAATAAAAATTAAGAATTAAAAATTAAGAATTAAGAATCAAGAGGTGAGAAGGAGTGAAAGGACAAGAATTAGAAATTAAGAATTAATAATTAAAAATTAAGAATCAAGAGGTGAGAAGGAGTGAAAGGACAAGAATTAGAAATTAAGAATTAATAATTAAAAATTAAGAATCAAGAGGTGAGAAGGAGTGAAAGGACAAGAATTAGAAATTAAGAATTAATAATTAAAAATTAAGAATC
>CAMJJD010000087.1 GCA_946406015.1 uncultured Bacteroidales bacterium | reverse complement strand
ACGAGCGCCTGCTCCGCTTCCTCACCGTCAGCCTCGACAAGCACGCCGTGGCCTATAACGAGAAGAAGCGCGCCAAAAAGGCTGAGGCCGCTGCAACCGTCGAAGCCCCTGCCGAGGCATAATGCAAGTAGTAAAGTAGTAAAAGTAGTAAAGTAGTAAAGTAGAAATCACTATGGCTAACGAAAGCGAAATCAAATATCTGACTCCCATCGCCGTGGAGACCCAGCGTAAGAAATACTGCCGCTTCAAAAAGCTCGGTATTAAATATATTGACTACAAGGATGCCGACTTCCTGCTGAAGTTCGTCAACGAGCAGGGCAAGATTCTGCCCCGTCGCATCACCGGCACCTCGAACAAGTACCAGAAGAAGGTCTCGCAGGCCATCAAGCGCGCCCGTCACATCGCCCTGATGCCCTACGTCGCCGATTGTCTCAAATAGTAATAAGGAGGAAAGATAGATGGAAATCATACTGAAACAGGATGTGGCCAACCTCGGCTACAAGGACGAAATCGTCAAAGTGAAGAACGGCTATGCCAACAACTATCTTCTTCCCAAAGGAATGGCCATCATCGCCACTCCCGTGAACAAGAAGATCCACGCCGAGAACCTGCGCCAGCGCGCCCACAAGGAGGAAGCCCTCCGCAAGAACGCCGAGACCCAGCAGGCCGCCCTCAACGGCAAGACCGTGAAGCTCATCGTCAAGGTCGGTGAGAACGGACAGCTCTTCGGTGGTGTCAACAACATCATGGTTGCCGAGGCCCTCAAGGAGCAGCACAACTACGATGTGGACCGCAAGGACATCGTCGTCGAGACCATCAAGACCGTCGGCAACTACACCGCCAAGGTCAACGTCTACAAGGAGATCAAGGCTGAGCTCAACCTCGAGGTCGTCGCTGAATAAGTTACACTTGATAAATAGACAAAAAGGCATCCCTGAGTCATCGGGGATGCTTTTTTTTGTGTCCCGTGTTGTGAAATGGCTCGTCGCAGCGTCTAATAGGATATGATGGAACACGATGAAAAGAGATTCAGGGAACTGATACACCGCCAACGGGACTTGATATGGCGGGTGTGCAGCAGCTACAAGCTGAGTGCGGCGTGGACGACAGAGGACTCTTTCCACGAGGTGCTGTGCGACCTGTGGCAGGGCTACGGGGCATTCGACCGGCGCAGCTCGGAAAGCACCTGGGTCTACCGCGTGGCGGTGAACACCATGAACTCGCTGGCACGGAAAAAAGGGAACCAGCCCACAGCACTGCCACCCGAACGGCACGACCCCAGCTACCGCGACGACGACTACCGTGACCTTGTGGAACTGATTGAGGCCATGCCGGAACCCGACCGCACCATCGTCAAGGCCCACGTACAGGGTTTCGGCTACAAGGAGGTGTCCGGCATCACAGGATTGAGCATCGCGGCGGTGAGCATGCGGCTGAGCCGTGCCCTTCGCAAGTTACGTAAACTTTATAACCAGAAATAACGATGAGAGATTTTGACAAGCAACTGAAACGATACGGCGACGAGCTGAAGAACGCTCGATGCCCCTATAGCGATGTGGAATTGGACAGGGTGATACGCAGCGTGGTGTGGAGCGAGAAGGTTATCCCGAACGAACCGCCGACGAAGCGCCTGCGTACCAAATGGCTCTGGCCTTCGGTGGCCGCTGCTGCTTGCCTCGCGGCAATTCTGATACCTTTGAATATAGATGATCGAGCCAACGGCGACATTGCCCGCGTCGTCATTGACGGACAGCACCTCTATTTCGCCTGCAACAATGGCTGCTCGCCCGAAGGCACTTTGGAAACCTTTAAAACCATGATAAGATGAAACGACACTTACTCCCACTATTTATCTTATTGTTAGTGGCTTGCCAGCGTGAGGCCGAAATGCCCGAAGCCACCTCGGCGGCCAAGGAGGTCTACCAGCAATATGCCGACCGCAAGGACCTCACCGTGGCCATGATTGGCGACTACCGTGGCTACAACGCCGTCATGCTCCAGGCGCAGGATGCCGAGGGCTGGCTGCGGCTATGTGAGGAGTTCGGCGTCGGAAAAAGTGTAGATGCTGCCGCGTTGGACAGCACACGGGTCTCGAGCCTGACAATAGGCAAAGTGCGCAGCGTCGACGGTGACAACCTTCAAACGCTCAATAGCCTATTGGGCGACGACAGCGTCATCCTCGGGAATATTCTGTCAAATGCGCCAGTGAACGTGCTGAAAGACACCTCTTTTTCAATCATACGCCGCGAACATTGGAATCAAGGCATTCTGCTGGATTTCTCGAACACTACGGATACTGGCAGTCCGCAAAAGGAGGTGGACTTAATGCAACGTGCCATCGTACATGGTCACGATGGCTATATAGTGCGCGACGACAGCGACGCGCTCACCCTGTGGCTTTTCTTCTACAGCAACGAAGAGGAGATGAATCAAATACTTAATACGACAATCCAATGAAACAATTTGCATTCTTGACGGCGGCCTTCCTGCTTCTCGCCGCTTGCACCAAACAAGAGCCTACGCCGGAGCCTCAACTTCAACCGACAGCTACAGCATCGCTGGCCGGCACCTCGTGGGTCGGCGGCTTCGACGGCGATTTCCAAAACTATCCTCTCACCTTCACTTGGCGCTTCGACTTCCTCACCGACAGCACCGGCGAGTACCACCTCGACTGTGTTTTCGCTGCCAATCCACAGCCTACGGAGGTCGGGCCGTTCCATTACACTTTCGACGGCACCGACGGCATCGTCACGCCCGACGGTCATAACCCGATCCCGTTTGTGTACGACTCGGCGTCGCAAACCATTAGCATGGAAATCAACATGCAGGTCGGCAGCGGAAACATGTCGACCCTCCTTGGCGGCAACACCGTCCTCCGCCCTCTTGGTCAGGAGATTCCTGCCTTCCCCGTGAACACCAGCTGGACGGCCGAGCAGCAGTTGCCGTCGGGCGACACGCTGATGCCCGTGCAATGGGGCCTCGACTTCTGGGAATACGGCTGGGGCGGCCAGGTGAACTATTGCGCTAATGGCACCTGTATGGGCGTGTCGCTGTTCTGGCATTACGACAGCCCGTCGCACACTGGTTCCGTCTCTATTAACGGCACACAACATCCTTTCACCTACGACCCTGCCACCGACATCCTCACCCTTGAATACAGTACACAAATCTACGGCACCGACATCCCCATCGGTGGTACGCTGCAATTCTGTCGCTCCAACGAGACCGACAACAGTACGGCTCGAAAAGCCGTCGTAATGAAGTAAACACTCAAAAAAACATCCCGTCGGGGATGTTTTTTTTATACCCTTATGTCAGATTTGGCCCGAAAAGTGGGTATTATATTAGTGTGAACCCCTTAATATCCACAATGATGAAACAGATAAGATTCCTTCTGGCACTTCTCGCAGTGCTTTGTCTTCCGGGAGCCGTGTCGGCACAATACTTTGAATCGGACGGAATCGTCTATGGCATCACCTCAGAGCAGACTGTCGAGGTGCTGCCGAAATACTATCTGCAAAACACCCCCTACAGTGGTGCTATAGCCATCCCGCAGACGGTGGAATATGGAGGCGTCTCCTACACAGTGACGGCATTGGCTGAGTCGGCTTTCGAGAGTTGCACCACCCTCACCAGCCTCACCCTTCCGCCGACAATCCGCACCATCGGGTCGTACTGCTTCTACAACTGCACCTTCACCACGCTGCAGTTGCCCGATTCGCTGCGCACCATCGGTGACCACGCCTTCCTCTATTCCAGCATCTCGTCGCTACATCTGCCGGCCGCATTCGAATCGTATGACGAATGCGCCTTCTGGGCTCGCAATCTCATTTCCATCACCGTGGACGAGAACAATCCCCGCTACCGATCTATAGACGGCTGGCTCTACAGCAAGGACAGCCTGACGCTCTGCATCGTACCCAGCGGGGAGACAGGTGCAGTTGCGGTACCTACGTTTGTACGCCATTTGGGCAATATGGCCTTTGGTTTCTGTAGCCATATCACCTCGGTGACGCTCCCCGAGGGATTGACCACCATCGGCGACTTTGCTTTCAACTGCTGCTCGGCTGTTAATAACATCGTCATTCCTTCCACCGTGACCTCCATCGGCATCTGTCCCTTCTCTTACTGCCCGCAGATGAATAGCCTTTCGATTGCTGAAGGCAACACGCATTATGTGATGGATGGCCTTATGCTTTACAGCAGCGGCTACGACACCCTCGTCTCGTGCCACAAGTCGGGAACTACCGTGACGCTCAACCCCAATGTGAAAGTCCTCGGTGGCTTTGAGAACAACACCTGGGTGCGGACCATCACCATTCCTGAAACGGTGACCGACATCCTCGACAACTGCTTCAACGGCTGCCAGATTACCAATATCACGCTGCCGGCACATATGAAGGCTATAGGACGGAAAGCTTTTTCCGAAAACGACAGATTGACCACCGTCACAATGCCTCAGACGCTGCTCTCTATGGGGCAGGGTGCGTTCGAGCATTGCTATGCGTTGACCTCTATCGTCATTCCCGACTCGCTGCGTGTCATCCCCAAGGAAGCCTTCAACTCGTGCATCAAGCTCAACTCCGTCACCTGGAATGACGACGTCGAGGAGATAGGCGACTATGCCTTCTGGGCAATGTCGCAAATGAGCGGCACCCACATCACGACACTCAGCCTTCCGGCATCGCTGAAGAAGATTGGCAATTGTGCATTTGGTGCATGCAACAACGGTCTGCGCTCGGTGACCTTCCACGGACAAATAGACACCCTGGGTACCGCTGTTTTCGAGAGTGCCAACCTCCAGAAGATACGCTTCACTGGCGGCTTGCCTCCTGCCATCAAAGGAGATGGCCCCCTCTATATGATTGGCCGCATAGACACCATCGCCATCTGTGGCAATCTCGATGCCTGGCTGGCCGACAGCTACTGGGGGCAGTTCGCCGACAAATACATTGAAGACTGCAGCATGGGAATTGTCGACCCGGTTGAGGACGGTATTCGCGTCTATTCTGCCCGCGGGCATATCATCGTCGAGGGCGCCGTGGCCGAGACCGTCCGCATCTACGACACTACAGGCCGCAGTATACGCAATGAAGCATTGCCAGCGGGCGTCTATCTGGTCAAAGTCGGCGACCGCCCGGCACAGAAA
>CAMJJD010000086.1 GCA_946406015.1 uncultured Bacteroidales bacterium | reverse complement strand
CCACCTGGCGCACCCAATAAGTCTTTTTGATTAATTTCTCGCCCGAAGAGCGACTCCAAAATCAAGCCCTTAAAAACCGAACCAGCGCTTTTTCTTTTTCACCGGTTCCTGAGCCTGCTTCTGCGCCTCGCGCTTCGCCTCACGTATAAGTGTATAATAAGAGAGGTTCTCGTGTATCATACGGTATACCGTCTCCCAGTCGAAGCGGCCGCCGATATTGCAGTCGTCGATATAGATGTCGGCGTCTATCTTGCGGGTGTTGTGACTGTGCTCGTTGGTGTCGGCACGCAGCGTCTCGTTGATGGCGCTGAACTCCACGCCGCGCGCACGGCACCATTCCACTGCCTCGTCCAGCAGCGGACCCTCGCGAACGGTCCACATCACCAGTTTGTGTCCGTCTTCCATCAGTTTACGGAGCGTCTCTGTGGCATGAGGTATCTCCTCGCCAATTTCCGGGTATTTGTGCTCCACAACCGTCCCGTCAAAGTCAACTGAAATTACCATTTTCCTATTTTTTATTTTCAGGGTACAAATTTAGATAAAATTTGGGGAATTATATGCCAGTCAGATAAAGAATTTCACTTTTCTTTTGAGGGAACACTATTTTGCTCGTCTTTTCTTTTTTTTATTCTTTGAATATTCTTATCTTTGTTCATCCTAAATAATGTATAAACTGTTGTAATATAACTTCCCATGAAAAAACTTTTTACATCTTCCTTGCTATGCCTGATTGCGGCGCTCTTCCTGCCTTCTATGGCAGAAGCCCAGCAACGCAAAGTGGCCAGGACAACACTTTACGGCACGGTAATAAGTTCCGACCTCTGGGAAGAAGGGGGTGAGTATGGCGTCTATGCCATACCAGTACAGAAAAACACATCTCTCTCTAAAGTGTATGGCGACCCTCTGTTTCATACCGAAGGGACTGCCGTCTATCTCAATGGCCGTTACTACATCATGAAAGTGAATGAGAAAGAAAACGAACTGGGGATAAAATCGGTTACCTATTATGTGTATGATGTGGAAACGTGGGAACAAACCGATGAAATAGAATTGTCGGCCGACTGGTATGCCATTGATATGAGCGTTGATCCGACCACCAACACCGTCTACGGATTGTGTGACGGCGGAATTGAACTGAGAAAATTCGATTTCGAAAACCAAAAGAGCTCTATGGTAGGTTATCTCTCAAAAGCTTTTGTCGCCATCGCCATTGATGCCAACGGTATTATATATGGCATCTCAACAAAGGGAATCCTATTTCGAATCAACTCCGATGACGCATCGATCACTGAAGTAGGCCCCACCGGACTGACTCCCAAACGCACCATGCAGAGCGCCACTTACGATTGGACTACATGCAAACTTTACTGGGCCGCTACTACCGATGCCGGAGAGAGGGGACTCTATGAGGTGGACATGTCGTCGGGCCAGGCCTCGCTTGTGTCGCGTTTCAGCGGAAACGAGGAGATTGTGGGGCTTTACAGCCTTTCGTCCATATCACCATGGGAGGGACCGGATGTGCCCACACCGCCGCAGGATGTCGCACTATCTTATGCCGACGGTGTCATGCGGCTGTCTTGGACAGCTCCCGATTCTGGACTCCATAATGGAGAACTGAATCCCGATGCGCTCACATACACGGTGACACGCTATCCCGACAATGTGGTCGTGGCGGAACATCTCGCCGCAACGTCTTTCTCCGAGGCGTATGCCTCTGAGTCGATGAAGGCGGTCTATTATACGGTGGAGGCTAACAATGGAAAACTTACGAGCGAGGCGACCCGTAGCAACCATATAGTGGTGGGCGAAGCTGTCGACTTGCCTTACCGGCCTGATATGACCGATGAGGCTGCCAACAGTCTTTTCACTTTCATCGACGTGGATATGGACGGCTCTACATGGACCTTCAACACGCTGTTTGGCAAGGCTTGGCTTTACGGGGCTTCCTCAAGGTCTACCAGCGATTTCCTTGTCACACCACCAATGAGATGGGATGTTGACCATGTATACCGGTTCTCGTTCAAGACTTCCTGTGATTGGGCGTTTTACTCTCCTTACAACGTGGTGGCTTATGCCGGGCTTGGCAATAGCCAGGAGGACATGAACCTGAAACTGCTCAACCGCCAGTACATCAATGACAATGGTGAACATGTCTTTGAACAGACTTTCCGTGTGGAGGAAAACGGGGCTTATCATATCGGGTTCGGTGTCTATGGTTATGGCATTGAGGATATTGGGCTCTATGATATCTGTGTGGAAGAGGGACCGCTGCTCACAGCGCCCGATTCTGTGACAAACCTCCGCACCATAGTAGGATTGGATGCCGTGGTGAACATTGAGTTCAATGCCCCCGTCACCGCTATCAACGGGGCTCCTCTCTCTTCACTCAGCCATGTGCTGGTGTATCGAGATGGGGAACTTATAGTTACGCTTCAGGCACAACCGGGACAGCATCTCTCTGTCACCGACGAGCAGGCCACCAGGAAAAAGTACCACACGTATCGTGTGGTGGCGGTCAGTGAGGTAGGCGAAGGATTGCCCGTTGTCACCACCATCTTGGTGGGACCGGATGCTCCTACAGGACCACTCCATGTGTCGCTGACCCAAACCGACGGCAAGGCGGTGCTCACCTGGCAGGCGCCTGTCGTCGGACAAAACGGTGGCTTCATCGAGCCGGACTCGCTGAAATACACGGTCGTTAGAATCTTTAACTATGGTGTGGTGGCGAGGAACATTACTGATACGCATTATGAGGAGCAGATTGACTATATCAATCCGCAGCAACAACTTTACTACAGAGTGTCGGCTGCGAACAATTTGGGATACAGCAATGGGGTTTCCTCCAACACTATTGTGGCGGGCATTCCCTACACACTGCCTTTCTACGAGGGATTCGAAAATGGGCAGCATACTCAATTCTGGATGACGGAGAACTACAGCTATAATAAGTATGTTGCCACCTGGATAGGAACTGGATACACCGGTTGGCAGGATGTCGATGGCAACAATGGCTTCGTCGCATTCGGAACTGGTGGCGGAAGCCAAGGGGCGGGAAGCCGCTTCATCTCTGGGCTGATTAGTATGAAGGGGGCCGACAACCCCGTGCTGGAATATGCTTACTGCCATCGTTCTGAGGGTCAGGGTGAGCTCCATCCGCTGAAGGTTTCTGTCATAAAAAACGGGGTCGACACAATCCTTGTCAAGGAGCATGAGCCTATCTCCTTCGATGAAGCCAATACCAGCAATCTTTTTTCCCACGAAAGGGTGTCACTGACCGACTTCAAGGATGCTGAATATATTCAGCTGATGTTCGATGCGGTGATGGATGAAAAGACCAACATTTTTCTCGATGCCGTGCAGGTGCGCCACTGTGCCGACTACGACCTCGCCGTGACCGTCTCGGCGCCGGAGTCTGCCGCTGCAGGCGATACCATCACGGTGGCGATGTACGTGAAAAACGTGGGTGCCAAGGTGTTGTCCGGTTCCATGGCTTACCTGAAAGATGTGCAGTCTGGCGACATCCGTGTCATCGGTGTGCAGGAGGTGCCCGACCTGATGCCCAATTCGGTCGCCACACTGACCTTCCAGTGGCCGGTCAATACACTCTATGACGCATTCCACCTCTTCGGAGATGTGTATTATAACGATTATAATCTGGTGAAAATCAGTCAGTCTCCGCAGGTCGACGTGACCGTAGACCTTCCTGTTTTCCCGACACCCACCGATTTCGTGGCCGAAATGAACAACGACGAATCGGCGTTGCTATCCTGGCAGGCTCCCGCCTATGAGGATTTTGTCCTGCCTTTCACGGAGGATGTGGAGTCGTACGAGGCCTTCAATGTAGACGCTGACTTGGGCGAATGGACCATCATCGATGCCGACGGCCTGCCCACGCATGATGATATCTATGCCGAGGACGTTCTGGTGGAGTATGAGGGAATGGGACAGCCGTCTTCCTGGCTCGTGTTCAATCCCATCGACCGCAACTATCCCACAGTGGCATGGTGGGGCGGCGACAACGGATGGAAACCTGTGTCGGGCAAACAGTTCTTTGCATCGGTCTCTGTCAAGGAGGGTTCCACCGATGACTGGCTCATCTCGCCTGAACTGTCCGGCGAGGAGCAGACCATCTCTTTTTTCGTAAATGGCTACACGACGGAACATTTCGAGGTGCTTTACTCCTCTTCCGGACGCAACCTGGAGGACTTCACGCTGCTGGCCAGCGAGACGGCTCCCTTCGAGTGGGCACAGCGCTCCTACGACTTGCCTGAGGGTGCCCGCTATTTTGCCATTCGCAATGTGAGCGACGGCAACAGCTACCGCCTCTTTGTCGATGACATCCACTTCAGTCCGGCTTCGGGCCGCGGCGTGCTGCAGATGGCCGAGAACGGCTACAATCTCTACCGCAACGGCGAACTGCTGACCACCCTGCCGGCTTCTGCCACCTCGTATGTGGACCATCCCACGCGAAATGAAAACCTGCACGTGGTGTACCACATCACAGCGCTCTACAACCTGGGCGAGTCGGCTGCCGATGACGCTGAGGTGTTCTTCACCGAGGGCATCAATGATGCCACCGTGAGGACGACCGCTCCAGTGGGTGTATTCTCCGTCGACGGCCGCCGCCTGAAGGCTCCCGTCCGCGGCCTGAACATCATCCGCCAGGCCGACGGCACCACCCGCAAAGTCTTCATAAAGCACTAACCTCCCTGCTTCTCTCGTGAAGCACTAACCTCTCTTCTTCTCTCGTGAAGCAATAATTGCAGACTCACCCTCCGCCATTCAGCTCCCCGCCCCTAGTAGGGGCGGGGTAGGGGCGGGGTCTCTGCCAAGGAAAGATTAAAAGTTAATAATAAATATTAAGATCTAAACATTAGTAAATCATTATATCATATTCCACCAGTCCTGTTGGATTTACAATCCGCCACTGCACATGAAATTTCCGCGCATTACGATAATTTCTTTCAATTCCACAAAAAAACACCGTTTTGCTCTTCTTTTCCTCGTTTTTTGTTACTTTTGCCCACCAAATATGTATAAACCTAACACTAACATATCTTTATATGAAAAAACTTTTTACATTATTCTTGCTGTGCCTGGTTGCAGCGCTTCTCCTGCCATCGACAGCCGAAGCACAGCTGCGCAAAGTTGTCAAGACAACTCCGGGCATGCGTACAAGACCGGCCAAACCCGCTTGGCAACGCAACAGGAATCTTTTCCAAGCACCGCTCAACAGGTCGCTCAACA
>CAMJJD010000085.1 GCA_946406015.1 uncultured Bacteroidales bacterium | reverse complement strand
TCTTCTTGATTTCACCCTTCGGGGTGGTCTTGCCCCAAGGATTGTCGAAGTCCTGCCCCATCAGGATCATACCGCCGCGAGGTCCGCGCAAAGTCTTGTGGGTGGTGGTGGTGACGATGTGGCAATACTTAACGGCGTTGTTCAAGTAACCCTTGGCAATCAGGCCGCTGGGGTGACTGATGTCGCCCATGAGGATGGCGCCAATCTTGTCGGCAATCTCGCGCATGCGGGCCCAATCCCAGTCACGGCTGTAGGCGCTGCCGCCGCCGATGATGAGCTTCGGGTGGTGCTCAAGGGCCTTCTTCTCCATATCCTCATAGTCGACCATGCCGGTCTCTTCCTTCACCTGGTAGCCAACCACTTTGTAGTTGATACCGCTGAAGTTGACGGGGCTGCCGTGCGAGAGGTGACCACCGTGGTTGAGGTCCATGCCCATGAAGGTGTCACCGCTGTTAAGGCAGGCCAGGAACACGGCCATGTTGGCCTGTGCACCGCTGTGGGGCTGCACGTTGGCCCAGCAGGCGCCGTAGAGCTTCTTGGCACGCTCGATGGCGATGGTCTCGCTCTGGTCGACCACCTGGCAACCGCCGTAGTAGCGCTTGCCGGGGTAGCCTTCAGCATACTTATTGGTCATGACGGAGCCCATGGCTTCCATCACCTGGTCGCTGACGAAGTTCTCCGAAGCAATCAGTTCGATGCCTTTAGTCTGGCGCTCACGCTCTTTCTGGATGAGGCCGAAAATCTCGTTATCTCTCTGCATATCTGTTTGTTGTTTAATTATTGTATTAACATTGTAGAATGCAAATATACTAAAAAAACTGATTATGTGGAAAAAAAAGTGTATTTTTGCATTTTGAAACATGAAACGGTCGCTACTCATACTCCTCTACCTTTCTGCCGCCATGGGGGCGCGTGGCCAATATACGCGTCTGGCGGGCGACCCGTCACATACGGCTTTGTATCTCGATGCTGGGAGAATATGGAACTACAACCTCTACGAGCACTCACGCTGGGGTGGCGGTTTGATGCTCACAACACACCCTTCCAACTTCATCTTCAGCCAGATTGATGCCGAAGGATATCTAGGTTACGGCACTTATGATCAACGATGGAAATATGGAGCTGCACTAGACGAGCTAATTCACGACAGTCCGTTCCACAGTGCCCTATACCAACGCATCGAACACGATTATTTCACAGCCGGCAGCCGGCATATAGCAAATCCCTGGAGTCGAGGACAATTGCTTGGCGGCTTCATGTCACACCGTATGACCGAAGAGAGCCTTGTCACTTTCGGATACCGGTGGAACACCCAACCATGGCGTTGGGCCGTAGAATTCACCTGGGGTGAAAGACGGTGTCTTTTCAACGAGACGAACCTGCTGTACGCCAAGCAAGACCTGATGAACTACGAGCGCTTTGGCCGCCTCCGTCTGTTGATTCGTCACTGCAGCGGCTTTGCCGCCCAATATGAATATCTCAGCGACTGGAAGACTATGCGTCTGCTGGCCGACTTCCGTCGCAGCATTCCACTGTCAATCTTGAAATTAGACCTATATGCACAAGGTGGTGTCACTCCAAAGGGCAACAGATATATTGACCTGTTCGACCTCGGTGGATTCTTCAGCGCACCACTTTATCTGGAACGCGGGTTCTCAACCATACGCCCCAATGAATTCACATCCAACACCTTTGCATCATTCTACCTACGACTTCAGATCGCTGCTCCATTTTTCAAGAGCTACAATCCACTCTTCGGCACCGGCACCAACTCCTCCCCGTTCTTCTCCATCAATGCCCTCTGGGGGATGCTCTGGAACCAAGACGAGAACGGACAACGTCCGTGGCTAGTATCTTACCTTCAAGCACCCAATCGCGGACTACTTGAAGTATCACTTGGAATAGATGGAATAATACGCTATGGAGTAACCGATTGGGGAGTAGCAGTTGCCTATCGGATAACATCACCAACAGCCGCTTACCACAACACTGACGCACGACATAATATCGCCATCTTAATCACTGCAAAACTGACAGACTAACTCAGAATAAAAGGACTATTTATCAACCATATACACACATCTCTTCGGTGTTTCCCTGGTAAAAACCGAAGAAACACCGAAGATATACCGAAGATATACCGAAGATATACCATTGAAAAAACATCACAAATATGACCAGAATAATTGATGTTGTCAAATACTTAGACGAGACATTTCATCCTGAATATCAAGAAGATTACGACAATAGCGGATTCCTTTTGGGCGACTGCGACGAAGAATGCTGTGGCGTGCTGGTTGCCCTCGACCTGACAGCCGACGTCATTGCCGAAGCCAAAGCCCACAAATCCAACCTCATCATAACACACCATCCATTTATATTCAGCGGAATAAAGCGTATTACCAAGAGTAATGCTTTAGGTCGGATGATTTTGGATTTGATACAGTCGCACATTGCCGTCTATGCCGCCCACACCAACCTCGACAACCTGCCTTGGGGTGTCAACGGCATCCTTTGCGAAAAACTCCATCTGCACAATTGCCATATACTGAAATCGTTTGAAAACGACAGCACGCTAGGTGCAGGCATGGTAGGCGAACTGGAAGCACCATTAGCCACCGATGTATTTCTACTGGAAATAAAGAAGTTGACAGGATTGCCCATTGTTCGCTATGCCGGCGGCTCTGGCAAAGTGCGACGCGTGGCGCTCTGCGGAGGCAGCGGCTCTGATTTCATCGGCGACGCCATAGCCTCCAAAGCAGACATCTACCTCACAGCCGACCTCAAATATCATGATTTCCAACGCGCTACCGGCACTATGGCATTGGCTGACATTGGGCACTACGAGAGCGAACAATTTGCCAGGGAAATTATTTCTCGCGCGATTTCAAAAAAATTTAGTAATTTTGCATGCCGAATTTCGGAAAAACAAGGATCACTTGTTTCATATATTTGATTGGAAAACAATAAAATAATCACATAACATGGCAAAGAAAGTCAGCACTAAAAAAGCACAAGAAACCGTCGAAACACCCGTCATTCAGCGTCCGGACGCAGATGTAGCCATCGAGAAACGCCTCATTGCCCTCTACACCCTGCAAAGTGTCGACAGTGAAATCGACAAGATACGCATCATCCGTGGCGAATTGCCTCAGGCCGTACAGGACTTGGAGGATGAAATTACCGGTTTGAACACCCGCATTGAGAACTTCAACGCTGAAATCAAGGAGACCGAGGCTGCCAACAAAGCCCGCAACGCTGAGATTAGCGAACACGAGGAACAGATAAAGAAATACCAGAAACAGCAGGACAATGTACGCAACAACCGTGAGTTTGAGTCGCTGAACAAGGAAATCGAATTCCAGAATCTTGAGATTCAGCTCTGTGAGCGCAAGAACAAGGAGGGTGCAGCCCATGTGAAAGAGCTGAAACAGCACATCGAGGCTGCCAAGGTGCTGCTTGCCAACCGCGAGAAGGACCTTGAGGCCAAGCGCGAGGAACTCACCTCCATCACTGCCGAAACCGAGAAAGACGAAGAGCGCCTGCGCAAGATGTCGAAGGAACAGGAACAGTTTATCGACGAGCGCTACCTGACGGCCTACAAACGCATCCGTGGCGCCGCCCGCAACGGCTTGGCCGTGGTGCAGATTGACCGAGATTCCTGTGGTGGCTGCTTCAGCAACATCCCGCCTCAACGCCAGATGGAAATCAAGATGCACAAGAAAGTCATTGTCTGCGAGAACTGCGGCCGCATACTCGTCGACGACGACATCGCCGCCAAAGCCAAAGCCCAACTGGAGAAGTAAATTTCTAAAGTTCCAAGGGCCTTAAAGACCTTAAGGACCTTAAAGATCTTAAAGACATAACGAACCATGATTTACCATTTCAACCCCGAAGAGAGACTCACCCTGGACAAGATTCAGGAGATTATCGATAAGAAGATGACGTTGGCCTTGAGCGACGAGGCCAAGCGCCGCATCGAGAAATGCCGCAACTACCTCAACCAGAAGATGGAAACACAGAAAGTGCCCATCTACGGTGTCACCACCGGTTTCGGCTCGCTGTGCAACATCAGCATCAGCAAGGAGCAGCTCTCGCAGCTGCAGAAGAACTTGGTGATGAGCCACGCCTGCGGCGTGGGCGACGAGGTGCCCGCAGAAGTGGTGCGACTCATGTTGCTGCTCAAAGCCCAGAACTTCTGCTTTGGCTACAGCGGTGCCCAGCTGCAGACCGTGCAGCGCCTCATCGACTGCTACAACGACGACGTACTGCCCGTAGTCTACCAGCAGGGTTCGCTCGGCGCCAGTGGCGACCTCTGCCCGTTGGCCAACCTGATGCTCCCCGCCATCCTCGGCATGGGCGACGTGTACTGGAAAGGCCGTCGCTGCGACGTCAAGGAAGTCTATCAAGCCAAAGGCTGGCAGCCCATCGAGCTGCAGAGCAAGGAAGGCCTCGCCCTCTTGAACGGCACTCAGTTCATGAGCAGCTTCGCCGTGTGGTCGTTGCTCAAGGCCCGTCGCCTGAGCAAGCAGGCCGACCTTGTGCTTAGCCTCTCGCTCGACGCCTTCGACGGCCGCATCGAGCCTTTCTACGAGTGCCTCCACTTGGTGCGCCCCCACAAAGGCCAGCTCGAGACCGCCGAAGCGGTGCGCAACAACCTCGAAGGCAGCGAGCTCATCAAGCGCCACAAGGAGCACGTGCAGGATCCTTACAGCTTCCGTTGCGCCCCGCAGGTGCACGGTGCCGCCAAAGACACCATCCGCTATGTTGCCAGCGTGGTCGAAACGGAGATTAACTCCACCACCGACAACCCCATCGTGCTGCCCGACGAAGACATGGTCATCAGCGGCGGTCACTTCCACGGCGAACCCCTCGCCATGGTGCTCGACTTCCTGGCCATCGCCGTGGCCGAACTCGGTGCCATCAGCGAGCGTCGCACCTACCAGCTCATCGACGCCAAGCGCGGCCTACCCTCTTTCCTCGTGGCCAAGCCCGGCCTCAACAGCGGCTTCATGATTCCGCAGTATGCCGCCGCCAGCATCGTCAGCCAGAGCAAGCAGCTCTGCACCCCCTGCTCGGTCGACAGCATCACCAGCAGCCAGAACCAGGAAGACCTCGTCAGCATGGGTGGCAACGCCGCCACCAAGTGCTACAAGGTGTGCGAGAACACCGAGCGCGTGCTGGCCATCGAGCTCTTCAACGCCGCCCAGGCCCTCGACTTCCGCCATCAGGAAGGCCTCAAGAGCAGCCC
>CAMJJD010000084.1 GCA_946406015.1 uncultured Bacteroidales bacterium | reverse complement strand
GCTTCGAGATGGGTCACCTCGACACCATCCTCACCATGGCCCGCAAGGGCGAGGTGCCCGGCGCCCCGATGCAGTTCAACTTCGTGCTGGGTGTCCCCGGCTGCACTCCCGCCACGGTCGACAACCTCTGCTGGCTGGTGAACAAGATTCCCGCCGGTTCGACCTGGACTGCCACCGGTATCGGCCGCCACGCCTTCACCCTGGCCGCTCCCGCCATCGTGATGGGCGGCAACGTGCGCGTGGGCTTCGAGGACAACCTTTACCTCGAACGTGGCGTGCTGGCCAAGAGCAACGGCGAGTTGGTCGACAAGGTGGTGCGCATGGCCAAGCTGCTGGGCCGCCAGGTGGCCACCAGCGACGAGGCCCGTGAAATCCTCTCGCTCAAGAAGAGATAATAATGGGTTAATGGTTTTTAGGAGTTAAGTAGACTGTAGTTAGGGAGATAAGGCAAATGTTTTGGTTGACCATAATGCCAGCGTTGGTATTGTCCCCTTACTCCTTATTTAATACTTAACACTTAATACAAAACACTTTCTGATAATGAAGAAACATCTTGTAATGCTGGCTGCCACGGTTCTGACTTTCGGCGCCATGGCCCAGAGCAATACAACGTCGCGTGAGCAGATGATGCGCGAATTCCGACAGACGGTGCAGAAGCGTTACCGCCCCGAGTCTCCGCTGAAGGGTACGGTGCAGCTGAAAGAAGCTCCTGCCGTCAAAGGGAACGCCAAACACCGTGCAGGTATGCCCGATGCCGACTTCTGGTTCCCCGGCGAGTGGGAAGAGGTGCAGGCCATCGTCATCACCCCTTACTACACCTACAGCTCGACCGATAGCCAATACCAGGGCTATTATTATTCGGCCGACCCCACGGTACCCGGTTGGGCGGCGGTATACCACTACGGTACGAGAGGATGGGAATATGTGGACATGACTCCCTACATTGCAGAGATAGATACCGCGAGCACTTTCGGCCAGGTCAGTTTCTACCTGATGGACGCCATCCAGATGGGCGGCGCCGAGGCATGGGTGCGTGTGGAGAACCTCGCCGACTCGACGGCGGTGTTGACCCACCTGTCTACCATGGGACTGCGTCATAACAACATCCGTTTTCTTGAAGCCCCCGGCAATTCGTTCTGGTACCGCGACTGCGGTCCCATCTGCTTCTACTACGGCGAGGGTGACACCGTGGGTATGCTAGACTTCGAGTACTATCCCGGTCGTGCGCTCGACGACTCTCTGCCTGTCTTCATCGAACGCCAGTTCGGCCTGCCCAATTTCACCACCAGCATCGAGTGGGAGGGCGGCAACTGTCTGGTCGACGGTACCGGTATGGTGCTCTCGAGCGACCATATCTACGGTGCCAATGCCGACATCGAGGGTCAGTATGCCTGGGATGGCGAGAACATCAACTCGCTGTATCAGATTCAGAAGAACCGTCTGTCGCAGGCCCAGGTGCGCGACAGCATGAGCCGCCTCATCGGCACCCGTGCCACCTACATCCTGCCGGCTTTCCGCTATGACGGTGGCACCGGACACGTCGACCTCTATGCCGATATGCTTGATGAGAACCTCTTTATCTTCAGCCAGATGCCCGAGGCCTACAGCAACTGGTACGACTACAAGGTTGGACAGAAGAATATGGACTCGCTCTGCAGCTACCAGAGCTACTTCGGTGCCACCTACCGCCGCCGTTACATCCCGTTCCCGTCGAAGGACAACGGGTCGAACTTCGGCAACCAGAGCCAGTATGACCAGCAGTATACCCGTACCTACTCGAACCACACCTTCGTGAACAACGTGATTATCCAGCCTTGCTTCTCGCCGGTGGGTAGCGACGGAATGCCCACGGCCGACTGGGACCGCGCTAACATCGAGGAAATGAAGCGAGTCTATGCCGGTTACACCATCTATTGCGTCGACGTGCGCGAGTTCGACGGCACCGGCGGTGCCATCCACTGCATCACCAAGCAGATTCCCGCCGAGCATCCTATCCGCATCCTGCATCAGGCGCTGCACGACAACACAGGCAACGCTTACACCAGTTCGGGTGCCCCCATTCTGGCCCGCATCTCCAATGTGGACGGTATCGACAGCGCCGTGGTGTACTACCGTTTCGACGGTGGTCAGTGGCAGACGGTTCTTATGACCCCTGACCAGGCAGGTCAATATGCCGCCGTCATCCCCACCTCGGGCCAGCTGCACGGCGACTACACCCGCGTGGAGTATTACATCAGCGCCACCAGCAATGCCGGCAAGACCATCACCAAGCCCATGACGGCCTCGCAGGGCGGATTCTACACCTTCTATCTTGGTGAGAACCCGCAGGTGGGCATCCAGGCTGTGGAACCGGAGGAGCGCTTCGGCCAATTCTATCCAAATCCCGCCGCCGAGGTGGCCCACATGCAGATTGAGCTGGGCGAGGGTGCCGACTACCACGTGGCTATCGTCGACGCCGCCGGCCGCACGGTGCACGCCACCAGCCTGCATGCTTCGGGCAGCATACTCTACACCGTCAACACCGCCAAGCTGCCTTCCGGCATCTACAGTGTCGTCTTCCAGAACGGCAGCGAGCGTGTTGTGCGTAGACTGATAGTGAAATAAACCCGGTTGTAACATGCCAGAAAGAAATCCAGGGGTGGCGAGTCCTTTCGCCACCCTTACCATTGCCCAGAAGGCCGCGCTCTATGAGCGGGCTTCCGAACTCTTCAGCGACAACAAGCGAGCCTTGTTCGACCGGCTGGCTCCGTTGCGCACTCGCCACATCAGCGTAGTGCTCGAGGATATCTACCAGAGCCACAACGCTTCGGCGGTGCTGCGCTCGTGCGACTGTTTCGGGGTGCAGGACGTCCATGTGGTGGAAGCCCACAACCCCTTCAACCCCGCCGGCGATGTGGCCGTGGGCAGCTCCAAGTGGGTCGACTACTACAAACACGGCTCCATCCAGGATGCCTACCGCCACCTGCGCGGGCACGGTTACCGCATCGTGGCCACCCTGCCGCACGAGAACGACCAGATGATCGGCGACCTCGACATCAGCCAGCCGGTGGCCCTCGTCTTCGGCACCGAGTTGACGGGTCTCACACAGGAGGCTATCGACGGTGCCGATGCCTATGTCAAGGTGCCTATGTATGGATTCACCGAGAGCTTCAACATCAGTGTCTGTGCCGCCCTGAGCCTCTTCTCGCTGACGGAACGTATGCGCCGCGACCTGCCGGCTGCCAGCTATCAGTTGCCGCCCGAAGACTTGCTCGACCTCAAACTCCATTGGGCCATGCAGGCCATCCGTGACGGCGAGAAGGTGATGGAGACCCTCCTCCAGCAGTGCTGAATTATTTGCACATACTTTTTGTCCATTGAAAAAAAGTATGTATATTTGCAGTTTGAAAGTTGTACGATAGATAATAATATAAAATGCACAATATGAAAAAGATATTAGCTATTGCAGTGGCTGTATTGCTCTGCCAGGGTGCCTTGATGGCACAGAAACCGAAGGCTGTGGCCGAGAAGGATGTCAAGGTGAACTATGTGAAAGACTTCCAGCGTCAGGTGAAAGACGCCACCAACGTGCAATGGTGGCAGATGGATTCGCTGACCTACAAGGTGAGCTTCCTCGACAACGAGAAGAGCCGTCAGGCCATGGTGTTCTCGAACAAAGGTACTGAGACGCACTACATCGTTGAGAAGGAGTACTGGCCGGCAGCCATCAAGGACACCGTGAGCCACATGTTCCCGAAGTACACGGTCGACGAGGTGTGGGTGCGCAAGGTGCGTGGCAAGATGACCTATCAGGCCTGTGTCGTCAAGAAGGGCGGCTTCCTGTGGTGGAAGAAAGTGAAAGACCTCAAGATGCTCAACTGGGAGGTCGACGGCAAATACATCAACGCCGAGTAAAGTGATAAAAATAAGAGAGGCCCCACCATCGGCGGGGCCTCTCTTATTTTATTCTGCTACGTCGCTATACGTCGGCCGATTACTCTGCCGCGTCGCTATAATGCAGTTGCGACGTCGGCCGATTACTCTGCTGCATCGCTATAATGCTGTTGCGACGTCGGCCGATTACTCTGCTGCATCGCGACCGTGGCAGTTTTTGTACTTTTTGCCGCTGCCGCAGGGGCAGGGGTCGTTGCGACCCACCTTCTTCTCCACGTGTACCGGCATCACCTTCTGGGGCTGCTGGCGGGAGCTTTCGATGGCTTGCTGCTGTTGCTGGGCGGCGCGGTCGAACTCGTTGCTGCGACCGGCACGCAGGCCGCGCTGCGGAGCTTGCGGCTGACGCGCCTCGCGCACCTGGCTCTCGTCGGGCAGCGGCAGCTGGGCACGGCTCAGGAAGCTGGTAATCTCGCGGTTGATATTGAGCAGCATCTGCTCGAAGAGCTTGAACGACTCGAACTTGTAGATGAGCAACGGGTCTTTCTGCTCGTAGGCGGCATTCTGCACGCTCTGGCGCAGGTCGTCGAGCTGACGCAGGTGTTCTTTCCACAGGTCGTCGATGATGGCCAGGGTGATGCCCTTCTCGATGCAGAGCTGCACCTCGCGGCCTTTGTTCTCATAGGCTTTCTTGACGGGTACGATGCAGTTGAGCGTCTTCTTGCCGTCGGTGATGGGGAAAGCCACGTTGACGTAGCGTGTGTTCTCGGCGATATTCTTGACAAAGGGCCAGGCCGTCTCGCAGAGGCGCTGCATGCGTTCCTTGTAGGCGTTGAAGCACTGGTCGTAGAGCAGCTGGATGGCCTCCTTGCGGTGCAGCGAGAGGAACTCGCGCTCGCTCATCGGCACATCGTGGGCGAAGACCTTGATGACTTCCAGCTTGAACTCGTCCCAGTCGCTGCCCTCGGTGTAGAGCAGCTCGCAGGTGTCGTAGAACATGTTGCTGATGTCGATGGAGAGGCGGTCGCCGTAGAGGGCGTTGCGGCGCTTGTTGTAGATGACGGTGCGCTGGTTGTTCATCACGTCGTCGTATTCCAGCAGGCGCTTACGCATGCCGAAGTTGTTCTCTTCGACTTTCTTCTGGGCACGTTCAATCTGCTTCGTGATCATCGAGTGCTGGATGACTTCACCCTCCTGCAGGCCCATGCGGTCCATCACCTGGGCGATACGTTCGCTTCCGAAGAGGCGCATCAGGTCGTCCTCGAGCGAGACGAAGAAAAGGCTGGAGCCCGGATCGCCCTGACGGCCGGCGCGGCCGCGCAGCTGGCGGTCCACACGGCGGCTCTCGTGGCGCTCGGTGCCGATGATGGCCAGGCCGCCTTTCTCCTTCACGTCGCCCTTGAGCTTGATATCGGTACCACGTCCGGCCATGTTGGTGGCGATGGTCACGCGGCCGGGTTCACCGGCCTGGGCCACGATGTCGGCCTCCTTCTGGTGCAGTTTGGCGTTGAGGACGTTGTGTGGGATGTGCTTCATCTTGAGCATCTTGGAGAGCAGCTCCGAGGTCTCCACCGACGTGGTGCCCACCAGCACGGGGCGTCCCTCGCTGATGAGGCGCTCCACCTCGTCGATGACGGCTTTGAACTTCTCGCGCTTGGTCTTGTAAATCATGTCGTCCATATCGTTACGGGCGATAGGCTTGTTGGTGGGAATCTCGACCACGTCGAGCTTGTAGATGTTCCAGAACTCGCCCGCTTCGGTCGAGGCGGTACCGGTCATGCCGGCCAGCTTCTTGTACATGCGGAAGTAGTTCTGCAGCGTGATGGT
>CAMJJD010000083.1 GCA_946406015.1 uncultured Bacteroidales bacterium | reverse complement strand
GCTGAAGATGGACTCACCTTCGGGCACACCCTCCATGCCGCCATGGAACGTGCCGCGGTTGTTGTCGAAGGAGAAGTTAACGCCCAGCGCCTCGCTCAAGCAGTCGATGTAGTAGTGCACATCCTCCGCAGCGACAGTGAGGTCGTACGTGTGTCCGTAGCATGCTTCCTCAAACTGGCCGTTCAGGGTAATCAGGGCTTCCTTGCCCACCGAACCGAACGACACATAGGTGCCTTCGGCATCGCTTGCGGCGCTGCTCGTCATGTTGTACACCGTGCCGTCGTAGCGCAACTGGTTGTCTTCGAGGTCCAGTTCGTCTTTGCCACACGAGACAAACAACATCGTGGCGGCGGCCACGAGCATCATCATTTTAATTGCTTTCATTGTAATATGGATTTATTGGTTATTAATTTAATTAGTCCAACCATTGGCAGGAGTGACGATACGCAGGTCCATCTTGTGGCCGTTCTTGCTTTCGGCATTGAGGGTAAACACCATATTGGAGCCTTCGATGCTGATTTTCATTATGCCACTCTTGACGGCAGGGGTATTATTGTACTCCGTACCCTCGATGGTACCGCCGACAGAGGTTTCGTCGCCGCTGGTCTCCCAATTGACGGCTCCGGAAAGGACGAAATGGTAGGCGGGCAATTCGTTGTAGACCTTGGTGAGATCAATTTCCTGACCGACCAGAGCGTGGTAGATGTGGAACATCTCCTCGGGGGTGCTGACCAGGTAGGTGCCATTGGAGTTCTTTTCCACCGAGTGGATGTCCATCAGGCCCATGCTACCATTCATGGGGCCAAAGACGGCCTCCATCTTGTAGACGATGCCGTCGTACACCAGTTCGTTGTCGCCGGCCACGGGGTCGTCCTTCGTGCAGGAGGCGAACATCATCGCGGCAGCTGCCACAAACATCATAATCTTTGTTGCTTTCATAATGCTGTATTTTAAAAGGTTGATATGCTATGCTTTGAGTTTCTTATAGTGGATGCGGTGCGGCATGTCGTCGCCAAGTCGCTTCCTGCGGTTCTCCTCGTATTCGGTGTAGCCGCCCTCGAAGAAGTAGACCTGCGAGTCGCCCTCAAAGGCCAGTATGTGGGTGCAGATGCGGTCGAGGAACCAGCGGTCGTGGCTGATGACTACGGCGCAGCCGGCGAAGTTCTCCAAGCCCTCCTCGAGGGCGCGCATCGTGTTGACGTCGATGTCGTTGGTGGGCTCGTCGAGCAGCAGCACGTTGGCTTCGCTCTTGAGTGTGAGGGCCAGATGCAGGCGGTTGCGCTCGCCGCCGGAGAGCACGCCGACCTTCTTCTGCTGGTCGGTACCGGTGAAGTTGAATCTGGAAATGTACGCGCGCGAGTTGACCAGGCGTCCGCCCACCTGCAGGTTCTCGTTGCCGCCACTAATCATCTCGTAGACGCTCTTCTCGGGGTCTATCTCGGCGTGCTGCTGGTCGATGTAGCCAATCTTCACCGTCTCGCCCACCTCGAAGGTACCCGTGTCAGGCTTCTCCAGCCCCATGATGAGACGGAAGAGGGTGGTCTTGCCGCAGCCGTTGGGGCCAATGATGCCCACGATGCCGGCGGGCGGCAGCGAGAAGGTGAGGTTTTCGTAGAGCAGCTTGTCGCCGTAGGCCTTGCTCACGCCGTTCACCTCGAGCACCTTGTTGCCCAGACGGGGGCCGTTGGGGATGAATATCTCGAGGTTCTGCTCCTTCTCCTTCACGTCCTCGTTCAGCAGGCGGTCGTAGGCTGCCAGACGGGCCTTGCCCTTGGCGTGGCGGGCCTTGGGGGCCATACGCACCCACTCCAGCTCGCGCTGGAGGGTCTTGCGACGCTTGCTCTCCTGCTTCTCCTCCATGGCCAGACGGGCGGTTTTCTGCTCGAGCCACGAGCTGTAGTTGCCCTTCCAGGGGATGCCCTCTCCGCGGTCGAGCTCGAGTATCCATCCGGCCACATGGTCGAGGAAGTAACGGTCGTGGGTGACGGCGATGACGGTGCCTTTGTACTGCTGCAGGTGCTGCTCAAGCCAGTCGATGCTCTCGGCATCGAGGTGGTTGGTGGGCTCATCAAGCAGCAGGATATCGGGCTCCTGCAGCAGCAGGCGGCAGAGGGCCACGCGGCGGCGTTCGCCGCCGCTGAGGTTCTTCACCAGCTGGTCTTCGTCGGGACAGCGGAGGGCGTCCATGGCGCGCTCGAGCTTGGTGTCGAGGTTCCAGGCGTCATGCGCTTCCAGCAACTCTGTCAGTTCGCCCTGACGGGCAATGAGCTTGTCGAAGTCGGCATCAGGCTCGGCGAAGGCGTTGTTCACCTCGTCGTACTCCTTGAGCAGGTCGACGGTCTCCTGCACGGCCTCCTGCACCACCTCCTTGACGGTCTTCGAGTCGTCGAGCTTGGGCTCCTGCTCGAGGTAGCCCACCGAGTAGCCCGGCGAGAAGACCACCTCGCCCTGGTAGTCCTTGTCCACGCCGGCGATAATCTTCATCAGACTCGACTTGCCGCTGCCGTTGAGGCCGATAATGCCTATCTTAGCCCCATAAAAGAAGCTGAGGTAAATATCCTTCAGTATCTGGCGGCTGGGCGGAATGAGCTTGCCCACGCCTACCATTGAGAAGATAATCTTTTTGTCGTCAGCCATATAATGTGGTTTTATCGTCATAACGCCGAATCGGTTGTTTTATTGTGTCGCCACCATGGAGCCGACGGAAATTCATCATGTTGCCTTCGCCATTTCTTCAATATCGCTGAATAGACTGAAAGTCAGCGTGGAAAGATGGATGAAAAAGAGCATTGCTCCCTTTTTTAACATAGGGCGCACAATAATCCGGGCCTATCGGCGTTTTAAAGGCATGAAAGTAAGATATCTAAAACTGAAGAACTGGCTGCTCGTCACCCTCATGGGAGCCCTTGGGTTGAGCGGTTGCCATTGCCACAAGAGGCTTGCGGAGCCCGAGCCTGACTCTAATCCCCCTGCGGTGCGCGACCGCGGTGAGATGCTCTTGATGTACGGCGTTCCCACGATGAACTACCAGATTCGTGGCCAGGTGAAGAATGCCAAAGGCCGTCCCGTCAAGGACATCCGTGTCAATATGCTGGAGCGCAACATGGAGACCACCGCCGAGGGTGCCCTCGTGGGCGACCCAGAGGCTATCGACCGCTGGCTGCAGAACACCGAGGTGAAGACCGACAAGAAAGGCCGCTTCGAGATTAAGAACAGCGGCCTGCCGCAAGAGCAGGTGCGCCTGATGGTGCGCGATGTGGACGGCAAGTCGAACGGCGACTACAAGAACCGTGTGGTTGAGATGGATGTCACCCCCGATGATGTCGACCGCACCAACGCCGGCGGCTGGAATCAGGGCACCTACAACAAGGATGTGAAGATTAAGCTGGAAAAGAAATAAATACATAACGTTATGAGAATCAAGTTTCTAAAAGCAAAAAACTGGCTGTTGCTAGCACTGATGGGTCTGCTGGGATTCTCGTCATGCACAAAGATGATGTATGATTGCCCACCTGATGAATACCGGGGGTATAACGACAGCGTAGTCGACAAACCATGAACCTTACGGTCAAACAACGTGTCGGCCTTGAGTTGCAACGCTCACTGCGGCGCACGCAGGAACAGTTGCATCCCTTGAAGACCCTTTTCTGGGAGTGTACGCTGCGGTGCAATATGAATTGTCGCCACTGCGGGAGCGACTGCAAGGTGGCCCCTGCGGTGAAGGACATGCCCGCCGAGGACTTCCTGCGGGTAATAGATACCATCACCCCGCATGTCGACCCTCACAAGACCTTCATCATCTTCACCGGCGGCGAAGCCCTGCTGCGCGACGACCTGGAGCAGGTGGGCCTCGAACTCTACCGCCGCGAGTACCCTTGGGGCGTGGTCACCAACGGCTTCCTGTTGGACGAAAAGCGGCTGGCTTCGCTCATGGCCAGCGGTATGCACAGCATCACCGTAAGCATCGACGGTTTCGAGGAGCAACACAACTGGATACGCCGTCACCCACAGTCGTTCGAAAAAGCTAGCGCGGCAATCAAGTTGTTGGCGCAGCAGAAAGACCTGCTGTGGGATGTGGTCACCTGCGTCAACCCCCGCAGCTACCCCCAACTGAAGGAGTTTAAGGAGTATCTCATCTCGCTTGGAGTCCCTGCATGGCGTCTTTTCAGCATCTTCCCTATGGGCCGCGCGGCTAACGACCCCGACCTGCAGCTCACCGATGAGCAGTATCGCGGCCTGCTCAACTTCATCAAAGACAGCCGTGAGAACGACCCGCGGATAGACGCCAGCTACTCGTGCGAGGGCTTCCTCGGCCCCTACGAGCAGCGGGTACGCAACCACTTCTTCTATTGCCGTAGCGGCGTCGAGGTGGCCTCGATACGTTGCGACGGCGCCATCAGCGGCTGCACGTCGGTGCGTAGCCACATGGACCAGGGGAACATCTACAAAGATGACTTCTGGGATGTCTGGCAGAACCGCTTCCAGACGATGCGCGACCGCTCGTGGGCCAAGAAAGGCCAATGCAAGGATTGCAAGGTCTGGCGCTACTGCGAGGGGTCGGGCCTCCACCTTTACGACGACGACGGTGACCTGCTCGTCTGCCACTACCACCGAATTAAATCCAACTAATCAAGATATATGTTCCAGCAGATAAACATCGTTGAGATATTCAGCACCTTCCTGGTGATGTTTGCCATCATCGACATCACGGGCTCCATCCCCATCTTTGTCTCCATGCGTGAACAGGGTAAAGCCATCAAGCCGCTGCAGGCCACCTCGGTGGCGTTGCTGCTTTTCGTGGCCTTCTACTTTGTGGGCGACGGATTGCTGCGGCTGTTCAGCATCGACTCGGCCTCGTTTGCTGTGGCGGGCGCCTTGGTGCTCTTCATCTTGGCGTTGGAGATGGTGTTGGGACGTGAGATTATCAAGAACGACGGTCCGACGAGCGGCGCCAGCGTGGTGCCGGTGGCCTTCCCGCTCATTGCGGGGCCGGGCGCCATCACGGCCCTCATCTCGCTGCGGGCCGAGTATGCTACCGTCAACATACTCATCGGGCTCCTGCTCAATATCGTGCTCGACTACTTCGTCATCCGCTTCCTCGACAAGATTGCCAACAAGCTGGGCGCCGACATCATCTACGTGTTGCGCAAGTTCTTTGGCGTCATCCTGCTGGCCATGAGCGTCAAACTCTTCGCCGGCGGTATCGCCGAGGTCTTCGGCGGTGTCATTGGACAATAATTTCTTGCCACATCGTAAGCTGCTGTGGCCGACGATGTGAATTATCAGTATGCGGCACCTTGGCGGCCTTTGCGTTCGAGGTCGAGTTTGCCGATGCGCCAAGTGATACCGAGGCTGACGAAACGGCTATTGTAGCTCCAGTGGTAGTCCTCGGCGTAGTAGGGGTTGGTGGAAACGGTGTGAGAGTTGTAGGACTGGAAGAGGTCGTTGACCTGGAAGTAGAGCGAGAGGTGGCGGTCGAAGAGGTCGGTGCTGAGTCCAAAGTCGACATTGAAGAATGGTTCGCTGCGACTGAGGAACTCGATTTGATGGCCTACAAACTGGCTGTTGACAAATACGTCCACATTGCCCCACAATTTGGCACGTGCGTTGAGGCGTACTCTGTAGGACCATACCTCGTCCTCAACCCATTCGCCTGGGCGCACTTGCATACGATACCAGCCATTGATTCCACCGGCATAAAGGCGGATATTCGTATTCTTGATTGGTCGCCATGTAAGATTCAGTTCGGCACCGCTCATACGTACACTCCCCAGGTTGACAGATGTGTCCATCTGCACTACGCGGCCAAAGAAGGGGCTGTAAGCCACATCGGAAAC
>CAMJJD010000082.1 GCA_946406015.1 uncultured Bacteroidales bacterium | reverse complement strand
TGCCGTTGTAGGTGTGGATGCCGGAGGAATAGGCGCGGGTGAAGACAAGCGACTGGGACATGAGGCTGTCGAGGCAGGGGGTGAGTGAGGCTGTCTGGGTGGTGGCAAGGGCGGTTTTCTCCATGGTCATGGACTCCATGATGATAAGCACCACGTTGGTGCCCTCGGGCAGCGGGAGGTCGAGTCCCGCAGGCATGAGGCTTGGGTCGGCAGGGGTGCGCTGTTCCTGCTCAAGGAGTTGGCGGGCTTCGTCGGGGTTGACGAGAGAGAGCGGCTGGTTGGCGCGTTTGCCCAGTTCGGAAGCGCTTTTGACAAACGTGAAGACAGGGTTGAGGCCTATTTGGTTGAGGAAGGGGTCGGAGCAGAAATAGGCTGTGCCGACGCGCAAGGGGCTCTTCTTGCTGAGGCGGCCGCGCATGCCTACAAAGGTGGCGAAGGCGAGCAGCAAGGCCAGGGGGATGCACCAGCCGTAGGGTTGGAATCGGTCGAGCCCCGCGACGATGGTGCGGCGGAAGATGTAGCGCATGAGGAACCAATAGCCTGTGGCCACGGCGATGAAGGCACCGATGCCAAGAAGATACATGGGCTCGGTGACAATCATGTGGGCGATGATGCCAAATGAATCTATCTCGTTGGTGGCAGTGGCGTTGAGACGGGTGAAGAAGTAGCTGAAGAAGGGGATGTCGGCAGTGCAGGCGAAGAAGCTGACGATATAGCCGACGAGGAGCAGGTGGTGGGCCACAAGGTAGTAGGCCTTGGCGCGGATGCGTCCTAGTTCGCCCACAATCATCATGAGGGCAGGAAGGGCAAGGAGGTAGCAGCTGACGGCAGTGTCGAAACGCCATCCCATGAGAAGAGCGCGCCAGTAGAGACCTCCGAAATGAGGTGCCGAGGAGAGCCCGGCACAGTAGACCGCGGTGCCGGCGAGCCGGAAAAGGGTGAAGACGGCAATGCCTGTCAGATAGGCTAAAAGAATGTAGTTGTAGCGTGCGGAGTGTTTCATAAGCGGGTGCAAAATTACGATTTTTTTTCCACACAACAATTATTAACAAACCTGCTTGAATAAAAAAAGCCTTTCGCCGTTATCTATGTCGGCAAAAAGTACTATCTTTGAATGTTGAAAAATGAAAGCCGGCTCTGCGTATCTTGCGTATTTTCACGTATATTGACACGTGTTTTTACATGCGTTACACGGAGGCAGGAAGTAATAAATTGAAAATTGAAATGAAAAAGATTGTCTTATTCTTTGTTCTGGTTATTGGCTTCTGTGTATTAACCACCGAGTCTTATGCCCAAAAAAGACCCACCAAGGTGAAAGTGGCTTTCGAGGTGGACTCGATGCCGCAGCAGTTGCTGCTATACCTCAACGGCAATATAAAAGCCGAAGAGAAACTGGCTGCCAACGCGCAGGTGGTGGAGCAGTTCAAGGGGGTTTACACCTCGCTTGACAGCAAGCGCAAGCAGCAGGTGGTGGATATGTACAACGCTGCCCGCAAGACCAAACTGGAGCCTATGCCCGACTATGTCAACCTGACACAGGCTTTGGTGGCATACGCTGGTGCCAAGGTGTCGGCATCGATATTCGACGAGTGGATTGCTGCGGTGTCGGCCATCTTTACCATCACCAACAAGAAGAAGGAGCAGCAGGAGTTTATTGAATATACCGCCATGATGGCGGCGGACCGCACACTCTATAAGTCGCGCACGTCGATATGGCGCACACAGCCCGATGCGGTGTTCTCGTTTGTCCCCATCCGCAACGACATCAAGACGGTCTTTTCCGGCTCGGTTGACCTGATCTATTCGTCCGGCACAGGCAACAACGCCGACGAATCGACCATCTATGGCACTACGGGAACCTATTATTTCCTGACCAACACCTTCGAGGGCAAGGGCGGCCGCCTGACATGGGAACGCTGCGGTATGGCCAAGAACGCCTGCTATGCCGACCTCGAGGACTATTCGGCAGTGGTGAAGTTCCCCAAGTTCACCGCCGACTCGGTGACCTTTATCAACACCAACTATTTCAAGACCCCCATCAAAGGTGTGGTGGAGGAGGCGCTGAACACCAAGACAGAGCCGGACAAATACAATTTCCCCAAGTTCCGCTCCTATCAAAAGGACTTCCAGCTGAAGGATGTGCTGCCGGGCGTGGATTTCGAGGGTAACTTCATGATGTACGGCCCCCGCTTTGTGACCAACGATGAGAAGCATCCCGCCTCGATGGTGTTCTACCGCAACGGGAAGCGCTTCCTGGTGGCCAACAGCACCAAGTTCACCATCCTGCCGCACATGCTCACCTCCGAGCGCGCCACAGTCAAAATGTTCATAGGTGACGACTCCATCAGCAACGCCGGTGTGCTCATCCGCTACACCACCAAGGACAACCGCGTGAATCTGTTCAATAATCCCAAGCGCAATTACTATAGCCCCTATACCGACAGCTATCACCAGCTGGACATCTACTGCGAGAACATCAACTGGCTTATCGACAAGGACATTGTGGAGTTCAATATGCTGGCGCAGAGCAACACCCAGACCTTTGTGACTTTTGAGTCGAACCGATACTATTCCGAAAACAAGGACCGTGAGGTGCAGGGTATCGACCAGACCAGCCCTGTGGTGCGTGTCTATCGCTATATGAAGGCACACGACATGAAGCCGGACTTCCCCCTGGTGGCGTTCCAGAACTATATCCGCATGGACGAAGGACAGACCAAGCTGATGATTCACGGCCTCACGCGCCACGGTCTTGTCTCGTTTGACGAAAGCCGCAACCGCATCCATGTCCACGACAAGCTGATAGGCTTCTACAAGGCCATTGTCAAGCAGGAAGGACACGACTACGACGCACTCACCCTGCAGTCGGACACCAAGGCCAACAATGCCGAGCTGGACTTGGCAACCCTCGACCTGCGTGTGCATGGCATCAAGAAGTTCGTGGTGAGCGACAGCCAGCTGGTGGTTGTCAAGCCCTATGAAGGCGACATCGTCGTCAAGCGCAACCGCGACATTGTCTTCTCCGGCTACATCAATGTGGGACGCTTTGAGATGAACGTCACCGATGCCACTTTCTTCTACGATGCTTTCCGGTTCGACCTGCCCCAGATTGACTCCATGCGGTTCTCCGTCACCAGCTTTACCGACCCGCAGAAGCAGATGATGGTGCGCACACCGCTCTACAAGCTGGTGGGCGACATACAGATTGACAAGCCCGACAACCACTGCGGACTGAAGAAAAACAAGGACTATCCCATCTTCAACAGCGTCAAGCCCAGCTATGTCTATTACGACCGGCCGTTTATCTTCAACGGGGTTTATGACCGCGACCGCTTTTACTACTCTCTCTATCCCTTTGTCATCAAACAGCTCACCGACTTCCAGACCGACAGCCTGGAGTTCCTCGGCGCACTCACCTCGGCGGGTATCTTCCCCGAAATAGAGGAGCCTCTCAAGGTGCAGCGCGACTACTCCCTGGGCTTCCGTGTCAAAACACCCGAGGGCGGTCATCCTGCCTACGGCGGCAAAGGCACTTTCTACAACACCATCGACCTCAGCTACCGCGGCCTTCGTGGCGAGGGCAAGCTGGAATATCTCACCGCTACGGCCCTCACGGACAAGTACCTCTTCATGCCCGACTCGATGATGGCGCAGACCGACACGGTCTTCGTCAAAGAGGAGGACGGATTCCCAGATGTGCGCAACGGGCAGACTCTCGTGCGCTGGTATCCCTATCAGGACTCTATGACCGTTTCGCAGCTGCGCAACGGCACCCTCTTCCGCATGTATCACGACCTTGCCACTCTGGCAGGACGTGTCACGCTGCAGCCCAAGGGGGCTACTGGCTACGGCACCATCACCATCAACGACGGCACGCTCAAGTCGAAGCATTTCCGCCTCCACTCCATGGATATGGATGCCGACCACACCGATTTCACGCTGCAGTCGGCCAAATACAACAGTGTCGCCTTCTCGGCCGACAACATGCGTTCGCATGTCGATTACGAGGGCCATACAGGCCAGTTCACTTCCAACGACACCCTGTCGCGCACACTGCTCCCGGCACTCGGCTACGCAGCTTGGGTTGACCAGTACACCTGGCAGTGGGACAACAAGTATCTGGCGCTTGACAACAGCAAGAGCATGGAGACCGGCGGCATGGAGGCTGTGCCTCTGCGCGAGCGTGCTTCCCAGCTGGCACACATGCCGGGTGCCCGCTTTGAAAGCACTGACCCCAAGCTGAAGAATATCCGCTTCAACGCCATCAACAGCACCTACCGCTACGATGACCTGGAGCTCTCCAACCACAATGTCTATGCTCTGCCTATTGCCGATGCGCTCATCGCTCCCGGTGGCGACACGCTGCATATCTCCAAAGGCGGCGAGATGTCGCTTATCTCGGGCGGACAGCTCCTCTTCCCGCGCGACAGTGCCTTCCATCTCTTCTACAACTGCGACCTGATGGTGGCCGACGGCCAGAAATACGGCGGCAAGGGTACAATCGACTATATCGGCGTTGACGAGAAAAAACAGCCGGTTTATATGACCGAGATAGCCCCCGATGCACAAGGGGTGAGCGTGGCCGTGGGTCAGATATCTGATACTGCCCAGTTCACCCTCTCAACGGCCTTCGGCTTTGCCGGCACCATGAAGGTGGATGCCCAGCACCGCTTCTACCACTTCGAAGGCGGTGTGCGCCTGCTGCACAAGTGCGCTCCGGTTGACCAGCTGGCACTGCTGGCCTATTCCGACTACCTCGACCCGGCCAACATCCGCGTTACTGTGCCGGAGAACCCTGTAGATTGGAAAGGACAGCCCATCAGCGCCTCGCTCCGCATGGGCACGGCAGGCCTCAAGCCCACCTCGGCGTTCCTCACCAAGAACCAAGCGGGCGCTTCGCTCATCAGCAGCTACGGCCTGCTGCATTTCGACGAGGCTTCGAGCACATACACCATCACCTCGCAGGACAAGCTTGACGACAAAGACTTCATCGACCGCTTCATTACACTCAACACCGAAAGCTGCATTATCGACGGCGAAGGCCCCATTACCTTTGGCCTGCCCGATGGCCCCGCCAAGAGTTATGCCTACGGCACTGTTCACTATGACCCAGAGCGCGAGAGCGACTTTAGCATGCACACTATCTTCGCTGTCACCTTCCCCATAGCAAGCGACCTTCTCAACCAGATGGCCAAACAGATTGAGGATGACCTGCGTCCCACTCCTGCCGACCGCGACAACGAACTGTTTGAACGGGCTCTGCTCTTCGACATGGGCGACCCCGACGGAGAACTGGCCTACCAGACCTATCTCAGCAAGGGTGCCTTCGACAAGCTGGAAGGCTGTCTCGACAACACCATGCTCTTCGAAGGGCTGCGTTGGCAGTACTCGCCCCAGCTGGGCTACACTGCTACCGGCACCACCGCCATCTGCAACGTGGGCAAGAAACAGCTGCACGTCAACGTCCGTGTCAAGGCACAGGTGTTCAAACGCGGTTCCGAGACCCATTTGGTGCTTTACATCCAAGTGGCCAACGACCATTGGTACTATTTCAACTATGAGTACAAGTCTCGCCACCTCTCCATCTCCTCCTCTGTGGGCGAATGGAACGACCGCATTGTGGGCATGAAGAAAGACAAGCGCACGCTCGACGGCTTCAGCTACTCCCTCACCAACTCGCGCACTGAGATACAGCACTTCCTCTCATCCTTCACCTCCGACCCGTCCGATATGGAGGAAGAGGAGGAAGATGAAGAATAATTGAGAATGAATGGTTTGGATAAAATTGTAGCCGCCAAGGACACCTGTAGCCCTTGGCGGCTATGAATTTTTGAGAAACAGCAGTGTTTGAAGTGCTGTTTTGATTGGTGTTGCAAGACGGATGGCAGCATAAAATAAATAGTAATACCCATTGTGAAACAGATGTTTGGATGTTGAGTGGCAAAAAAAATGAATTTTTTTTTGTCCATGTCGAAAAAAGTTAGTACTTTTGCACCCGCTTTCACAGATGAAAGTACCCTTTTGCCCAGGTGGTGGAATTGGTAGACACGCTACTTTGAGGGGGTAGTCGCCG
>CAMJJD010000081.1 GCA_946406015.1 uncultured Bacteroidales bacterium | reverse complement strand
TGAAACGCTACATCGGCGGCTACATGGCCGAGATGGGCGGCTGCGACCTGCTGCTCTTCACCGGCGGCATCGGCGAGAACGCCTGGTTCATGCGCCGTCCTATCCTGGAGAACATGGAGTGCCTCGGCATTAAGGTTGACCTCTCCAAGAACGACAACGTCATGGGCGAGGACATCATCCTCAGCACCCCCGACTCGAAGATGGCCGTCGTAGTGGTCACCACCGACGAGGAGTTCGTCATTGCCAGCGATACCTTCAATCTGGTAAAATAACATCATTCACCATCCGTCAAAGGGTTTCCGCTTGCAGAGCAGGAAACCCTTTGCATTAGTGGTTATCGCTGCCTGTTGAATCTTTACATGCAACACAATAAACCGACATGTTTTTCGTTATATTCATGTCATGAATATAAAACGTATCATACTCCTCGCTGTGCTGTCGATGCTGGCACCTGTGGTGCTGGCCCAGTACACTGTTGACAACAAGAAGGCCGTCGCCGAGTTCGAGAAAGGCCAGATGCTGCTTTCCGACAACGCCAAGAAAGCTTTCGAGCACTTTGAGAAAGCGCTGAAGACCGCACCCACCTTTGCCGAGGTGCACCTGACTATGGCGGCGTGGTATCTCGACCACGACAGCCTCGACCAGGCAGAGGCCCACCTGCAGACTTTCCTGCGCACAGACAAGGGCAAGCACAAACGCTGGGGTGCCGGTGCCGAGCACGACCTGAAGTGCATCGCCTTCCGCCGCACGGCCTTGGCCAACCCCGTTCCCTTCACCCCCGAGAATATGGGGCCTGCCGTGAACAGTCCCGACGACGAGTACCTGCCCACGCTCACCGCCAACGGCAAGATGCTCCTCTTCACCCGCTACAACCGCCCCTCGATGGCCGAGGACTTCTTCTACAGCCGTCTCACCCCCGAGGGCAAATGGAGCAAAGCCATACGCATGGCCGAACCCCTCAACAGCGACGACAATGAGGGCGCCGGCTGCATCTCGCAGGATGGCCGCATACTCTACTTCACCGCCTGTGGGCGCAAAGACGGTGCCGGACGCTGCGACCTGTATATTTCCTACCGCAAGGGCAACGGCTGGAGCCAGCCGCAGAATCTCGGCCCCGCCGTCAACACCGGCGGCTGGGAGTCGCAGCCCTGCCTCTCTATCGACGGGCAAACTCTCTACTTCGTCAGCGACCGCAAGGACGGCTACGGCGGTATGGACATTTGGCGCAGCACACTGGTGGAAGGCCGCTGGAGCCAACCCGTCAACATGGGTCCCGGCATCAACACCCCGGGCGACGAGAAAAGCCCCTTTATCTCTTTCGACAACCAGACGCTCTACTTTTCCAGCAACGGACTTGTAGGCATGGGAGGCATGGACCTCTTCCTATGCCGCCGCACAGGCGACACCACCTGGAGCGAGCCGCAAAACCTGGGCTATCCCATCAACACCCGCGGCGACGAGAGCTCGCTTATCGTCAGCCCCGACGGCACCACGGCCATCTTCTCGAGCGACAAGTTCGGCGGTCAGGGGCAGCTCGACCTCTACTCCTTTGCCCTGCCCGAGACGGTGCGTCCCGAGCCCGTCGTCTATAAGGAAGAGATTACCGAGGTGGCACCGGAACTGAAGGTGGGCGAAAGCATCACGCTGAAGAATGTCTTCTTCCAGACAGGCAAATACACCCTGCTGGACATCTCCATCGTAGAGCTGGACAAAGTGGTGGAAATGATGCAGCAGCACCCCACCATGCGCATTGAGCTGGGCGGCCACACCGACAACGTGGGCAGCGAGGCCATGAACCAGAAACTCTCCGAACAGCGCGCCAAGGCGGTCTATGACTACCTGGTGCAGCACGGGGTGGCAGCGGAACGCCTCAGCTACAAAGGCTATGGCCCGTCGCAACCCGTGGCCGACAACAGCACCCCCGAAGGCCGCCGCCAGAACCGCCGCACAGTATTCACCATAATAGAGAAATAAACCTGGAAAACCCTAAATCCTCCTAAAAACACTCAAAACCAAAACACCATGAACAAGAAGAAAGTAGTAGTCCTCACCGGAGCCGGCATCAGCGCCGAGAGCGGCATCAGCACCTTCCGCGACAGCGACGGTCTCTGGGAGCAATACCGCGTGGAAGACGTGGCCACCTACGACGCCTACCTGCGCAATCCCGAACTGGTGCTGAACTTCTACAACGAGCGCCGCCGCCAGCTCTTCGCCGTCAAGCCCAACGACGGACACCGCCAGTTGGTACGCCTGGAAGAGAAATACGACGTGCACATCATCACCCAGAACATCGACAACCTGCACGAACAGGCAGGCAGCACCAATGTCCTCCATTTGCACGGCCTTCTCACCCAAGCCCGCAGCGACCGCAACGACAACCTGATTATCGACATCGGCGACCGCGACATACACCTGGGCGACAAAGCCCCCGACGGAGCCCAGCTTCGCCCCCACATCGTGTGGTTCGGCGAAGCGGTGCCCAACATCGAACCCGCCGCCGAGCTGTGCGAAAAAGCCGACTACTTCGTGGTGGTGGGCACCTCGATGAATGTCTATCCCGCCGCCGGACTGATACATTATGTGCCGCGCACCAGCCCCTGCTATCTGGTTGACCCCAAGGCCGTGCCCATCTCGCGCCCCATCACCATCTTCCAGGAGAAAGCCGGCACCGGAGTGAAAAAGGTGGTGGACGAACTGCTCGCTTTGGCATAAGCATACCGCCTCCCGCTCCACACCCGCCAATACCGACGGCACAGGAGCGAATCCGCGACAACCCTTCAACTAATCCAACAAGAAATATAAACAGATTAAAAATAATAAAACATGAAAAAGTTTTTATCCTTGACCCTGCTGCTCAGCAGCCTGTTCCTGGCCAATGTGCAAGGCCAGATTGGTTTCATCTACAACGGCCAGACCTACAACGACGGCGCTTCCTTCACCGTAACGTTGGCACCGGGCTCCATCGCCTGCTCCGACGTCCAGCTGAAGAACACCGGCAACACCGCCCTGATGAACCTGGTGGCCACCGTAACCCCCGTTGAAGAAAACGGCATCAACGTCTGGGCTCTCTGCGTCGGCGGCGAATGCCTCCCCCGTCTCGACAGCAACCCGTTTAACTTGGAAGCTGGAGCCGTTGACAACACTTTCGCCCTCGACCTTGACGTTGACGCTTCCGTTGCACAGCCTTATGGTGTTTACTCTGTCAATGTGACAAATGGCACTGTCACCAGCACGGTAACTATCCGCTTGGAGATCAACACCGTCGGCATCGACAACGTGGCCGAAGAACTCCGCACTGTAGCCTACCCCAATCCCGCACAGGGTGCTTTCGCCATCCGCTACTCGGTTGAGCAGCCCTCCACCCTCACCATCGTGGACATGCAGGGACGCACCGTGCGCAGCATGCCTGTTGAGGGCAACGGCACCGTGAACGTCAGCGACCTGCCCGCCGGTCTGTATGCCTATGGCATCGCAGGCGGCAAGATGCAGAAGCTCATCGTGAAGTAACCTATTGTCCCCATCCGTCAAATCCCTGTGGAGGACGCTCCCCCGCAGGGATTTGCTTTAACCGACCGCACCATGCGACTATACACTCTTTGCAACTGTGGGAAACGCATCTACCTGAAAGGCCGCTATGCCACCGCCGAGGACCTGCGAAGCCAAAAGGGCGAGATAATCCCATACAAGTGTCCCCGCTGCGGCAGGAGAGGTCACCATCCCTACACCTACGTGTGGACGCGCACGTGGGGTCCGTGGGTCACCGTCGCCCTGCTTTCCGCTTTTGTGCTGGGCGGCACAGCCATCGTGGCCCTGCTGCAGCTGCTCTATGTTGACATCATCACGGTGGTCTGGATACCCATTGCCGCCTTGACCCTCTTCGCCTTGCTGGCCAAACGCGAGTCGGATGCCGTTGAGCTCTTCAAACAATCCTTGGAAAAGGCGCCTCATCCGCGCCTCACCGCCGAAGCAGCGGCAGACTTCAGCGAGCTCGACCTCGTCGAATGGTTCGATGTGGGAGAGCCCAATGACATCACCAATGAATACACGCAGGTGGTCTATTACGCCTCCGTGTTGAACCATCTCGAGGCTCCGCGCTATTTCGAGTGGTTCTATTACTACGAGGCCAACGAGCACGACACCCCCGACGACGGCACACTGCTCTACAACAGTCTCGTCGCCATCGGGGCAACAAGCCATGCGGCCATTGTGCAGGAAGCCCGCGAGGTGTATCTGCGGCACCGGGACGAGATAGACCAGTGTGTGCAGAGCGAGACCGACGATGGTTACCAGAAACTGCTTGCCCTGAACCTCTTCAACAAGCAGGACAACGCCACGCATGAGGCCTTCTATTCTGAACCTCTTGTACCCCTGCTGGCACAATACATCCGCAACAACCTGGACAATCTCCAATCATAAACCGATGCCTTACCTCACCTACGCTGACTACTGCCGCCGCCTGTTTGGCACTACGGTGCAGAAGATTGCAATCGATGGCGGCTTCTCCTGCCCCAACCGCGACGGCACCCTCGGCGCCACAGGCTGCACCTTCTGCAACGGCGAAGCCTTTGCCCCCGCTTATTGCCGCACAGCGGGCAGCATCGCGCAGCAGATTGAGGAGGGCATCCGTTTCCACACCCGCCGCCACCGCAAAGCCCCGCGCTATGTGGCCTACTTCCAGTCGTACAGCAACACCTACGCCCCGTTGGAGGTGCTGCGTCAGCGTTATGAGGAAGCCCTCTCCCACCCCATGATTTCCGGCCTAGTGGTCAGCACCCGACCCGACTGCGTCGACGACGAGAAGTTGGACTACCTGGCCTTTTTGGCACAACAACATTATGTGGCCGTGGAGTACGGCATCGAGAGCTGCTACGACGACACCCTGCGCCGCATTCAGCGGGGACACGACTTCGCCTGCACCGAGCGCGCCATCCGGGCCACCGCCACACGCGGCATCCATGTAGGCGGACACCTCATCCTGGGCCTCCCTGGCGAAAGTCGCGAGCAGATGCTGGCCGAAGCCGACCTCCTCTCTGCCCTACCCCTCAGCACCCTCAAGCTGCACCAGCTGCAGCTGCTGCGAGGCTCGGAGCTTGAACGCCTGTGGCGTGAAGACCCCTCCGCAGTGCCGCCGCCCTTCACGGTGGAGGAATATGTGTCGCTGGTGGCCGACTTCCTGCGCCGTCTGCGACCCGATATAGCCATCGAACGGCTGGCCGCCGAAGTACCCCCTCGCTATATGGCCGACCCCGCACGCAGTTGGCGCCGCGACGACGGCTCCCACCTACGGCCAGACGACATAGCCCGCCTTGTGGCGCAACGCCTCTCCAGTCGGGATTAAAACTTTTTTTCGCCATATCAATTATTATTCGTATTTTTGCAATGCGATTTATGGAACAGTCCGAAGTCATAAAACGGATTAAAGAATTGGCCGCACAAATCCTGCCCGAAGGTAGTTCGCTGTGGCTCTATGGCTCTCGTGCCCGCGGTGACGCCCACCCCGACAGCGACTACGACCTGCTAATCTTGCTGGACAAAGATAATCTTACGCTCGACGACTATCGTCAATCCATACCACTTCGTCAACTGGGTTGGAGTATCAACGAGACAATCAGTCCTCAAGTATATTCAAAGGCTGAATGGGAGAAATACCATTATACTCTTTTTTATGACAATGTTGAACACGACAAACGAATACTATTATGAGTTTAGACGATGAAAGCAGAGCTATAATGGTAGCAAGAGAGATAGAAAAAGCGCAGAGCACCTATAACCAGGCATGCCTAATGAGAGAGAATGGTTACTGGGATGCTGCCGCCAATCGTCTATATTATGCAGTTTTCCATGCAACCAGCGCACTGCTGATTAAAGACGGTTATCCTGTAAAAACGCACCATGGCGCAGGAATGTTGTTCCGTCAATATTATGTGAAGACAAACATTCTGCCCGAATCATTCTCCGACACTTTCTCCCTGCTCCAAGCCCTACGCGAAAAAAGTGACTACAACTGTTCTTTTGATGCCACACAAGGATTAATCAACCCTTTATTTGCACCCACACACCAGCTTATCGACACCATCGCCAAGATGGTCTCACAGCAGAAGTAAAACAAAAACAATAAACACATAAAACATCGTAATTATGTACACAAAGTTTCAAGAACACCTCCAGAAAGAACTGGCTGACATCGAAGCTGCCGGCCTGTACAAACACGAACGCATCATCGAGAGCCCCCAGGGCGCTGAAATCATGGTGAAAGGCAAGAAGTGCCTCAACTTCTGCGCCAATAACTACCTCG
>CAMJJD010000080.1 GCA_946406015.1 uncultured Bacteroidales bacterium | reverse complement strand
TTCAAGTTCCCCTTCGGCTTCAAGGAGCTGGAGGGCATCCACTCGCGCACCGACTTCGACCTGAGCCGCCACTCGGAGTTCAGCGGCAAGAAGCTGCAGTACTTCGACCCCGAGCTGAACGAGAGCTACACCCCCTACGTCATCGAGACCTCGATCGGCGTGGACCGCACCTTCCTGGCCATCTTCAGCCACGCGCTGAAGGAGGAGACCCTCGAGGACGGCAGCACCCGCACGGTGCTCAGCCTGCCCGCCAAGCTGGCTCCCTACAAGGCCGCCGTGCTTCCGCTGGTGAAGAAAGACGGCCTGCCCGAGAAAGCACGCGAGGTGCAGCACCTGCTGATGCCCGATATGATGGTGCAGTACGACGAGAAGGACGCCATCGGCCGCCGCTACCGCCGTCAGGATGCCATCGGCACCCCCTTCTGCATCACCGTCGACAATGATACGCTGACCGACAACGCCGTCACTGTGCGCCACCGCGACACCATGCAGCAAGAACGCGTCAGCATCGACAATCTGCCCAATTATTTGAAAAAGTAGTTAAGTAGACAGTAGTAAAGTAGTTAAGACAATACCTAATAACATTAATATGAAGAAGACATTTCTGTTTCTAACCACCCTTATGTTTGTCTTCGCCGCAACGGCACAGGACAAACTGAAGGTGGAGACCTTCTACTTGAGCAACGGCCTGAAAGTCATCATGTGCGAGAGTCACGACCAGCCGAAAATCTACGGCTCGGTGGTGGTGCACGCCGGTTCGAAGAACGAGGACCCCGCCGCCACCGGCGTGGCCCACTATTTCGAGCACATCATGTTCAAGGGCACCGACCGCATCGGCACCACCGACTGGGAAGCCGAGAAGCCCCTGCTGGACAGCATCAGCGACCTCTATGACCAGATTCAGGCCACACAGGATGCCGAGCGTCGCCACCAGCTGCAGCTCGAAATCAACCGCCTGAACATCGCGGCCTCGAAATATGCCATTCCCAACGAGACCGACGCCATCCTGCAGCAGATGGGCTGCACGGGGCTCAACGCAGGCACGTCGTACGACTACACGGTCTATTACAACACCCTGCCCAGCAACCAGCTGGAGAACTGGATGGAGGTCTACGCCGAGCGGTTCCGCAACCCCGTCTACCGACTGTTCCAGGGAGAGCTGGAGGCCGTGTACGAGGAGCGCAACATCTACAACAACCAGCAGATGTACGCCTTCACCCGCAACCTCTTCACCGAGAGCTTCGGCGAGCATCCCTACAGCCGCGATGTCATCGGACTGGACGAGCACCTGAAGAACCCGCAACCCTCGGCCATGAAGCGATTCTACGACAAATACTATGTGGCCTCCAACATGACCCTCATCCTGGTGGGCGACTTCAATACCGCCGAAGCCAAGAAGATGGCCGAGAAATACTTCAGCATCTGGCCCAAGGGGGAACCTGCCAAGCAACCCACCTACAACATGCCGAAATTTGAGAGCCAAGTGGTGAAGAATGTGAAGCAGACCCCCATCAGGGTGGGACTTATCATCATGCCCGGTGTGAAAGAGAACGACCCCGACAGACTGGTGCTCGACGTGATGAGCAGCATCATCAGCGGCGGCAACGGCCGTCTGGACGAGCTGACCACCGAAGGGAAAATCATGGCCGCCCAGCTGATGCCGTTCTCGCTGCAGGATGCAGGCACCAACGTCATCCTCTACGTTCCCAAACTTGTAGGCCAGAAGTTCGAGGCCGCCGAGGAACTCATCTGGGCTGCCCTCGACAGCGTGAAAGAAGGCCGCTTCAGCGACAAACTGCTCGAGAGCATCAAGATGAACAACCTCATCGGCCGCAAACAAACCCTCGAGAGCTACAGCGGCATCGCCGCGCTGCTACAGGGCTTGGAACTGTCGGGCTCCGACTATAAGGAATGGGAGCGCGAGAACGAACGCCTGATGAACATCACCCGCGAGGACATCATGAAGATTGCCGCCAAATACTACGACCGCAACCACTGCACCATCGTGCGCTCCAACATGGGATTCCCCGCCAAGGGCGAGAGTATCAAGCCCGACTGGGACCACCTGGAGGCTCAGAACCAAGGTGAGAAGACCGAGTTTGCCAAGCATATCGCCGACCGCCCAGTGAAAGACATCAAGCCGCAGGTGCTCAACTACAAGGAACTGGTACAGACCGTGCCCGTGAGCAAGCACTGCAACCTCTACGCCTCGAAGAACCCCAAGAACGACCTCTTCAGCCTCACCATCAACTACCACTACGGCTCGTTCGACAACCACAACATCGACCAGGCAATGAGCTATTTCAGCTCCATCGGTGCCGGCGATATGACACCTGAGCAATTCCGCATCGAGATGGACTGCCTGGGCGGCTCCTTCAGCCTCTACAGCGGCAACGACTACAGCTACTTCAGCATCTCCGGTCCTGAAGAGAACATGGAGAAGATACTCGACCTGGCCATGCTGAAACTACGCAACCCGCGCCACGACCCACAGCAGTTGAAGAACCTCGTCGAGCAGCTCGAAGCCTCGAAGAAGGGGGCCAAGAACGACGCCGACACCTGGACCTCGGCACTCTACGAATACATCATGTACGGCGACAGTTCGGACTATATCAACCACGCGACTATCAAGGAGATAAAGAAGATGAAGGGTGAGGATCTAGTAGCTTTGATTGACAATCTCTTCGGGCGTGACGGCTACGTCACCTACGTTGGCAACAGCGACCCCAAGCAGGTGGCCAAACTGCTGCGCCAACACAACCTTGTGCGCGACGATGTAACCGTCATGTCCAAGCGGGTGCGCAAACCTCGCTCCTTCAACGAGAACGCCGTCTATTACTGCTCGAACAAAAAGTTCCTCAAAAGCGACATCGACTTTTATATCCCCGCCGGCAACTTCGACTACAAGAAAGACCGTGCCGCCTGCTCGATGTTCAACGAATATATGAGCGGCAGCATGGCCGGCATCTTCTTCCAGGAAATCCGTGAGATGCGCTCCTTGGCCTACTCCACCTACGGCAACTTCCGTTACGACCGTTTCAACCGCACCCCCGGCAACTACTACGGTTTTGTCGGCACCCAGTGCGACAAAACCGAGGATGCCATTGCCGCCATGCGCGACTTGATGATACGCTTCCCCGAGCGCAAGGAGAAATTCTCCAACGCACAGGATTACCTTATCTCGGTGCGTAACTCGAGTTATCAGACTTTCCGCTCCTTCCCCGGCAACTATCGCTACCTGGTGGAAGAGGAGAAGACCGACCGCGATGAACGCGTGGAGATTACCAACGAGATTAGGCAACTGAACTACGACGACCTCCACACCTTCCACAAGAAGTACGTCGAAGGCCGCCCGATGGTCATCTTCATCAGCGGCAACGCCAAGAAGTTCGACCTCAAAGCCCTTGGCCAGTACGGCAAAGTGCAGGAGGTGAAATACAAGGACATGATTAAATTCTAACTATAACACTTTTATTGGTATATGGTATATGGTATATTGCGTTTGCAAGGTAACATTTCAATGCTCGAAGCAGACAAGCTGCCTCGCTGCAACCATCCACAGGATGCTTGCCACTTTGTACACATGAAAAAGACACTCTTAATCGCCATCGTAGCCTGCTGCTTGTTACCAGCTTCCCATACCGTCCATGCGCAAAACGGGTACGACAACAGCTACCATGAATTCGGCCTCACCTACGGCAAGATGGGCAATGCGAAGATGACCGAGCTGATGGGCGACGTGGCGGGGGCATCGACCGACATGACGTTGACGAACGAGGTGTACGGCGGGACTTACGGCGTCGATTATTTCCACCGTGCGGTGGAGGACTGGTTCTGCCTGGGACTGATGCTCTGCTACGGCCAGAGCTCGATGGATTTCAGCACCGCGGACGACGGTGCGGTGGAGGGTCGTCTGGACCACCGTTACTATTCCGTGATGCCGGCCGTCAAATTCGACTGGCTCCGCACTCCCATCTTCGGGATGTACTCCCGGCTGGCACTGGGCGTCGACGTGCGCCACTGGCAGAAGGAGTATGTCGACGGGCGCCCCTCGGAGGAAGGTCTTTCGCCGTGCTTCACTTTCCAGGTGTCGCTCCTCGGCATCGAACTGGGCCTCCCGCGGCTCCGCCTCTTCGCGGAGGGCGGCTTGGGCGAGGTGGGCACCCTGTCCGGCGGCCTGCGCTTCAAGTTCTAATACACAAGTGAAAGAATATCATTGACGATAGCGCTCTCAGACGGAGGGCGCTTTTTTGTGTCCGCTCCCGTCAGCAGGCAGCGGGTTTCGTCGAGGGCGGCAAGGTCGAGGGCGTCAGAGGCCAGCTGGACCTCGGTGATGACATCATTGTCAATAGTGAGCGACAGCTCCACCCCACCCCAGTCGAACTGGGCGCTGCGCTGGGCGGTAAACATACGCCAGCGGCCATATTTCCATTCGGGAGAGGCAAACTGTTCATAAAGAGCACGCACCTCGGGACGCTTTATTATTTCAGAGTACTCGGAATATTCGGATTTTCCGGAGTATTCCAACTCGAAAGCGGCACGTAGGCGTGGGACTATGCTGTCGGGGGTGATGCCTGGGTCCAACTCAGAGAGGTTGACCACACGGCTGCGCACCGACTGAACGCCGTGCTTCTGCAACTTGGCGGGCTTGGGCTTGAGGTAGCGTGCCAGGTCGGACATGTCGCCACTGATCAGCAGCGTGCCGTGGTGCAGGTCGTTGACCCGCCCTTTGCTGAAGGCGTTGCCGCTAAACTTACGTCCTTCTGCGAGTATGTCGTTACGACCCGACAGCTCCGTGTGCAATCCGAACGACTCCACCGCACGCTGGATGACGGCGAACTGGCGACGCTGGTCGTAGAGCGACTTGGGGACGACGAAGGAGAAGTTGAGGTTGCCGTCGTCGTGATATACGGCCCCGCCGCCCGTCTTGCGACGCATCAAGTAGCCTCCATCTGCCTCGAGAGCCTCAACATTGACTTCGCTGAAGGGGTTCTGATTCTGCCCTATCACTACCGTTCGCCGGTTGCGCCACAGGTAGAGCGTAATACATTCGGCATGTTCGACAAGATAATTCTCGACGGCAATGTTCCAATAGGGGTTGGTCTGATTTGAAACGATGAATTGCTGTTTCATGTCTTTTTTTAACGGCGAATTGAACGAATTTCTCTAAGTTGCGCAGTCATATAATTATTGGCCAATTACTCGAATTCCACACAGCGATTAGAGTACCTGCGTAGCCACTTAAAACTTACAGCTTAAAACTTATAACTCAAGGTAATGTAGTTGGGCGCTTGCGAAAGGTGATAGTTGCGGCGGGCATAGCTTAACTCAAAGCGACCGCGACGCAGTCCCACACCAAACGAGAAGCCGCTGAGATTGAAGGCGTCGACACCCCGCATCTCGGCCGTCTGACGCCAACTGTAGCCCATCCGGGCAAAGAGGCTGGCGCCCAGATTGAGTTCCACGCCGAAGAGGGTGTGGCGCATCAGGTTGTCGAAGGTGCCAGCCAGCCAGCTCTCGCGTGTCACCTCTCCGGTAAAGGGGTCGGTGGTGGAGGTGGGATGGAGCGGGTCTTCGTAGCGCAGGTTCCAGCGCTGCAGCTCGGTGGCGGCGAAGAAGAGGCGGAACGGCGCGTTCTTGAGCTTATACGACATCTCGGCACTCAGTTCGAAGGGCAATGTTTCCACCGTTTCGTCGAAAGTCACCACCTGCGCCCCGATATTGCGGGCCATCACCGTGGCGACGAAGGCGCGGCTGTCACTGACATAGCTTCCGGCCACGTCAAATAGCACCGCAAAAGCCGTGTAGCTTTCATATTGAGAAAGAACAGGCTTGAAGTTGGCACCGACGCTGAAGTTACTGTCGAGCCATAGTCCCCAGCCGATACAGAGGCCATAGTCGCCGGCGGTGAACGTACCCAGGTGGTTCTCTTCCCCGTCGTACTCCTCGAAGCGTCCGTAATTCATGAAGTGGAAGCCGAAGCTGACGGTGCCCAGCCGGTCGAAGGTGTGGGCATAGGTGATCGACCCCATAGTGCTGCCACTGAACATAGGCACGACACTCAACACCCCGGTGCCGCCCATCGTGGAGCGCAGCAGCGAGGGATTGTCGATGCCGATGGTGAGGTCGTCGCCGTAAAGGGCCAGATAATCCATTCCCAGACCGGCCGTACGTCCCGTGGAACCCAGGTCGAGACCTGTCAGGGTGTTCAGACCTGCTATCTGGGCATGACTGGACTGGGAAACAAAAAAAGGAAAGTGGATAGCGATGCTGACGCAAACCAGCACCCACACTCTCCACTTTCCTCTTTCCGTTTTCAACTTATTACTTCTTCTTGTTTCTTTCGTGGCGCATAAGATGGCTGGGTTCGAGGGCCATACGGTCGGTCTC
>CAMJJD010000079.1 GCA_946406015.1 uncultured Bacteroidales bacterium | reverse complement strand
GTATTTTTTATTCATCATATATCTATCATCATTATGAAATACGGGTTTGACAACGGGAAGTATCTTCAGATACAGTCTGAACACATCAAGGAACGCATCGGCAAGTTCGGCAATAAGCTTTATCTTGAATTTGGGGGAAAACTCTTCGACGACTACCACGCCAGCCGCGTACTGCCTGGCTTTGAGCCCGACAGCAAGCTTAAAATGCTGACACAGTTGAAGGACGATGCGGAGATTGTCATCGTCATCAGCGCCACCGACATCGAGAAGAACAAGAAGCGCGGCGACCTCGGCATCACTTACGACGAGGACGTGCTGCGCCTGCGCGAGGTCTTCATGGAGCGCGGCTTCCTGGTGAGCGGCGTTGTCATCACCCACTACAGCGGACAACCTAGCGCCACCGCCTACCGCGAACGCCTCGAGCGCCTGGGTATCAAGGCTTACTATCATTATATCATCGAGGGCTACCCCACGAATGTCGAGCTGATCTGCTCGGATGAGGGCTTCGGCAAGAACGACTACGTGGAGACCACACGTCCGCTGGTGGTCGTCACCGCCCCGGGTCCCGGCAGCGGCAAGATGGCCGTTTGTCTCAGCCAGTTATACAATGAGAACAAGCGCGGCATCAAGGCTGGATACGCCAAGTTCGAGACCTTCCCTATCTGGAGCATCCCGCTGAAACACCCCGTCAACATCGCCTACGAAGCCGCTACCGCCGACCTCAACGATGTCAACATGATCGACCCCTTCCACCTCGAAGCCTACGGCAAGACCGCCGTCAACTACAACCGCGATATCGAGATTTTCCCCGTGCTGAATGCCATCTTCGACGGTATCTATGGCGAGAACCCGTACAAGTCGCCCACCGACATGGGTGTCAACATGGCCGGCTTCTGCATCTGCGACGACGGCGTCTGCTGCCAGGCGTCGAAGGACGAGATTATCCGCCGCTACTACACCGCCCTCTGCAACTACGCCGACGGCAAGGCTACCGACAGCGAAATCAACAAGATAGCCCTGCTCATGAAGCAGGCCAAGATATCCACCGACGACCGCCGCACCACCGTCGCCGCCAAGGAGCGCCGCGACAAGGAAGGTGTGCCCGCCGCCGCCATCGAGCTGGCCAACGGCACCATCATCACCGCCCACAGCGGCGACCTCCTCGGTGCCTGCGCCGCCTTGCTGCTCAACGCCCTCAAGCACCTCGCCGGCATCGACCACAGCGTCAAACTCATCTCGCAAAAGATGATAGAGCCCATCCAGCACACCAAGGTCAGCATGCTGCATGGCAGTAACCCGCGCCTCCACACCGACGAGGTATTGGTCACTTTGTCGATTTTGAGCCTACTGGACGACAACTGCCGCCGCGCCCTCGACTGCCTCCCGCTCCTCGACGGCTGCCAGATGCACACCACCGTCATGACCAGCGAAGTCGACCGCAAAATCTTCAAGAAACTCGGCGTCGGATTAACAAGCGAGCCTATCCGCAAGGATTGAATAATCCACCAAACATAGAAAAGGGAGCCTCGGTAGAGGCTCCCTTATATTATTTCACGACGAACTTGGCTGTACCAGAGTATTTGTTGCCGTCGATTCGCAATAAGTAGATGCCTTTGCCTAGCTCCGATACGGGGATGGTTCCGTGGGAGGACCCCTCTTTCACCTTCTGGCCCATCATATTGAAAATGGTGTAATCCACCGCTTCATCAGGAAGGCCCTTCAAGCAGAGGATATCGGTGGCTGGATTGGGATACACCTCGAGCAACTGCGGGAACGTGGCTTCTTGGACAGCCATAGGCGCGACCGTGGGAATGATATTCACGATAAGCCCTTCTATCTTTGTCCAGCCGTAAGAAAAACCATTAGGGTCGGGGAGCTTATACCAGTTGTCCTTGGTGCCGCCCCAGCCAAAGTTAAGATGGAACTTTCCATCGCTCTCACGATAGCCGTCGACCACGACATTGTGCCCGGAGGTTCCGGCGGGATTTTCGACGGCCAGATGGGCAGGATATCCGGCTTGCAAATTGGATATCAGGATGGCGTACATCGCCGAATCGGGTTCGTGGAGCAGCTGGCAGTCGGCGAAGCCAAACCGCTGGTAGGCGTCGAACGCCTGGTCCACGGAAAAGGTGCCTGAACCGTATGAATCCGACGCAGAATAGACCTGCTTGCAGGCCACGCCGCACGCAAAAACAACAGCGCCCTTCAATGAGCCGGTAAGTTCCTCGCCACGTTGAAACCGGGCATCGGCGGAATCAAGCATCTCGTTCAACTGCGGAAATGAAGGGAAACAGAAAGTGTCGCAATCGTCATCAATATGAAATTGGCGGCCGAAATAATTACCCGTGAAATAGTCGTCGCCATCGTCGAAGCGTGTGCCTTGCGTCGTCCGCAGGTAATTGAGAATTTGTCCCATAGCAACAGCGGGACACCCGACATAACTATGCTTGAAGTTCTCAAACGGGTCGGCTGGACAATGTTGGTTGTAGGGGTAATCCTGAGTCCACTTCGTGGTGAGGAGCGGTTGTTGCGCCCATCCGTTCAAGGCGCAAAACAAGAACAATACAACTAATATTCTATTCATTGCCTACTTTAGTATTATCCAATTTGAGGTGCAAAGATACACTTTTTTTTCCAAAAACATAAAATAGTTTTTAATGTGGCTCCAGATAAAAAGGAATCCCATGGGGAGTTGCTACTGCCTGATTTATTCCCTTATTGTCCTGCGGCACTACAGCGGGCTTGGTATTCGAGATTAAGTTTACCAATGCGCCAAGTGAGGCCGAAGGTGAGGTATCGGGAACTCAAGTGACTCGAACTGTTGGCGGCGTAAGTGGGTGCTGCTACGGTGGTGCTGGTCATATTGTTGTTGAGCAGGTCGCTGATGCTGGCACGCAGCGAAAGTCGTCCCTCAAGCAATGTGGCCGAGGCTCCGAGACCTATGCTGACGGCCTTCTGCTCTTGAGTGTAAAAGCCAAGGGCAGGTGTGCCGTAGCTGATGTTGGCATCAATATTAACCAGCTTGGCCACCTTTGTCCACAATCGGGCGTATATGCTCCACGAAGTTTGCTCCTGCATCGGCTCATCCTCGACCGCATAACCGCTACGATATAGGCTTGCATTGAGGCTGACGCTGGCCCACGCCGCCGGACGGTAGGTGATATTGGCGTCGGCTCCCGCCTTGTAGGACGAGACGATGTTCATCGGCATGGAGTAGGTTATGACGCGTCCCAGATACTCGTCGGCGTAGGGAGTGGAGGCGGTGACGCTCTCGATGCCGTCCGAGGTGTAGTTGGCGTAGGCTTCGACGCCCATGTTGCCAATCTTCTGGAAGTATTTGTTCCAACTGACGGTGGCTTTTTCGGTATAGGAACTGTGGAGATTGCGATTTCCGGTGCTGTAGCTGTCGTCGCTGTAGATGCGCGAAGTGGTGAGGTCGCCACCGGTGGGTGTGTTCACGTTGTGCGACAGCCGGAAGCGCCAATAATGCATACCCTTGGTGCGGTGGGTGAGGCTGAGCGACGGCTCGAAGGTGATGAAGCGGAAAAGGGTGTCGTCGGGGAAAAGACCTGTGCTCTGAATATGCAGCCACGAATGCTTGCCGTACAGGTCGATGGTCAACGTGGTGCATGCCCATTCGTGCCGCCACGAGACTAAGGCCGAGAGCGAACTCGTATAGTAGTCAGCGATGCCGTTGCGCAGCGTATCGGAGATCGAATAGTGTCCCCATGTGGGGTCGAGATAGCAGATGTCTCGACGGTTGTGGTTGTTTCCAAATGGGCGGTCCGCGATGCGGAAAGATAGTGCGTCGTTGCTGTCCACAGGGTGGTTGTAGGTGAGCGAGAGGTCAACGGTGTTGCGGCTGCCGTATTTGTCGTTTATGCGGTCATAGCCGTCGAGCACCATGGCGGTCGGCGCACCTTCGGCAAGACCTATGAGGCGTTGCTGGAGGTAATGGTTTCCGTTGAACATATAATTCCACACGCCGCCAAATTTCAGATTCTGCCCCTTGCGGCGGAAACGGCGCTTGATGTCGAAACTCAAGGAACCATTGAGCATGGCGAAGCGTGAGTCGGAGCTGTCGCGGTAGCGATAGTGCACCGAGTCGGGCCGGTAGTCCCACTGCTCACGGTGGGTGACCATTAGGTCGTTGTAGTCGCCCTGCAGCAGATTGAAGCTGTTGACGTGGAGATTGGTTACGGAGTCAATCTTGAAGTCAATGTTGAACATCAGGTCGCCGAAGTAACGGGCACTTTCATTAGTTGTGCGATAATAGAAATGGCTGGTGGTATCGGTTCCGTCGGTGAGTGTGGCATCGCCGCTACTGTTGCTCTCCCCATGGCTATGGCTGCCCGCCAGGTGGATGTTGAACTTCAGTCGGTCGCTGTTGCGCACATAGCTCACCCACGGCGAGAAATAGGGCCGCGTGTTGCCGCTCAAGCCTATTAGCCATAGCTCGCTGGTACGCAGCTTGGCCGAGGTGACGATGTTGAGGATATGCTTGCCCTCTTCCACCATATATTTGGCCGAGGGGTTCTTGATGACCTCGATGCGGGCCAATGCTTCGGCAGGCATACTCTCAAAGAAAGCCCTGATCACCTCGCCTTTCATACCTGTATGGCGTCCGTTGAGCCACACCTCCACCTGCTCCGAGCCGCGCATCGTGAGGTTGCCCTCCTCGTCCACCTGCACCGTGGGTGCGTTGCGGATGGCGTCCCAGGCGGTGAGGTCACGCACCGTCTCGTCGTTCTCCACATTGTAGTTCACCACCTCGCCCGTCATGCTGTATACGGGTTTCGGTGCCGAGATGCTGATTTCCTTCAGCTTCAGCATCTTCATTTTTACATCAATGCTGTCCAACTTGGCTTGTGTAATACTGTCGGTGGTTTGGGCAGAGAGCACCCCTGCGGTCATCATCACGACCGCTAATAACAGATGTTGCTTCATGAAATTTAAAAAATTAGAATTCGGCGTCCAGCATGTGGCTGGTGATATTATGGTACTGCTTGTCAGAATAGAAATGGAATACCAGCACGACGGGGCGGTCAGAAGGGCAATGGACGGAATAGTGCCCCCCGTCACCAGGCACGGGTTTGGTCATGAAGGAGACCACATGTTTCCGCTCTGACGCCTCCTTCAAGAATTCTTCGGCTTTGGCCATCTCCTTTGCGGTGGGTGCGACTTCGAGAGTGTTTTTCTTCGTTCGGTCGGGCATAAGGTCCATCAGTTCGCGCTGTAGCACTTTGCGTACCGAGTCGTTGTCGGCCTCGAAGAAGGTTACGGTCACGGTGTCGCCGCCGGTCAGCGGGTAATGTTCCACGCAATAGACACGCAGGTCGTGTCGGTTGGCGTATTTCTTATACAGGGCGGTCTGTGCGCTGGCGGCAATGCTGACGGCCAACAGGACGATGACGATTACGATACGTTTCATAAGGCTTTTATGGTTTTAATATGGTTGATGTTGTTATCGATAAGGGCTAGCACATCGTCGGGGTTGCACTGGCTGTTGCAATAGATTCCGGCAGAAGTGTAGGTTGTGTTGCCAGACGAGCTGACTTCAGCCCTTTCGCGCGGCAGCAAGACTATTAGCAGGATGGCAGCAGCCGCAGCAACAGGTATTGCAATACGCCAAATCCTGACAGCAGGCCGTTGGGAAGCACGGTGTTCCGCTCGGCGAAGCGTGGCGTTTTCGTTGTGTATTCGTTCTATCAATTCGTCGGTATTCATATATCTTTTATTTTGCGTAGTTTTTCTTTGATGCGCCCGAGGCGCGTGGTGACGTTGGTTTGGCTGATTCCCATCAGGCGTCCTATCTCTTCGGCCGAAAAGCCATCGAGGTAAAGATCGATGAGCCGCTGGTCGCTGACGGGGAGCTGGGCGATCAACGCTTTCAGGTTGGCCGACTGCTCCCACAGAATGGAATCATCAGGCAGGTCAAAACCGTCAAGCGACAGTGTTTCAATTTGTCTCTTCCACTGTCGTCGCCAACTGATGGCCGTGTTCAGCGCCACACGATAAACCCACGTAATAGTTTTGTGGTCGGGACGGTAGGTTTTCCACCCGCGCCAAAGGTTAAGCAAAATTTCTTGCCGTAAGTCCTCTCGATCTTCGGCGACAGAGCAGAACGAGCGACATATGCGACCGATAGCCGCCTCGTGCCGTTCAATCAGTTCTATGAAAGGGTGCTCATCCATTGCGCCTTGAGTTTTTCTACTATTATTAAACGCAATAAAACAGAAAAAGTCACAAAAGGGAACAAAAAAAAGGAGTTCCAACAGGAACTCCTTAAAAAAGATTGGCGGCGACCTACTTTTCCACAAACAAGTGCAGTATCATCGGCGATGCGGGGCTTAACTTCTCTGTTCGGAATGGGAAGAGGTGAACACCCGCTCCATAGCCACCAAAAGTAATCTTTAAAATTAGGAATTAGAAATCAGGAATTAGGAATTCCGCTGTCTCTAACCACTAATTTGATTGACATTGGCACAAGACATATAAGAGAAATATCAGGGATTGTCACCGGAAATTGGAAATAATTCCTAATTCCTAATTGATAATTCCTAATTCAACGGAAAGTCTTCGGGTAATTAGTACCGCTCGGCTTTGACATCGCTGCCTT
>CAMJJD010000078.1 GCA_946406015.1 uncultured Bacteroidales bacterium | reverse complement strand
CTGCTCACCATGACACACCGCCGTGAGGGCAAGGAGAAGCTCGTATGGGCCTCCTATCTGGCCCGCTTCCTCGGCAGCCGCATCACCATCGCCCACCCCGACTACCGCGACGGCGACCTGCGCATGCGCTGGAAAAACAACATGCGATTTGTCGACAAGATGTTCACCCCGCTCGGCATCACCTACACCGACGCCGTTGCCTACGGAGACGACCACAAGAACCTCGACCTCCTGCAACCCGACCTGCTCATCGCCCGCACCTCCGACCCCCGCGAACGCGACATCGTCGACCTGCTATCCCCTCTACCCGAATACCGTCTTCTCATCCACCCATCGCACACACCCATCCTTTTCCTCAACCCGCGCGACGACCTGTATATACTGTGCGACTGAAGAATAAATTAAGAATTAAGAATTAAGAATTAAGAATTAAGAATTAAAAATGAAGGAGTTGCAGGGTCGCTGAGTCGAAAAGCACTAAAAACTTAAAATATAAAACATAAAACATTAACAAAATGAGTAATTTCTTCGGAGAAACAAAGAAAGTAGTCACCATCGTAGTGGTGGCCATCGTGGTGCTCATCGTGGCATCCTCGTCGTTCTACACCATCAAATCGACCGAACGCGGCATCCTCAGCACCTTCGGCCGCATCTCGGAAAACACCGTCGAAGACGGTCTGCACGTGAAGATACCCTTCATCCAGACGGTCAAGAAAATCAACATCCAGCAGAAGAAGTTCGACGGCAAGGAGAACAGCTACACCAAAGACGTGCAGACCTCGGAGGTCGAATACACCATCAACTACGACCTTGTACGTGCCAACGTCAACAAACTCTATCGCAACGTGGGTATGGACTACCACAACCGCATCGTGGTGCCCTTCATTCGCTCGGCCATGAAAGAAGCCTTCGGCAACTTTGCAGCCACCGAAATCGTGGAAAACCGCGATGCTGTGCGCCGCGAGATTGAGAACACCCTGCGCCACACCCTCGACAGCAACTACTTCATGAACGTCCAGTTCCAGCTGGTCGACATCGACTTCGACGACCAATTCGAGAACGCCATCAAGGAGAAACAGGTGGCCGAGCAGGAAGCCCTGAAGGCCAAAAACGTCACCATCCAGGTCGAGGAGAAAGCCAAGCAGACCAAGATTGCCGCCGAAGCCGAAGCCGAGGCCATGCGAATCAAAGCCAACGCCCTCGAGCGCAACCCCAAACTGGTCAGCTACGAAGCAGTGCAGAAATGGGACGGCAAAATGCCACAATACATGCTTGGCAACAGCGTACCTTTCATTGATTTGAAATAGAATAAAAAAAAATCGTATCTTTGCACCTTGTCCCCCCAAGGGGAAGAGCAACAAAACAACCTGTATTACAAACAGTAATCCTTAACAAAACCTTCTAATCATGGAAGAGAACACCCCCCTGCAGCCCGCTGAAAACGAGCAGCTGCAAAACCAAGCCGCCGAGGTTCCCGTGGAGGAGACCCCTGTCGAGGCTACGACCGACAACCAACCTGTTGAACCCACTGCCGTCGCTGAAGAGGCCGCACCAGTTGCCGAAGAGCACACCGAGGAACCCGCCGAGCCGGAAATCGACTACAGCGCACTTGACCGCGAAGGCCTGCTGGCCGCCCTGGAGCAGCTGATGACCGAAGAGGTGCAGCAAATCAAGGGCCGCGCACAAGCCATCCGCACCCGCTTCAACGAACTCAACCACGAAGTGCAGAAAGCCGCTTTCGAAGCCTTCCTGGCCGACGGAGGCAACAAGGACGACTACCAAAGCCAAAACGACAGTGTCGCCGAGCAGTTCTACGCCCTCTACGACCGCTACCGTGCCCGTCGCCAGCAGTACCTCGAGGAACTTGAACAGCAGAAAAAGAAGAACCTCGAAGCAAAGGAAGCTCTTCTCGAAGAACTCCGCACATTGGTCGACAGCGAAGAGGAGCAGGTACGCACCGCCCTCGACCGGTTCAACGAAATCCAGGAGCGCTGGAAAGCCATCGGCGAAGTGCCCCGCGACAAGATGAACGACCTCTGGCAGAACTACCACTTCCAGATAGAACAGTTTTTCAACAAGCTCAAGATAAACCGCGAGTTGCGCGCCCTTGACCAGAAGCGCAACCTCGACCAGAAGCTCACCCTCTGCGAACGTGCCGAAGAGCTCATCATGGAGCCCTCGGTCACCAAGGCATTCAAGGGTTTGCAGGATTTGCGCGCACAGTGGAAAGAGATCGGTCCCGTGCCCGCCGAGCAGAACGAGGAGATTTGGCAGCGCTTCCAGAATGCCGCCAACCAAATCGACGAACGCCGCAAAGAGTACTACGAGCAGCGCAAGGAGGAATTCGACAACAACCTCCTCGCCAAGCAGGCCCTCATCGACAAGGCCACCGAACTCACAAGCCAACGCCCGCAGAACACCCGCCAGTGGAACGACGTCACCGCCGCCCTCGATGAACTTCTCAAGGTGTGGAAAACCATCGGTCCGGTGCCACGTGAGGTCAACGAGGAGATATGGACCAAGTTCAAAGGTATGATTGACCGTCACTACGCTGAGAAGAAAGAGTATTTCTCCTCCATCCGCGACGAGCAGGAGGTCAACTATCAGAAGAAGGTCGAGCTCTGCCTCAAGGCAGAAGCCATTGCACAGCGCGAAGACTGGAAGAAAGCCACCGAAGAGCTTCTGCAGCTCCAACAGGAGTGGAAAGAGATAGGTGCCGTCAGCCGTAAAGTCAGCGACAAACTCTGGCACCGTTTCCGTGGCGCCTGTGACACCTTCTTTGCCAAGAAGGGAGAGTTCTTCAAAGAACGCCGCACCTCCGAGAGCGAGAACCTCGCCAAGAAGGAAACCATCCTCGGCGAACTGAAGACCCACATCTTCGGTGATGACCGCGAGGAGAACCTTTCAATCATCAAAGACTTCCAGCGCCGCTGGGCCGAAGTGGGCTTTGTACCCGCCGCCGACAAGGAGCGCCTGCAGAAGGAGTTCCGCGGTGAGATAAACCGCATCTTCGAGCAACTCAAAATCAGCGCCCGCGAAGCCGAAGAGACCGCCTACCGTGAGCGTCTGCGCAATATCGGCGGCGACGCCAAGCGCTTCGTCAGCAGTGAGAAGCAGGAGTTGCACGACAAGATTGAGAAGCTACGCAACGACCTCAACCTCTGGGAAAACAACCTCGGTTTCCTCGCCTCCTCCAAACAGGCCGACCTGCTCAAGCAGGAGTTTGAGAAAAAGATGCAGGGTGCCCGCCAGCAGATTGCCCTCCTCCAGGCCAAGCTGCGCATCCTCAACGAAGCTGAAAAGAACGAAGAGCAGAAAGATGCCGAATAGCAAACAACACACTCTCAACCGTATGCAGAGACACGCCTTCGTGTGTCTCTGCATCGTTGTTGTGGCTCTGACTGGTTGCCGACGCACCGAGGAAGTAAGTTTCCACCGTTTTGAGCGGCTGCTCTTCGACACCCCTGCCGACCGGTTGCAGGCCGAGTTGACTAAGCACCGAAACGAGTTCAGTTCCGAGCTGATTATGCTCGCCCCCGAGGAGCCGGAGTTTATGCAGATGACGCAGGAATTCGTCGCCGACCCTGTGATGCGCGACATCTACCGCATCACCGACAGTCTCTACCACAATCTCTCCGACGTGGAGCGGGAATTGGGAAAAGCGCTGGGACGGGCATACAAGCTCTGCCCCAAGATGCATCACGTGGAACGTTTCTACACCATGGTCACGGGCGACTTCGACAACTACGGGTTCCGTGTGTTCAGCAACAGTAGCGACCTTTGCGTGTGCCTCGACCAGTATGCCCTCGGCGCCATGGAGCGCTACCAGTATTTCGGCATGCCCAACTATCTGGTGCGCACCTTCAGCCGCGACCGCATCGTCCCCGACTGCATGTTCACGCTGGCCGGCTTGTATCTCAAAGGTCCTGATGGCGACCTGACGCTGCTCGACCATGCTGTCGCCGATGGCAAGAAGCTCTACTTTGTGGAGAAAGTCCTGCCCGGCATCGCCGATACCCTCCTGCTGAACTACACCAGCGAGCAACTCGACTGGATGAAGCACAACGTGGCCAATGTGTGGGGATGGTTGATACAGAACAACATGCTCTACTCCACCGACTTGAACGCCTATTGCAACTTGATTGGCGACGCCCCTCACACCAACACCTTCGGCAGCGACTCGGCACCACGTACCGCCAGCTATATCGGCCTCCAGATTGTGCGCGCCTACATGAAGAAGAGTCACAGCACGGTGCAGGAGCTCCTCGACGAACCCGACAGCCGAAAGATACTCACCGTCTCCGGCTGGCGACCCTAGAAAATTAAAAATTAATAATTAAAAATTAAAAATCCTGCTGCCCAATTTTTATTCTTAATTCTTAATTCTTAATTAAAATGAAGACCAAGACCCTATTTATAGTCAACCCCATCTCGGGTGTCGGCAAGCAGAAGAAGATTGAGAGCCTGCTGAAACAGAACCTCAACCACGACCTCTTCGACTACGAGGTGCAATACACAGAGCGCATACACCACGGCACCGAGCTGGCACGCGAAGCAGCCATGCAAGGCTACGACTGTGTCGTCGCCGTGGGCGGCGACGGCTCGGTCAACGATGTCGTACAAGGTCTGCGCGGCAGCGACATCACCCTCGGCATCATTCCCTGCGGTTCCGGCAACGGATTGGCCTATACCCTCAAACTTCCCATGCAGCCCTGGCTCGCCATCCGCACACTCAACCAGCAGCACGAACTCACCATCGATTCCATCCTCATCAACGGCGAAGAGGCCGGCAGCAGAGACTATGTCTGTGTCGGCGCCGCCGGTGTGGGCTTCGACGCCCATGTGTCGCGCCTGATGCAGGTCGCCAAAACACGCGGCCTCACCGGATACACCAACATCGTGCTCCGCGCCTACAACAACTACCGCGAGTCGGACTACACGCTGCACCTCAACGGACGCACGCTCAAACGCAACGCATGGATCATCGCCCTGCAGAACAGCGACCGCATCGGCTACGGCATGCCCGTCTCCCCCACCGCACGCCTCGACGACGGCATCATCGACATCAGCATTGTCGACAAGATACCCATCGATCACGTGGCCATTACCGCCCCTCTGGCGCTGACCAACCACCTGCAGCTCTCGCAGCACGTGGAGATGTTCCGCACCCGCGAGGTAACCATCGAAGGCAATGTCGACCGGTGGGTCGACATCGACGGCGAAGGAATCAACCTGGGACGCACCGTACACTTCGTCAACCAACCAAAGTCAGTGAAAGTCTACGCCCGCGACCTCAACCAACTGCTTATCGTCCGCACCCCCACTGGCGACCCCATCACACTTCCGCGTATATGAGCAAGAAGAACCGACCTGTCGGAGTGGTCTACAGCACCAACCCCGACTACCAATACCAATACGACAACGAACCCGAGGCCGTGACCCTGGCGCCCGAGAAACAGCGCTTGCGTGTGAGCCTCGACCGGCACCACCGCGGAGGCAAGACCGTCACCCTCGTCACCGGCTTCATCGGCACCGACGACGACCTGCAGGCCTTGGGCAAGATGCTGAAAGGCAAATGCGGCGTCGGCGGCTCGGCCAAGGACGGTGAAATCATCATCCAAGGCGACCAGCAGGAGAAAGTGCGCGCCGCCCTCGCCGCCGCCGGCTACCGCTGCTGACTCTCTTTTCCAGAAATCCACAAACCGCTATTTCTCAGCCTTTTCTTCTACTGTTCTTTTACTGTTCTTTTAGAAAAGTAAAAGAATAGAAGTTAAACAATTGAAAATCAATGGTGGTCTTATGCCGGTCGGAGGGATGAAAAAAGAGGGCCGCGGGCGAATGCCCGCGGCCCTCACATTAACCATTAACCATTATTCAGGCCAGACGGCTTGCAGATTGCGGTCGCCGTAGGCGTCGTCGATCTTGCTGATGGTGGGCCAGTACTTCTCGCAGTGGGGCTGCGGGAAGGCGGCTTTCTGACGGCTGTACGGGAGGTTCCACTCGTCGGCGCAGACCACCTGCATGGTGTGGGGAGCGTTGGCGATGGGGTTGTTCTTCTCGTCGCTCTTGCCGGTCATGATGTCGTCAATCTCCTGACGGATGGCAATCATAGCGTCGCAGAAGCGGTCCATCTCGCTGAGCGGCTCGCTCTCGGTGGGCTCGACCATAAGGGTGTTGTGCACTGGGAAGGCCACCGTGGGGGCGTGGAAGCCATAGTCCATGAGGCGCTTGGCGATGTCGCCGACACCGACCTTGAGGCTGAACTCGTTGAAGTCGACAATCATCTCGTGACCACACATGCCATTGCGGTTGGTGTAGAGAATCTTGTAGTACTTCTGCAGGCGAGCGCGGAGGTAGTTGGCGTTGAGGATGGCGTGTTTGGTGACATCCGTCAGGCCTTCGCCGCCGAGCATCAGCAGGTAGCCGTAGGTGATGGGCAGGAGGTAGGCGCTGCCGTAGGGGGCTGCCGCCATGGTGTTGCCGTGCTTGCCGCCGACCTCGACCACGGGATGTGTGGGCAGGAAGTCAACGAGCTTCTGGCTGACACAGATGGGGCCGACACCAGGGCCACCACCACCGTGAGGCATGGCGAAGGTCTTGTGGAGGTTAAGGTGGCACACGTCGGCACCCATGTGGCCGGGGCTGGTGAGGCCCACCTGAGCGT
>CAMJJD010000077.1 GCA_946406015.1 uncultured Bacteroidales bacterium | reverse complement strand
CGCATGGCAGCCGCTCCAGGCAACAAGCAGTATGGCATTCTCTCGGTACTCATTCAGGCATGGTACAATGTAGAGTACCTCTTCACCGTCGAGCCCGATGTCTTCAACCCGCCCCCTAAGGTGCAAAGTGCCGTCATACGTATGACCCGCAACCAGACGACCGACCTCGGCTGCGACTGGCAACTCTTCCGCCGCGTGGTTAAGACCACATTCAACCAGAGAAGGAAAATGCTCCGCGTCTCGCTGCGCCAACTGCTGCCGAAAGACTCTTCACTTTTCACTTCTCACGCTTCACTTCTTTCCCTCCGCCCTGAGCAACTCACCATCCCGCAGTTCGTGGAACTAACAAACCTCGTTTCGGAGGTGTGTTCGCACACAAACGATTGATTTACGTCAAAAGAAATACTCTTTTTATGCAAAAAGTGGCCAAAGTCCATTGCCATATTGGGAAAACGTCGTACCTTTGCATCGTCAAAAGAAAACAAGACATCTTCAATAGTAAAAGACATAAAAGGTATTAGTAGTAAAAGGTAAATTAGATTGCTTCATAGGTATTATTGTTAAGGTAAAGATTAGTTAGAAAGGATAATGTGATCACGTCGTGAGACGTACATCACTTTTTCAGAAAAAGGTTTTTTGGTTATTAATATTGTAAGTGCGGTTTGTGGACGAGATGTTCAGTAACCGCACTTTTTTATTCTATTCATTATTCTTCTTTTTCTGCCAGTTGCCCCTAAACAGCCTGATGAGGAAGATGACGCCACGGAACGTCAGCTCGATAGCCATTGCCGTCCAGACGCCACGCAGACCGTAACGGGGGGCAAGCGTAGCTGCAAGTGTCAGGCGAACAGCCCACATCGAAGTAAGACTCATAATGGCTGGCTTAATAGTGTCGGCAGCACCAATGAACACGCCATTACAGACAATAGCAGCAGCAAACATCGGCTCCGCCCAGGCCTCGATGCGCAGGGCATCGGCTCCCAGGGCAATGATTTCCTCAACAGGCGACATAATGCCCATCAGTTCGGGGGCGAATATCCACATGAACACGCCCATAATGGTCATCACGGCAATGCCCAACCCTACCGACATGTAGGCAAACGAGCGGGTGAGCAGACGCTGTCCGGCGCCGATACCCTGACCGACAAGCGTCGTGGCAGCCTCGGCTATGCCGAAGCCCGGCATATAGCACAGACTCTCGACGGTAATGGCCAAAGAATGCGCCGCAATAGCAACAGTTCCCAACGGAGCGACAATGATGGTGCTCACAACCTGAGCACCGCCCATCAGCATGTGTTGCAATCCCATCGGAGCCCCGATTTTGAAAGCTGTCTTCACGGTGTCTTCCTTCGGACGGAATGATCCGGGCCGACCTTTCAGCGCCAGCATGGGCGACTTCACCAGCAGGAACCATAGCATAAGCCCGGCAGTAATGAGCATAGCTACGCCAGTACCTACTGCAGCACCTACCACGCCCATGTCGAGTATATATATAAATAGGTAATTGAACAGAACGTCCATCACGCACATGCCAATATTCAGAACGCTGGGAATCTTCATATTGCCGGAGCATTTCAGCATTGAGCCGGCCAATCCTTCCATCTGGAAGAAGATACCAAAAACACCGAAGATGGCAAAATAAAGCGAGGCATCGTGAGCCACTTCTTCGCCACCACCCATCCAATAGGGCAGGAATGGCGCAATCATAACAGACATCAGCGAGATAAAGACAGCCCATGACAGGGCACAGACGAGTGACTGGCGCAACACTCGGCGCGCCGCCTCGAAGTCGTTGGCACCGATGAAGTGGGCCACCTGCACGGAGAATCCCATGTTGACTGCCGAAGCCAGTCCGCCCATCAGCCAGCCGGTGGTCTCCACCAGTCCAATGGAAGCCGATGCTTTAGCTCCGAGATGGCCGACCATCGACGCATCGATGAAGAACATCACCGTAGCCGAAATCTGAGCCAGGATGCTGGGAATACTGAGACTGACAATCAGTCTCATCTTCTCGGAACGGGTCATTGTCCGTCCTTCCCGGATGTACGACAGTAGTTCTTCGCTGTTTCTTTTCATCGATGATGGTTTAGACGTTGCAAAGGTACGAAAAAAATATATGATACAAAAGCGAAAAGCCGCGAAACATTATTTATATTTCTCTCCACGATTATTTCGTACCTTTGCACCGCAATCAGAATAATTACAAATACCTTGCCAATGAAAAAGATTTTTACCACAATGCTTGCACTGGCTACCGTCACGGCTATCCAGGCTGCATCGATTTCACTCGCGGTGAAAGACACCCGCAAACAGACCATCACAGGCTTCGGCGCTGCGAGCTGTGACGGAGCCATGAAACCATTTGGTACTGACACCCAACCCGCGAGACTGCTCTACGGCGCTGAATCCAAAATCGGACTGAACATCATGCGTATGGAGATTTCGCCCAGTTTCACAGGCGACAACTGGGGCGACTACGACTGGAACGGCTCGCTGCCTTCAGCCAGAATCGTGAAGCAGCGCGGCGGTATCGTGTTTGGTACCCCTTGGTCGCCCCCCGGTGAATACAAAACCAACGGTACGGCTCAAGGCGGCAACTCAGACTCGCAAGGCAAGAAGCGTGGCAAGTTGCGCGAGGACTGCTACGATAAGTTCTTCCCCTGGCTGAACACTTTCCTCAAATGGATGAAGTCAAAGGGCGTGACAGTCGACGCCGTGTCCATCCAGAACGAGCCCGACTGGTGGGTTGACTATTCAGGCTGTCTCTACGACCCTGCCGATTTGGTTAAGTTGGTGAAGAACTATGCATACATGCTCGACCGCGAGACTTATTCTGGCGTGAAGCTAATCAGTGGTGAGAGCTTGGGATTCACCCAGAACTATACTGACCCGCTGATGAATGACCCGACGTGCCGCGAGCAAATCGACATTGTGGCAGGCCACCTCTATGGACATGCCCCACTCACTTACATGAAGCAGTCGGCCGTGCTTGCCGCCAAATACGGCAAGGAAGTCTGGATGACTGAGCATTCAGTGACCGATAATATTGACCACCTGCCCAATTGGCACGAGCAGCTGATTTTTGCCGAGGAACTCAACGAGTGTATGCTGGCTGGCTGTACTGGTTATATATATTGGTATATGCGCGCGCATTGGGCTTTTGTCGGCACAGGCGAGACGAAATATAACGTCGGCGACATGAAGAATACCAAGAACAAGCTGCTGCCCCGTGCTTACGTTATGTCTCACTTCTCAAAGCATGTCACCGGCTCCACCCGTCTGGTCACCTCGCGCGACAAGACTTCTGGCGAGGGAGCTACTCATGAGTATTCGGCCTATATCAAGGGCGACTCGCTCATCGTCATGGCCATCGATACCACCAAGAATGGCGTTGACCTGAAAATCCTGCTGCCCTACCAGGTGAAGAGCGGCACCCACCTGCTGTCTACTGGCAACGAGCCCGAAAAACTCTGTCAGGAGAGTCCCATAGCCATCGACGAACCGACAAAGGAAGTAATCGTCCCCATGCCTGCCCGCAGTCTGAACACTTACATCTTCATGATCGACAAAGGTAGTACTGCCATTGAAGAGCGTGCTGTGGACACTGATGACACGAAGGTTTACTACGATATTCACGGCCGGCGCCTCGACACGCCAAAGGGGCTGTGCATTGAAAAATCGGCTGACGGTTCTTCCCGAAAAGTATACTTAGGCCGTTAAAACTGTAAGTTTTTGTAGGGAAAACGAACTTGTTTACGAATAAGAAACGATGCGAAACATACGAAATAATGTGTTAGCGAAAAAATGCTTAACTTTGCACCGTGAAAGAAAAACAGATAGATTTTCAAGAAGAAATCTCATACATAAGGTTATTAGTTATAGTTAGTAGTTAGTTTTTGTAGAAAGAATTAGTTATGGTAAAACTAATCACAGTGGTTGCCCGTATGTGAATACCGGTAGCCACTTTTCTTTTATCCGTCTCGCTGGAAGCACCACCTTGAGACGATGAGACATAAAAAAAATTAAATGATACGTAATAAAAACACAATCTTTGTAAATTATTACTATCTTTGCACACTGAAATAGACAATTTACCATAACTATGAAGAAAATTGCTACACTGCTATTTTGTCTCATCGTTTTTTCCCATGTCTCAGCGCAGATGGGAAACTTCTTTCCGTCAGACCGATTTTCGAGCAGTCTCATTGCCGACCTTTGTCAAGATAAATACGGTTACATCTGGATTGCGACCGACTATGGACTAAACCGCTACGACGGTTATCACTTTGAAACGTTCCTACATAATGAAGAGTCACCTACCTCAATCTGCAACAGCGTCGTTGTAAGCCTGCTCCTGGATAAAGAAGGCAGGCTCTGGGTGGGTACCAACCGCGGCCTCGACCGTTATGACGAAGCCATCGACGGTTTCGTACATTATCCTTTCCCGAATGGTATTCTCCCGCGTGTCAGTAGTATGCTCCAGCTCCCCGACGGCCAAATCCTCGTGGCGACATCCGGTTATGGGGCATTTCTGGTCGGCGAGGACGGACAGCCGAAACAAACGAACGACTTTGCCGACAAAAATAACAACCAGTATTTTGGCGAAGTTTACTTAGACTCTCATGGGCGTATCTGGAAAACAGGCTACGACAACACCGTGGTCATGAAGTCTGGCAAAAAATTAGAGCTATTCCAGTCGAAAGGCGAACCGATAGGCATCGTGGAGCGTGGCGACGAGCTATGGATCGTCGGTGTACACGGCATCATGTCCTACCACAACGGCAAGATGTCGGAGGCCGACATCGACATGAGTCACCTGGCCGGCAAGGACGTATTATTCAGTTCTGCCGGAAAAGATGCCAACGGTAATATTTATATAGGTTCGCGAGGCCAGGGCTTATTCCGCATCCTTCGCGGTAGTCGTCAGTTGGAGCGGTACGACGTGAATATCTTCGGCGTCAATCTCAACACCGCCAAAGTGTGGAGTATCCTCTGCGACCGTCGTGGCAACATGTGGCTTGGCCTGCAGCGCAAGGGACTGGTTCTTATTCCCCAGCGCCCCATCACCTTCAAGAACTGGAGTTTCGAGGCTCAGAACATCAATGTCGGCTCGTCCATCTCCTCTGTCTGTGAGGGCGACGGCGGCATCGTTTGGTGTACCGTCCAAGGCGTTGGTGTCTACGGTTTCAACAACAAAGGGCGTGTTGTGGCCCATCCTGCTGCACCCGATGCCGTCGAGTTCATCTTCCGCGACCGCCAGCGCCGCTACTGGATTGGCACCGACGACGGCCTGTTTGCCTACGACCCGCTGACAGGTGCATACAGCCAGAAGGTTACCTTCGACTGTGACAAGTTCAACGACATGACCAGCGACGACGAGGGCAACATCTACATCTCAACCTTCTCGCGCGGTTTCTGTGTCTATAACATGCAGTCGGGAACTTTGAAGAACTACAAGAACACCGAGAACGATACCACTAAGTTGGGGCACCTTTGCAACGACTGGGTCATGTGTATGACGCCCGACCGCGATGGCATCATCTGGATGGGTACTGCCTCGGGCGTTTCCTGCTTCGACCCCAAGACGGGCAGCTTCCTCTCCCACGGCTGGAACCAGCAGCTCGACGGTGTCATGTGCTACTCTATCTGCGAACTGAAGGACGGCAACATTGCCATCGGCACCGACCGCGGACTCTACCTCTATATCCACGACAAGAAACAGACAACCCTCTTCCCCGGCAGTGAGCAGCTCAGCGACAAAACTGTGAACTACATCGTACAATCGAACGACGGCGACATCTGGTGTGCCACGTCCATGGGCATCTGGCAGTATGACGCCCGCAAGAAGCAATTCGTGGGCCATGTCAATGGCAACGGGCTCTTCAAGAAGGAGTATCTCTATGGTGTAGGCATGCACACCGACGACGACGACGTCTATTTCGGCAACAACGACGGTCTGACGGTCTTCAGGCCACAAAACGTCAAGAGTGTCAGCCGCCCTGCCGACGAAGTGGTACTGACGGCATTCCTCTTAGGTAATACCTATGTCAACGCCAATAGCGTCATCAACGGCGTCCACGTCACCGAACGCCCCGTGGCCGAGAGCGACCATTTCACCCTCTCCTACCTCGACCACACCATTACCCTCGCCTTCTCGCAACTCAACTTCGACAACCCCGCAAATGTCTCGTTTGAGTACAGCGTCAATGGCGGACAGTGGATGCGACAGGCAGAGGGAGTCAACGAAATTACCTTAAGTCACCTGCAACCCGGCGACTACAAGGTGAAGGTTCGTGCCCTCGCGGCAAATGTCTATTCGCCCGAGAAGACCATCACCGTTACCATCCGTGCCCCCTGGTATCGCACCCGTCTCGCCTATCTGCTCTACCTGCTGGTATTGGCAGGACTTGCCACGTACGTGTTCATGACCTACCGCCGCAGGGCTAACCAGCAGATGAACGAGGAGAAAATGAAGTTCCTCATCAACGCCACCCACGACATCCGCTCACCGCTGACGCTCATCATGGCACCGCTCTCCAACCTACGCCGTCGGCTTACCAACGATCAGAAGGAGGCACAGCGCGACGTGGATACCATCGAGCACAACGCCACACGTATACTGAACCTCGTCAACCAGATTCTCGATGTCCGTAAGATTGACAAGCAGCAGATGCACCTGCACTGTCAGAAGACCGACCTCGTCAGCTTCATCCAGGGTGTCTGCAAGATGTTCGAGTACAACGCCGAGGAGCGCGACATCAAGTTCAACTTCAACCACGAGGGTTTTGACAAGCTTGAAGCTTGGATTGACCCGGGCCAGTTCGATAAGGTCATCACGAACCTGCTCTCCAACGCCTTCAAATACTCGTTCGACGGCGGCACCGTTGATGTGGTCCTTTCACACGATGACAAACAGGCTGTGGTGAAGGTGATTGACACCGGTGTCGGACTCGACAACGACGGACAGAAGCACATCTTCGAGCGCTTCTACCAGGGGGGCAACTCACGCCGCATGCACATCGACGGCACTGGCATCGGACTGAACCTCTGCAAGATGATTGTCGACATGCACCACGGCACCATCG
>CAMJJD010000076.1 GCA_946406015.1 uncultured Bacteroidales bacterium | reverse complement strand
CCGAACTCGAGGGCGTGAGCCCCACCTCTTAAGACCCCCTATAAGGGGTCTATAGAGGGGGGCTAAGCCCGCTGAGTATCGGGAATCTCATGGAGCGATGATGTGGAATCGAAGGGGAATGGAAGGGGGCGAAATGCAGAAAATGGGCAAAAGATTTGGCTGATTGAATGATTCCGTCTTGTTTTTGTGTCTAAATGTGGGGTAAAAAGTGTAGATTTAGACTAAAGGACTCATTTTTTGTCCAAGTGTGGAGCGAAAAGTATAGATTTGGACCAAAACACTTGTTCTTTTCGATAATATTCTTGCATTTGAACGATATTTTTTCTTTTATGACAAATAATTTCGTTTGTGCGCATATTATTATGCATATCTTTGCGCCTGAAATGAGCCTAATATATCAATTCATTACCCAAACACATTCAAATACTTAACTCTTCAAGCACAAACAAAATTATGGAACGACGAATAAAGCGTTAATATAAAATAGTTACTATGAAGAAAGAACTTTTGTTAAATGCCATCGCCATGTTGCTGCTGGCTTCCGCGGCTGCTCCATTGCACAGCCAGGAGGCGAAGCAGATAGGCCGGTTCAGGGACTACAGTATCCGGGAAGGAGGTTCACGAACGGTGAACGACGTGACGATGACGGAGCCCGACATCTACTATTTTGACAACGGTGACAACACGTTCAATGCGGTACGCCTGACGGTGTTGCCTGTGGAGACGCCCGCCGCCATGACGGCGCCCTACCTCAACGAGCCTACCGCCCACAGTATCCAGGTGTGCTGGAAATCCAACGCTGTGGTCGAAGGCGCTGTCGTGCGCTACGGAACTGCCGCCGACCAGCTCAGCCTCCAGGTCACATCCTCTGCCCGTGAGGTCGCCCCGAGCTACTATTGGAACTCGGCCCGCCTCGAGGGTCTCGAAGCCAATACGGTGTATTACTATCAGGTCGTTGCCGGCGAGAGCATGAGCGAGGTTTTCCGCTTCCGCACGCAGCCCGGAGCCGACAGCACCGAGCCCTTCCGCATACTGATGGTGGGTGACCACCAGCGCAACGAGCGGTCGGACTACGAATGGCTGCTGCGCATGGCTAAGCGTACACTCGACGCCAAATATGGCGAAGCACCCTTGGAGGAGCATGTGCGCCTAATCATGAATGTGGGCGACCAGGTGGACTCCGGTTCCGTGCGCCAGTATGAGTTTACACATCTTTATAAATCGCGCGAGGTGATGTCGCATGTGCCTATCATGACCTGTGTCGGCAACCACGAGTTGTTCAAGGACCCGCAGCTGGAACTTTATAAGCGCCATTACGCTTCCTACGGCAACATCGCCTATCAGGGAATCACAAGCGGCACGGCTCTCTACTACGCCTATCAGGCAGGCCCCGTGCTGTTTGTGGTGATGAATACCGACGGTACGTCCGACGTCCAGAAACAATGGGTGCGGCGTGTGGTCGCCGCCGCCGATGCCGATGCTTCGGTGCGTTTTATCGTCAGTGTGCAGCACCGCCCGATGTTTGCCGAGCAATGGGCCGGCGACACCAATCCGTGGATGACCAATGAGGTGATGCCTATCCTTTCGTCGTCCAAGAAACACGTCATCAACTGCGCCGGTCACCATCACCTCTATGCCCGCGGTCAGATGACAGAATGGCCCGTGTACCACATCATCAGCGGCGGTGGTGTCGGCACCTCGGCTCAGGACTACGAACAGCTGTGGGGCAGCACGCCTGACAACCGCAACCGCGACGAGGTTCAGAAAACCATCGACCAATGGACCTATCAGATCTTGGAATTTGACCCCTCGAGCGCTACGATGACCGTGGAGACATACTCCATCGGCAACCGCCGCCTGGCTCTCGACAATATACTTATCGACCGCTTCTCGCGCTGCCTCTCGCAGCCCGACATCCCCGCCACGCCTGTCATAGACTGTGCTTCGCGGTTTACCCGTGATGGCTCCGCCTATGTCATCCCCCTGCCCGCCACTATTCAGCAGCAGACAGCCGTAGAAGGGCTGCACAGCAGCCAGTACCAGATAGCACGCGATGCCAGGTTCTCGGACATAGTCTTTAGTCGCATCCTCCTCTTCGAGGATTTCTACGATGTGGATAACAAATATCTGCCCAAGAACGTTCGCGAAGGTTTGCCCGTCACGACTCTTGAGGTCGCCGCCTCTGACCTGCCTTCCGGCACCTATTTTATTCGCTGCCGCAACCGTTCGATGAACCTCGACTGGAGCGAATATTCCGCTCCGCAGACTATCCGCGTGACGGGTTCCACGGCGCCGAGCCTCACGCTGAGCACCACAACCCTACAGCCTGGCGGCACGCTCACGGTCAGCTACGAGAATGCCCCCGTGGGCAAGAACGCATGGGTCGGCATCTACAAGCATAGCCAGCACCCAGGCAGCAACGACCCGTCGTATGCTTGGAAGTACACCTCCGCCGCCAACGGCACGATCCGGTTCACGATCAACGACGCTGGCACCTACTTCGCTGTGCTCTTCGGCGATGATGGCTACAACGAAATCTCCCCGCGCTTCCCATTCAAAGTCAGTGCTGATGTCGCTGAAGGTCTGACGATGAAGGGCGGTCAAGTGGCCATCGTGATACCATCGGGCGAGACGAGTCAGGTCAAGCTCGCCGTAGCTGCCTTACAGCGCGACTTCGAGAAGGTCATGGGTTTCAAACCTGCCGTCGTCAACACCCTTGGAACTACCGACGGGGTGGAACTCGTGGTTGTCAATCAAGCCACTGAAGGCGCACGTAATCTAAGTACACAGAAAGAACTGGCAGGCTTTGAGTCGCACGCGGTCTATGCCGATGCACAGAACCGCCGCATCTATTTGCAGGGACCGGATATGCGAGGCACCATCTATGCCATCTACAGCTTCAGTGAACAGGTCTTAGGCGTGCCACCTCTGTGGTATTGGTGCGACTGGCAACCCGAACAGCAGGCCGAGATTGCCGTTCCCGATGACTTCGATTACTTCCAGCCTTCACCCACTGTGCGCTATCGTGCCTGGTTCCCTAACGATGAAGATCTCTTTGTGCCCTGGCGACGTAAGAGTTCCGACAACAACGAACGCTGGTTGGAGACGATGCTCCGTCTGAAACTAAACACGGTGGAATACACGGCCACTGTCACTACGTCCGGCACGCTCAACGGCGAGGCTATGCTCTATAAGAAATACGGTCTCGTGCTCACCTCCCATCATATGGTAGCGCTGAACAACAGCTTTGCCAACTGGGACGCCTACTGGCAACAGGTGAAGCACACCACACCTCCGGCATTGTCGGTCAAAGATATGACCTCGCTGCGCGATTTCTGGCAGTACAACATCAATGCCGTGATGAAAAGCGGCGTGGAGAACCTTTGGCAGGTGGCTTTCCGCGGCAAGACCGACCAACCTTTCTGGTCGGTGTTCACCGATGCTCCCGCCTCCGACCGCGAACGCGCCGAGGTCATCAACCGCATGGTCAAGGAACAATACGACATGATCTGTGCCTCAACGGGCGAGGACAACCCCTTCGTCCGCATGACGTTCTACGATGAGATATCCACGCTGCTGGCCGCCGGCTACCTGAAGCCCCCATCCGCCACAAATATGCTGTGGACCTTCGTGGCCGGTCGTCGCGATCATTATCCCTACGATGATCTTGTCAACTGGACGAACACCGACAACGTGAAGCTGGGTTATTACATGAATCTGCAGTTCTACTCAACCGGTGCTCACCTGGCACCCGCCGAAGGACCTTGGAAGATGGAGGATAACTACCGCTACGTCCAGGGCAAGGGTCCCTTGACGTTCAGCGTCGTCAATGCCGGCAACCTACGTGAGTTTCTCATGGAGATGAGTGCCAACGCCGCCATGATGTGGGATTCCGAAGGCTACACTACCGATGCCTTCCTCCGCCGTTTCTGTGCCCAGTACTTCGGAGAAGAACATGCCGAAGAAGCAGCGCAGCTCTATCATGACTATTACTACGCTTACTGGAACCCTAAGAAGAGTGATTTCCCTGGCGGCTTCGACCGTCAGTATGTGTTCCAGGACCTGCGTCATTCTCAGGTAATCAAGCAGATCAACAACACATGGAGCACGTTCAAGGCCAACCCCTTCACCGAGATTGGGTATGAAAGTGTAACTGGCCGCACCTTCCGCATCGAGGGTCGCAACCCCGTGGACAGCGTGCTGGCTGGCATGAGCCGCGAGATGAAAGCCTTTGCCAACGTGGCCCGTCGGTGCGAGGAGCTGCAAAGCCGACTGCCTGAGGGAGCGCAGACTTTCTTCTACGACCACCTCTCGGCCTACGCCCACTATATGCAACAACTGAGCACTGCCGTCTACCACTTCGTCCATGCCTACAAATATAAGAACGACGACCGCCACGGCCACCTATCAGCTGCCTACGAAGCCATCAAGGAAGCCAAGGCTGCCCTGAAAGCGTCGGAGCACGGAGTCTTCAGTCACTGGTACGACACAGATGACAAGTTCGAGATGGACGCCCGCATCGAAGCCATTCGCAGCCGTCTGGCCGAAGAGGACGACCTGACGCTGACCAAAAAGCTCATTGAGAACTACGACTTTGAATATAACCATGAATGCCAGCTCAACGCCGTGGGCAATATCGGCCGAGGCATCCCCTGCGGATGGGAGTCGAAAGGCGAACTGAAGAAAGGAGCCAATGGCCTTGATTCCTACGGTGTCAACCAAGGAGCTTCGAACTACCATGGCAACAACGTTTGCTGGATCAACTCCGTGCCTATGCCCGATGAGTTCTGGCTCTACCAGACCATTCCTGCGGCAAAACTCACGCCTGGCACCTACCGCGTCTGCTGCAAACTGTGGGTGGAGGTCAACAAGAAGACAAACTGCCGCCTCTTTGCCAACAGCAACGTTCAATATTACGGCACAGAGAACGACTATACGAACCTACTCACCCCGGACGAGGTGAACACTTATGCCGGCTATGCCGGAGGCAACACCACGGACTTCGTACTCCGCGATATGGAGGTGGAAGTCGAGGTGGGCGAAGGCGAAGACCTCACCATCGGCATCAAGACGGGTAACCAACGCAACAACGGAGTGCGTTCCACCAACGACAATGCCGGATGGTTCAAGGTCGATTTCTTCCGTATCCACCGCATCGGAGGCGACCCCGATGCCATCAATGCCCAGCGCATGGACAACGGACACGCAGGACTGAACAAAGGATCTATCTACAATACCGCTGGCCTTCACCTGACCAATCCCCATCGTGGACTCTATATTGTCGATGGCAGGAAGGTAGCCATCAGATAAATCCTCTGCGCACAAACATGGACAATTAGGTCAAATCATGAGAGGTGTTGTCAGAGCTGGCTCTCGCTGATGCCGAAGGTGTCACCTCGGCTCATGTCGCCGGTCTGGAGTCCGGCCTTCAGCCACTTCATGCGTTGTGCGCTGGTGCCGTGTGTGAAGGATTCGGGCTGGGAGTAGCCGCGAGCTTTCTCCTGGAGGTAGTTGTCGCCGATGACCTGTGCGCAGTTGATGGCCTCCGCGAGGTCTCCGTCCTCGAGTGATCCGTAGGTTTTCCCCTCGTGGTGGCCCCATACGCCGGCGTAGAAGTCCGCTTGCAGTTCGATGCGTACGCTGACCTTGTTGGCGTCTGTTTCGTTCATCCTGGCCATTTTTGCGTGGGAGTCGTTGAGTGTTCCGAGGAGGTGCTGTACGTGGTGTCCTACTTCGTGTGCGATGACGTAGGCGTAGGCGAAGTCGCCGTCGGCTCCGAGTGTCTTCTTCATGTCTGTGAAGAAGCTGAGGTCGATGTACAGCGCCTGGTCAGCGGAGCAGTAGAAGGGTCCCACGCTGGCTGTGCCTTGTCCGCAGCCTGTCTGCACGGCGCCGGTGTAGAGGACCATGCGTGGTGGGATGTAGGTCTTGCCGAGCTGTGTCTTGAACACTTCGGTCCATACGTCTTCGGTGCTGGCGAGCACTTGGGATGCGAAGAGGGCCAGTTGCTGCTCTTCCTCGGTGAACTCGCGCTGCTGTGAGCTGCTGACTTCTGTGTTGTTGCCCAGCGATTGCTGGAAGGCTTGCATGCCTGCCTCCAAGGGGTTGCCTCCTGTGAAGTAGGCGATGGCCATGGCGATGATGATACCAAAGATGCCTCCGACGCCGGCTTTCTTGACGGTGCTCATGCCGCGGCGGTCGTCAACGTTTGAACTTTGTCTTCTTCCTGTCAAATCCATATTATATTTGCTTTAAAGGGTGAATAATCTGCTGATTCTGGGGGCAAAAGTACATTTTTTCGCTGAAAGAGCAAAGAAAAATGGGAAATAATTGACGAAAGGATATAAAAACCCCCTACCTCGGGGCGGGAGAGATGAGGTAGGGGGCGAGGCGCCTTGGGTTGGGGAAGGAGGAGTAGAAAAGGCGCCTCTGGGCAGATTGTGTGTCGCGGTATTACTTCACGATCACCTTGCTGGCCTTGCCGTTGCGGACCACGATGTAGAGTCCGCGTGCGGCGTTGCTGACGCGGCGTCCGTCGATGGCGTAGATGCCGTCTGCGGCAGCGCCCTGAGCAGCGTTGATGCTGTTGACGCCAGTGAGCGGGCCGTTCCAGCCGTCGTTGTTACCCTTGGCGGTGAGCGTCAGGCTCCAGTCGACGACGGAGAACCAGGTGCCGGCGAAGGGCTTGCCGGAGCGTGTGCCGTCGGTGGTCTGACCGATGGTCATGCGGTGGTCGTTGACGACGATGCCTTCGATGGTGACCCACTTCCAGCCGCGGCCGTTGTTGCCGTTGCAGGTAGCGATGGCGCTCTCGAGCTCATCGGCTTCGCCGTTGTTGTACTTCTCGAAGGCTTCGAGCCACATGCTGCCGTAGATGTCGGTAGCGTTGACGGTGGTATCCTTCTCGGTGACGGGATCGAGGTAGGTGTAGGTCTCCATGGGGATTTCCTTCCAGATGGTGTCGGCCTTGGCCTCGCCTGTAGCGGCGAAGAGGAATGCGCCCTCGCCGGAGGTGCGTGCAGCCACGCGTGCGGTGTAGGTGCCGTTGGGCAGACCTTCGATGACCTGCTCGCTGTAGATGTTCAGCTCGCCGGCGGTGCCGTTGTAGCTGTCGAAGTACTTGTGGTCTGCGTCGCCGGTGTAGTACTGACCCTGGTTGAGAGGACCGTTGCCGGTGCCTTGGATGACATCCCATCCGGTGATTTCTGCGAAGTCAGGATTGATGATCCATCCGCTGTAGTCTGTGGCGTTCGGGTTGCGCTCGTAGGCATCCTGAGCGGAAGCTACGGACATGAGTTTCTTGAGCTCAGCAACCAACTCGTCGACGACAGCTACTTCGAGCATCTCGTGGCCTGTGGTCAGGCGCTCCTTCTGAGCGGCGATGGCGGTGTTGACGGCCTGGCGTGCGGTAGCGCGGAACTCAGCAGCGGTCT
>CAMJJD010000075.1 GCA_946406015.1 uncultured Bacteroidales bacterium | reverse complement strand
CCATCTGGTCGACGAGGCTCTCGATCTTGGTGAGGATGTAGTTGTAGAAAATCTGGAGGATGATGGCGGTGATAAGACCGAAGATGGTCGTCAACAGAGCCACTTTCATACCACCAGCCACAACGGTCGGGCTGATGTCACCGGCGACTTCGATAGCGTCGAAAGCTTCGACCATACCGACCACGGTGCCGAGGAATCCGAACGAGGGGGCCAGAGCGATGAACAGGCCGATCCAGGTGAGGTTGTTCTCCAGGCGAGCCATCTGCACACCACCGTAGCTGGTGATGGATTTCTCGACGTTCTCCAGACCTTGGTCGACGCGGTCGAGACCCTGGTAGAAGATGCTGGCCACGGGGCCACGGGTGTTGCGGCAGAGCTCTTTGGCGCCCTCATAGTTACCGCCCTTCACATTGTCCTCAATACCTTCGAGGAGCTTCTTGACATTGCTGGTTGCCATGTTCAGGTACAGGATGCGCTCGATGATGAGAGCCATACCGAAGATAAGGCAGAGGAGCACGGGGGTCATCCAGCCGGCACCACCCTGGATGTACTTCTCTTTGAGCATCTGGTGGAACGTCTTGGTGTTCTCCTCGGCGGCGGGAGCAGCTTCCTCAACGGGGGCGGCTTCCTCGACGACGGCCTCGTCGGTGGCCTCGGCGACCTGTTCTGTGGCTTCGGCAGCGGGTTGATCCTGTGCCTTCACGTCATTGAAGTTGGCAAATGTCAACAGTCCGACTATTGACATCAAAGCAAAAACTTTTTTCATGATGTTGTTAGTGTGTTGATTATTAATTTAATGTTTGTATTTTGCCTATACTTATTTTTAGTGCAAATATACACCTTTTTTCTAAAACCGTCAAAAAAAGTTATTTTTTTCTTCCCATTAGGGTCTCCATCAGCTCGCGGAGCGGGGCTTTTTTCTCTTCGGGGGCATGGATGGCATCGAGGTATTGTTTGGCGGTTCGGAATTCAATGTCGATGTGCTCCTCCACTATGGTTCGGAGGCCGATAGCATCGTAGATGGCCATCACGCGGTGCACCTTTTCCTCCTCATCCAAGTTGTCTTTGGCGGCGAAGAGGGTGAGCAACTCTTCTTGTTGCTCGGGCGAGCCATGCATCAATGCCAGCAAGGGCAGTATGGATTTCTTGTTGTCACGGATATCCTGACCTGTTTTTTTGCCGAACACGGCGGTGTCGCCATAGCCGTCGAGCAGGTCGTCCTGCAGCTGGAAGGCCAGTCCGAGGTGTTCGCCGAATTCGCCTATGTCGAAGAGCTCTTCCTTCGTGGCACCGGCATAGAGGGCACCTATTTTGAGGGCTCCCGACAGCAGCACAGAGGTCTTCAGGCGAATCATCTCCATGTAGGCGTCGAGGTCAACTTCATCAAGGGTCATATTCTCGAAGTTCATGTCCATCTGCTGTCCTTCGCATACCAGGATGGCGGTTTCGTTGAAGCACTGCAGTATCTCCTGTAGGCGTGGCGACGGCTGGCGGAGGAAATAGCGCCAGGCGAGGGCGAACATGGTGTCGCCACTGAGTATGGCGGTGTTGTCGCCCCATTTGGTGTAGACCGTGGGCTGACCGCGCCGCAGGGGCGAACGGTCCATCAGGTCGTCATGCAGGAGAGTGAAGTTATGGAATGTCTCAATGCCGAGGGCGGCACCGCGCACCTGCTTTTCGTCGCCTCCGAACAGGGCATTGGCAGCCAGTAGCAAGGTGGGGCGTATGCGTTTGCCACCGAGGCGCAATGTGTAATCGATGGGTTCGTAGAGCTCGCGAGGTTCGAAGATGAATTGCTCCTCGTTGAAGATTTGTTCAACTTGCGATAGGTAGTATTTTAAACTATTCATATTTTATTATATCTATTGGTATGTCACTCCGTGTTTGGTGCACCATTCGCGCGCCTGACTGTTTCCCAGCCGTGCAGCTCGTTTGTAGTTTGCCTGCTCGCGCTTGGGCTGGTTTTGGCGGGCATAGAGTTCTGCGATGCGGCAATAGGTGTCGCCGTCCTTGGGGTCGATGTCAACAGCCTTTTGGTATTGTCTGATGGCTTTCCCAAAGTCCTCCTGTGCGGCATAGGTGCGCCCCAGCAAGCGGTATGCCTCGGTTCGCGTCGGGCCGAAATGGATGGCACGGCGATACTGCTCTGCAGCCTGATTATACTCGGCCCGTTCAAAGTATATGTCGCCCAGCCGGTTGTATGCGTTGATGTAAGTGGAGTCCAAGTCTAACACATTCTGCAGGCACTCGATGGCATGTTCGTTGTCTCCTTTGAGAAGGTATGCCCACCCGAAGACATAGAACAGCTTCACCGAGCGCCGGTTCTGTTTGAGCCCGCTTCGTATGGTGGTGATGGCCATGTCATAGTTGTTGCGATAGCAATAAAGGGTGCCCAGGTTGAAATGTGCGTCGACGTTTGCAGGGTCGCGCTTTAGCGCTTCCCGGAAACTCTTGATGGCTTCCTGCTCGTTACCGCGGCGGAAATGGATGACGCCCATGACGTTGTGCACACGCGCCGATGCAGGGTCTTCCTTTGCGGCCTCGCGAGCCCAATGCAGGGCGTTGGTGTAACTTTCTTCATCGGCATATACCAATGCCAGTGTGCCCATGGCGCTGGCGCGCACGGCATGGTCGTCGTCAACCGCCAGTTCGATGGCCTTCTCGGCGGCTTGCTTGGCGGCAGTCCACTGGCGCAGTTCCGCACGGCAGGCGGCCAGATGGGCCATGGCTGTCGCGCTGCTGTCGGCCTGCTCAAGCCACCGTCCTGCGTCGGCATAGCGTTCGCGTCCTTCGAGGAGCAGCCCCAAGTGCAAACGTGCTATGGCGTTGGTGTCGGCTGCCTCGCGGTAGTATCGCTCCGCCAGGTCGCCGAGTCCTTTCTGTTCGGCGTTGAGCCCCTTGGCCAAACTGCCTTGTGCGGCGGCACAGATGGTCTGGAACAACAAGCATAGGATGACTGTCAGTCGTTTCATTGCCATCCATAACGACATTATCTGTATTATATTGTGTGTCGCAGAAATGTTGCTGAATATCATGTGTTTGACAGCTGTTCTTTTACTTTTCTAAAAAAACAGTAAAAGAACAGCAAGAGAACGGTAATGGAAAAGAGAAGATAAAAATCATTTGTTAGAAAACGTATGTTAGTTTTTTTTTGTAATTTTGCACTTTCAAATCTATGAAGAAATGAATAAAGTGAAAGTGGGAATCGCGCAGATGAGCTGCGTGGAAGACAAGGCACAAAACATTGAGCGTTACACTGAAAAGGTGCGCGAGTTGGCTGCCGACGGCGCACAGATTATCTGCCTTCAGGAACTCTTTGCCTCGCTCTATTTCTGCGACGAAGAACGTTATGAGAATTTCAAGCTGGCCGAGCCCATCCCCGAAGGCCACACCACACAGCACTTCATGGCCCTCGCCAAGGAACTTGGCGTGGTGCTGATATGCTCGATGTTCGAAAAGCGAGCCGAAGGGCTTTACCATAACACAACGGCTGTTATCGACGTCGACGGCTCTTACCTTGGCAAATACCGCAAGATGCATATCCCCGACGACCCTGGCTACTATGAGAAGTTCTACTTCACCCCCGGCGACCTGGGCTACAAGGTCTTCAAGACCAAGTTTGCCACCGTCGGTGTGCTCATCTGCTGGGATCAGTGGTACCCCGAGGCAGCACGTATCACTGCCCTCAAAGGGGCGCAGATACTATTCTTCCCCACAGCCATCGGCTGGGATGTGCGCCAGAAAGAACACGACAACCGTGAGCAGTATGCCGCCTGGCAGACCATCCAACGCTCCCATGCCGTGGCCAACGGCGTGCCCGTGGTCAGTGTCAACCGCACCGGTAGGGAAGGAGGCATGCAGTTCTGGGGTGGCAGCTTCATCACCAACGCTTTCGGTCGTGTGATTTATCAGGCACCCCACTACGACGAGGCTACCCATATCTCCACCCTCGACCTCGACGAAACAGACCATTACCGCCGCCACTGGCCCTACCTGCGCGACCGCCGCATCGACTCCTATGGCGACATTACCAAACGATATATCGACTGACTGTATGACCCCCAAAGAACAAGGCTACTACATGCCCGCTGAATGGGCTGAACATGAAGCTACCTGGCTCACCTATCCCAAGAATCCCGACTCGTGGCCCGGAAAGATAGAGACCATCTATCCCTCCTACCACCTCTTCGTCAAGACCTTGGCTGAATGTGAGCAAGTTCATATCAACGTCGACGATGAGGCTATGCTTGAGCATGTTCAACGCGAACTTGACGCCATCGGCACCAATATGCAGCATGTTCAGCTGCACCTCATCCCCAGCAACGACGCATGGTGTCGCGACCACGGCCCCGCTTTCCTGCTCCACAGGCAAGACCCCGCCAAACGGGCCATAGTCAACTGGAACCACAACGCCTGGGGAGGCAAGTATTCTTATGAACTCGACACCGAGGTGCCCGTCCGCATCCACGACCTCTTCCCCGACATGCCGCTCTTCTCTCCTGGCATCGTCATGGAAGGCGGTAGCATCGATGTCAACGGCTGCGGCGACCTGCTCACCACCACCTCATGTCTCCTCAACCCCAACCGCAACCCCGACCTCTCGCAAGACCGGATTGAGGGTTTCCTGCGCGACTACTACGGTGTTGACAATATTATATGGCTTGGTGAAGGCATCGTCGGCGACGATACCGACGGACATGTCGACGACCTCAGTCGTTTTGTGGCACCCGATGTTATCCTCACTGCCGTCGAGGAGGATGTGTGGGACGAGAACTACGAATCCCTGCAGAAGAATCTCCAGATGCTTAAACGCTGTCGTCTGGCCAATGGCAAGCAGCCCGATATTGTTGAGTTGCCCATGCCCGACGTGGTCTTTTACGACGGTCAGCGTTTGCCTGCCTCCTATGCCAACTTCTACCTCTGCAACGGCAAGGTGATTTTCCCCACCTACCGCTGCCTCACCGACAACGAGGCTGCCTATATCCTCGAGGCCTGCTTCCCCGACCGCGAGGTCGTGGGTATTGACTCTACCGACATTATCTGGGGTCTCGGCTCTTTCCATTGCCTCAGCCAGCAGATGCCGGCGGTTAATTAAGAATTAATAATTAAGAATTAGAATTTGTAATTAGGAATGAAGAGACTGGTCCTGCTGACTATAATTTCAATTTTCAATTTTCAGTTTTCGATTGCCCAAAAGCCTATTATCCCCGACACTGCCAGCGCCGGTCAGCTACGTGTCGATGAGGTGATGCGCCTCATCGATGGCAACTACACGGAAGCGCCCGACATGGACCGCATGGGTGAGGAAGCCATCAAGGCCATGCTCAAGGCCCTCGACCCCCACAGCGTTTATATTCCGGCCAAAGATGTTCAGCGTGCCAACGAAGGCTTGCAGGGCAACTTTGAAGGCGTCGGCGTCTCGTTTCAGATTGTCAATGACACCATCGTCGTGCAATCCGTCATCGACGGCGGCCCCAGCGAGAAGGTGGGCATCATGATTGGCGACAAGTTCATCCGCATCGACGGCATCGACGCCACTGGCGACAGCGCCCGCAACGACTTTGTCTTCCGACATCTGCGTGGAAAGAAAGGGACCACCGTCGTCGTCGATGTCCTGCGCCAGGGCACCGTCTACACTTTCCATATCGTGCGCGACAAGATACCTCTCTATAGCATCGACACCTACTTCATGGCCAACGACACCGTGGGTTACATACGTCTTGTCCGTTTTGCACGTACCTCGGTCGACGAATTCCGCAAGGCACTCAAAGCCCTCCGCAAGCAAGGCATGACCGCCATGATACTTGACCTTCGGGGCAACAGCGGCGGCTACCTCGACATCGCACATGGATTGGCCAGCGAGTTCCTCGACCGCGGACAGCTCGTCGTCTATCAGGAAGGCCGCCGCACTCCGCGGCAAGACTACCGCGCCAACGGGCGGGGTAACTTCCGTGCTGTCCGCAACAGCGAAGGCGAAGTGCAGCAGGGTCGTCTCGTGGTGCTCATCGACGAATCCTCCGCCTCGGCCAGCGAAATCGTCGCTGGCGCCGTGCAGGACTGGGACCGCGCCACCGTTGTCGGACGCCGCTCCTTCGGCAAGGGCCTTGTGCAGCGCATGTTCCCGCTTGCCGACGGCGGACAGGTGCGTCTCACCACCGCCCGCTATTTCACCCCCTGCGGCCGTTGCATACAGCGTCCCTACGACGAGGGTGAAGATGCCTACCGCCAGGACCTCAACAACCGCTACCGTCACGGCGAGCTGGTCAACGCCGACTCCATCCACTTCGCCGACTCGCTTCGCTTCCGCACCTCCCATGGACGCACCGTCTACGGCGGCGGCGGCATCATGCCCGATGTCTTCGTTCCTATGGACACCATGCGCCTCTCCGACTACTTCATCTCTCTTCGTGCCAAGGGACTCCTCAATTCCTTCCCCCTGCAGTGGGCCGACCAGCACCGCCGAGACCCGGAGGTCAAGACCTTCGACCTTTTCCTGCAGCACTACGACAGCTTCGGTCTCGACAGCCTGCTCACCGCCGCCGCCCTCGAGAAGGGTGTCGTGCGCGACACTGAGAAAGAAGCCCTCGAACCCGAGCGTATCGCCCACAGCGATCACTACCTCTGGCTCATGCTCAAGGCACAGGTGGCCCGCAACCTCTTCGGCATCGACTATTATTATAAGGTGATGAAAGAGGTCGACGACGGCTATAAGAAAGCCCTCGAGGTACTTTCCTGGAAATAATCAATTGCTTATTTCACAGCTTATTGTATGCTTGTTCTTCGGTTGTTCTTTGGAAAAAAGCGAAGAACAACCGAAGAACAACCGAAGAAATCCCTGTAAAACAGTGCTGTTATCTTCTGTCTTATGACTGGCGTTCTTCTCACGTTCTTCTCGAATTCGATAAGAACGTGAGAAGAATGTTTTGTAAATATATGAAAAACAGTACTTTTGTTGGCTTGTATAATCATTTGGGTTCCGATTGTTGATATTTTATTTTGCTATTTTAGAAATAATATGTATATTTGCACTTTGTTTAGGAAAGGGTGACAGGGTGGGGATGACCGATGGAATATAATTAATACTCAATTAAATAAAACCCTATGAACAACAGCATCTTCATGTTCCCGAAGCCTGAGAACGAGCCCGTGAAAGGCTACGCTCCCGGCAGCGCTGAGCGCAAAGAAATCCGTAAAGCCCTCGACGAGCTCTACGCCAAAGTGACCGAGATTCCCGCCATCATCGGTGGCAAAGAGGTCAAGACCAAGAATATGGGTGAGATTGTGATGCCCACGGAGAACCACCACGTGCTGGCCCGCTACCACAAAGTGGGCGAGAAAGAGGTGCAGGCCGCCATCGCCGCCGCCATGAAAGCCCGTCAGGAATGGGCCGAGACGCCATGGATTGACCGTGCCAGCGTGATGATGAAGATTGCCACCCTCATCAGCGGCAAGTACCGCTATCTCATCAATGCCGCCACCATGCTCGGCCAGGGCAAGACCACCATGCAGGCCGAAATCGACAGCG
>CAMJJD010000074.1 GCA_946406015.1 uncultured Bacteroidales bacterium | reverse complement strand
CCGACATCGAGAAGAACAAGAAGCGCGGCGACCTCGGCATCACCTACGACGAGGATGTGCTGCGCCTGCGCGAGGTCTTTATGCAGCGCGGCTTCCTGGTCAGCGGTGTTGTCATCACCCACTACAGTGGCCAGCCGGGTGCCACGGCCTATCGCGAGCGCCTGGAGCGTATGGGCATCAAGGCCTACTACCACTATATGATCGAGGGCTACCCCACCAACGTGGAGCTCATCGACTCGGACGAGGGCTTTGGCAAGAACGACTACGTCGAAACCACACGCCCGCTAGTGGTCATCACCGCCCCGGGCCCCGGCAGCGGCAAGATGGCCGTCTGCCTCAGCCAGCTCTACCAAGAGAACAAGCGCGGCATCAAGGCCGGCTACGCCAAGTTCGAGACCTTCCCCATCTGGAGCATCCCGCTGAAGCACCCCGTCAATCTCGCCTACGAAGCCGCCACCGCCGACCTCAACGACGTCAACATGATCGACCCCTTCCACCTCGAAGCCTACGGCAAGACCGCCGTCAACTACAACCGCGACATCGAGATATTCCCCGTTTTGAATGCTATTTTCGAAGGCATCTACGGCGAGAATCCATATAAGTCGCCCACCGACATGGGTGTCAACATGGCGGGCTTCTGTATCAGCGACGACGACGTCTGCTGCCGCGCCTCCAACGACGAGATTATCCGCCGCTACTACACCGCCCTCTGCGACTTCGCCGTCGGCAAGTCGAGCCAGAACGAGGTGAACAAGATAGCCCTCCTCATGAAGCAGGCCAAGATCACCACCGACGACCGCCGCACCACCGTGGCCGCCAAGGAGCGCCGCGACCGCGAGGGCGTGCCAGCAGCAGCCATAGAGCTGGCCGACGGCACCATCATCACCGCCAAGACCTCCGACCTCCTCGGCGCCTGTGCCGCCCTGCTGCTCAACGCCCTCAAGCACCTCGCCGGCATCGACCACGAGGTGAAGCTCATATCGCAAAAGATGATCGAGCCCATCCAGCACACCAAGGTCAACATGCTGCACGGCAGCAATCCACGCCTCCACACCGACGAGGTGCTCGTCACCCTCTCGATATTGAGCCTCCTCGACGACAACTGCCGCCGCGCCCTCGACTGCCTCCCCCTCCTCGACGGCTGCCAGGTGCACACCACCGTCATGACCAGCGAGGTAGACCGCAAGATCTTCAAGAAACTCGGCGTCGGACTCACCAGCGAGCCTATCCGCAAGGACTGACACAACCACTTACGTATAACAAACCACCCGCCAGAAATCAAAAACTAGCGGGAAACGCTATATTTTTTCCCAGCATATAACCATCATCTAGACAATGAGTAATCTTCGATTCAAAGTGTTGCAGGAGGCCTTCGCCAAGAAGGCGGTCGCCGTCCAGCCTCCTGCCGGCATGGTTTCCGACTACTATGGTAACCATGTGTTCGGACGGAAACAGATGGCACGCTACCTCTCGGCCGAGACCTACAGGGCGTTCTGCAATGTGCTCGACAACGGGGCTCCCTTCAACCGCGAGATTGCCAACAATGTGGCTGTGGGCATGAAAAACTGGGCGCTGGACATGGGCGCAACGCACTACACCCACTGGTTCCAGCCGCTGACCGAGGGCACCGCCGAGAAACACGATGCCTTTATCGAGTATGCCGGACAACCGGGGAGCGACGTTATCGAAGAGTTCTCGGGCAAGCTGCTGGCGCAGCAGGAGGCCGATGGCTCCAGTTTTCCAAACGGCGGCATCCGCAATACCTTCGAAGCGCGTGGCTACACCGCCTGGGACACCTCGTCGCCAGCCTTTGTGGTCGACGACACCCTCTGCATCCCCACCGTGTTCGTCTCCTATACCGGTGAGGCCCTCGACTACAAGACACCGCTGCTCAAGGCATTGCATGCCGTTGACTGCGCTGCCACCGACGTGTGCCACCTCTTCGACCCCGCCGTTCGCAAGGTCTATTCCTATCTGGGTTGGGAGCAGGAGTATTTCCTCGTTGACGAGTCCATCTATTCTGCCCGTCCCGACCTGCTGCTGACGGGGCGCACCCTACTCGGTCACGAGTCGGCGAAGAACCAGCAACTCGAGGACCACTACTTTGGAGCCATCCCCGCCCGTGTGCAGTCGTTTATGAAAGAACTGGAGTTCGAAGCATACAAATACGCCATTCCCTGCAAGACCCGTCACAACGAGGTGGCTCCCAACCAGTTCGAGCTGGCACCCATCTACAATGAGACCAATCTGGCCGTCGACCAGAATCTGATACTCATGTCGCTGATGCACAAGGTGGCCAGCCGTCACGGCTTCAAGGTGCTGTTGCACGAGAAGCCCTTCGCCGGTGTCAACGGCTCGGGCAAGCATTGCAACTGGTCGATGGGCACCGACACCGGCGTCGGTCTCCTCACCCCCGGCAAGACTCCCGAGGAGAACCTCCGTTTCGTCACCTTCCTGGTCAACGTGATGATGGCCGTCAAGAAGCACAACGCCTTGCTAAAGGCCTCCATTATGACTGCCACCAACGCCCATCGTCTGGGTGCTCAGGAGGCACCCCCTTCCATCATCAGCGTCTTCCTCGGCAGCCAGCTCTCGGCGGTGCTCGACCAACTGGAGAACGCCGACAAGGAGCAGGCCATAGTCCTCGACGAAAAGCGCCGTATGCAGCTCGGCGTGGCGCATATCCCCGAGGTGTTGGTCGACAATACCGACCGCAACCGCACCTCTCCCTTCGCCTTCACCGGCAACCGCTTCGAGTTCCGCGCCGTGGGCTCCTCGGCCAACTGCGGCTGCGCCATGATTGCCCTCAACACCGCCGTCTCCTCGCAGCTGAAGGAGTTCCGACGCGAGGTGGACGCCCGTATGACGGCAGGCGAGCAGAAGGAGCACGCCATCTTCGAAGTGCTGCGCGAGTACATCAGCGAGTCGAAAGCCATACGCTTTGACGGCAACGGCTACAGCGACGAATGGCGGCAGGAAGCACAGCGGCGCGGCTTGGATTGCGAAAGCAGCGTGCCACTCATATACGACGCCTACACCTCTCCCTCGTCGGTGCAGATGTTCGAAGAGACGGGCGTGATGAACCGCACGGAGTTGGCCGCACGCAACGAGGTGAAATGGGACACCTACATCAAGAAGGTGCAGATAGAGGCCCGTGTGCTGGGCGACATTGTCCTTAACCACATCATCCCCGTGGCCACACGCTACCAGTCGGCACTGCTCGACAACGTCTACAAAATGCGTCAAGTCTACGATGCCGAAAAGGCACGCTCCCTCTCGGCTCACGACGATTCGCTCATCGAGGAACTCTCGGAGCACATCGCCTCCATCAAACAGAATGTGGACAACATGGTAGAAGCCCGCAAGCAGGCAAATCACATTGCCAACGAGCGCCAACGTGCCATCGCCTACCACGACAGCGTGCTACCCTATTTCGACCCCATTCGCTACCATGTCGACAAACTCGAACTCATCGTCGACGACGAGCTGTGGCCGCTACCAAAATACCGGGAGATTCTATTCTCGCACTAACCAATCATGAAATCAATCAATATATAATTTTATCATCATTATGGACACAAAGTACATTTTCGTTACGGGCGGCGTGGTCTCTTCGTTGGGCAAGGGCATCATCTCCGCCAGCATCGGCCGTCTGCTGCAGGCACGCGGCTATAAGGTCACTATTCAGAAATTCGACCCCTACATCAACATCGACCCCGGTACCCTGAACCCCTACGAGCACGGCGAGTGCTACGTCACGGATGACGGTTTTGAGACCGACCTCGACCTAGGTCACTACGAGCGCTTCACGGGTATCCACACCACACGCAACAACAGCATCACCACCGGCCGCATCTACAAGACGGTCATCGACCGCGAGCGTCGCGGTGACTATCTGGGCAAGACCATTCAGGTGGTGCCGCATATCACCGATGAGATTAAGCGTCGTATGCTGCGCGAGGACGAGAAGGACGAGCAGCTCGACTTCGTCATCACCGAGGTGGGCGGCACCATCGGCGACATCGAGAGCGCCCCCTTCATGGAGGCCATCCGTCAGCTGCGCTGGCAACTGGGTCGCAACGCCGTCTGTGTTCACCTTACCTACGTGCCTTATTTGAAGGCTGCCGACGAGCTGAAGACCAAGCCCACGCAGCACAGCGTGAAGGAATTGCAAAGCATGGGAATCCAACCTGACATCCTTGTGCTGCGCACCGAGCGTCATCTGGACGACCACCTGCGTATGAAGGTGGCATCATTCTGCAACGTCGACCTCGAATGCGTTGTGCAGAGCGAGGATATGCCGAGCATCTACGAGGTACCGGTGAGCATGCAGAAGCAGGGATTGGACGCCGCCATCCTGCGCAAGATAGGCATCCCCGTGGGCGAGATTCCGGAGATGAAAGCCTGGCACGACTTCCTCGACAAGCAGCACAACGCCCAACGCGAGGTGCACATCTGGCTGGTAGGCAAATACGACCTGCAGGACGCCTACAAGAGCATTCGCGAGAGCCTCAACCTGGCCGGCATCTACAACGACGTAAAAGCCAAACTGCACTTCGTGAACAGCGAGGAGATTACCCAAGAGAATGTGGGCGAGAAACTCGAAGGACTGGCGGGTATCGTCATCTGCCCCGGTTTTGGCACACGCGGCATCGAGGGCAAAATTATCGCCGCCGAATACACCCGTACGAACGACATCCCCACCTTCGGCATCTGCCTTGGTATGCAGATGATGGTCATCGAGTTCGCACGCAATGTACTTGGATACAAGGATGCCAACAGCCGTGAGATGGACGAGAAGACACCACACAACGTCATCGACATCATGGAGGAGCAGAAGAGCATCACCCAGATGGGCGGCACCATGCGACTGGGTGCCTACGACTGCGAGCTTAAAGAAGGCAGCCGCGTCTATGAGGCCTACGGAAAGGGAAAACACATCAGCGAGAGACATAGACATCGCTATGAGTTCAACAATGCCTTCAAGAAAGAATATGAGGCAAAGGGTATGAAGTGTGTGGGTATCAACCCCGCCGCCAATCTGGTGGAAATAGTGGAGATACCTGAGAAACGCTGGTATATCGGCACGCAGTTCCACCCCGAATACTCGTCGTCGGTGCTGAATCCACACCCGCTGTTTATGTCGTTCCTCAAAGCCTGCCTCTGATATGGAACAGCTAAAGCATGAATGCGGCGTAGCGATGATTCGCCTGCTGAAGCCGCTCGACTACTACGTCCAGAAGTACGGCACGTGGGCCTACGGATTCAACAAGCTCTACCTGATGATGGAGAAGCAGCACAACCGCGGTCAAGAGGGCGCCGGCATCGCATCGGTGAGCCTGACCAACGAGCCCGGCACAGAGTATATGTTCCGCGAGAGGGCCGAGGGCAAGGACGCTATCACGGAGATTTTCTCCCGTGTGACAGAGGAGATGGCCGGCGAATTGCTGATGGGTCACCTGCGCTATTCCACCACAGGCAAGAGTGGATTGCAATATGTGCATCCCTTCCTGCGCCGCAACAACTGGCGCGCCAAGAACCTCTGCCTCTGCGGCAACTTCAACATGACCAACATCGACGAGGTCTTCCAATTCCTCACCGCCCAGGGCCAGTCACCACGTATCTACGGCGACTCGTACCTCACGCTTGAACTGATGGGGCACCGCCTCGACCGCGAAGTGGAGAGACTCTTTGTGGAAGCTAAAGCCAAGGGGCTTGAAGGCATCGACATCACAAGTTATATCGACGGTCATGTGAAGATGGCCAACGTGCTGCGCACCACGATGGAGCACTACGACGGCGGCTACGTGATGTGCGGCCTCACGGGCAGCGGCGAGATGTTTTCCGTACGCGACCCCTGGGGCATCCGTCCGGCGTTCTACTATCGCGACGACGAGATAGTGGCTGTGGCCAGCGAGCGCCCCGTGCTGCAAACAACTTTCAACCTCCAGTGCGACGATGTCCACGAACTGATGCCCGGCAAGGCCCTCATCGTGCGTCGCAACGGCGAAAGTCATTTGGAACAGATTATGCCTGCCAGGCAGCTGAGCGCCTGCAGTTTTGAACGCATCTACTTCAGCCGAGGCTCCGACCGCGACATCTACCAGGAGCGCAAACGGCTGGGAGAGCAGCTGACTCCCGCCATCCTGCGTGCCATCGATGGCGACATCGCTAACACCGTCTTCTCCTACATCCCCAACACCGCCGAGGTGGCCTACTACGGCATCACCGACGGCTTCCGTAAACTGCACGACGAGGTGAGGACGGAAAAGGTGGTGTGGAAAGACATCAAGATGCGTACCTTCATCGCCGACAATTCCGAGCGCAACGACCTGGCAGCACACGTCTATGACATCAGCTACGGCTCCCTGCGGCCCTACGAGGACAACCTCGTCATCATCGACGACAGCATTGTGCGAGGCACCACGCTGCGCGAGAGCATATTCAAAATCCTCGACCGTCTGCACCCCAAGAAAATCGTCATGGTGTCGAGTTCGCCGCAGATTCGCTATCCCGACTACTACGGCATCGACATGCCGCGTCTGGAGGAATTCTGTGCCTTCCATGCCACAATGGCGTTGATTGAAGAGCGTGGGATGCAACAGCTTATCGTCGACACCTACCAGGCCTGCCAGCTCGAGTTGCAGAAGCCCAAGGAAGAGATGCAGAACCGTGTGCGCGCCATCTACGAGCCCTTCACCGTCGAGGAAATCAACCGTAAGATTGTGGAGATGCTCCGTCCCGAAGACATGCAGGCTCCCGTCGAGTTGGTTTTCCAAAGCATCGAAGGACTGCATGAAGCCTGTCCCAACCACCACGGCGACTGGTATTTCACCGGCCACTACCCCACCCCCGGCGGCACCCGCCTCGTCAACCAAGCCTTCGTAAACTATATCGACAAGCAGATGCACACCACCGTCATGACCAGCGAGGTGGACCGCAAGATTTTCAAGAAGCTCGGCATCGGCCTCACCAGTGAACCCGTCCAAAAGCCGAGCGGAGAAGCAGCTCGCTGATTATCCCGAGGCAACGGCGGGTGGGCAAAGCCAGCCCGTCCGCAAGGACTGACCCAATAATGACGTCTTAAACAGAACCGCCACCATGCCGGGTGGCGGTTCTTTGTTTCGCAGTGGCACAATAAAAAGCGAGAAATTGCGTTTAAGTGGCGTAAGAAAAACGGTATATGATTTGCAGTGCTCATAACTCGCTGATTTTTTACCCCCTCCCCTCACGAATTGCACAAGTAATCGTCGGAAGCCTTTCCTTTTTGTTTTTAATTCATTTGCCTCTCTCTGCCGCAAATCTGCGGCGGGGCTGGATTGGTTTGTAATTTCTAAAATAAATTGAATATGAAGAAACTCTTTTTGCTCGGCGCGATGGTGTGTAGCTTCTTTCTTGGCACAGTAGCATATGGCCAAGATGTGAATACCTGCAAACCGATAGCTGAGCGCATATTGACTGCCGCACAAAAACATACTCCTGATGGCATTGACGAATTGTTGGCTTCTGAATTCCATTATAACAACGTCAAACAGCCGACGGCTGCCAAGGTGCTGAAACAAATTATTGCCCAAATGCCCGCCATGACGAGTTGGGAACTGACGGGCATTGAACAGAACAGCATGGGACTGACGTTGCGTTACATCATAACGAAACCTGACAACAGCACCTCGGAGGCAACAATCCTTTTCAACGTCGATAACTTGGTTCTCGAGGCCAATTTACTGTCGAGTAATGTCTCGCTTCTA
>CAMJJD010000073.1 GCA_946406015.1 uncultured Bacteroidales bacterium | reverse complement strand
CCCGAAGGCACCGACGAAAGCTCGTCGCGCAACGTGCAAATTAACTTCTTCTCCAACGACAACTACGCCGACGCAGCCATCTATTCGATTCCCATCAAAAAATAATCACCAATATGAGAACCTTTATTTTAGCCACCATTCTTGCCATGGGCTTCTGCCTCTACACTCTCGAAGCAGAGGGACAAACCGAATACCGTATCGACCAGCCCTTGCCCGGCGACATCTACAAAATACAAGTGTACAACGGCTGGAACGTACACCTTGTACACGACACCGTCAACTACATCAGCATCGCCACTCCCTGCGAGTACTACTTCTCCGAAGGCAACGAACCCCAGATTTGCCGTCAACACGCCGACGGGTGGCTCAGCATCTGGAGAAACACCACCATGCCCAAGGGCACCATGGTGGAGGTACACTACCGCCACTCCTTGCAGCGGCTCGACGTGCACCCCGGTGCCACCGTCAGTTCCGACACGCTCCTCATGTTCAATAACAAAGAAAGCCAGGGTTACGGCGACATCAACGTCAAGCGCGGCGCCACCCTGCGCGTGAAGGAGCTCCGCTGCCGAGGCGAGGAGAAGGGGAAGCCTGGATTCCTCAGCATCTCTGCCGACACCGCCTCGACCGTGCGCATCGGCACCGTGCGGACCGGCCACCTGATACTCTGGAGCCTCCAGGACGCCACCCTGATGCTCGACAGTATCGATGCAGGCAAAGTGGATTACCACCGCGACCCACTGGCCCATGACAACCTCTGGAACAGCATTCCCGAACGCAATATCGAGGTGAGCACACGCAACCGCTGGTTCATGAAAGGTCTGAAGCGTCTGGACAACACCGTCGACTTCGCCTTCAACGCCCCGTATGAGCAACGCTACAACAATCCCTTCGCCACCTCCTTCGATATCGCCGTGATTGCCGGCCTGAAGACCAACATCATTCCCATGAACAAAAGCCTGGGACTCTCCCTCGGCATCAACTTCGGCATGCCCTTCATCACGCTGATGAACAACGTCACCCTCACGGGACGCACCTTGGCCCTCGACACGATGACCCCCGGCGTGAACCGGGAGCACATGCTGATGCAGATATACCTTGGCCTGCCCGTAAAACTGCATTATATACCTCGTGGCGAGTTCTTCAACGACGTGCACATCGGGCTGGAGCCCCGCTGGTACCTTTCTCAACGCTATTACGGTGTCCAATATACCGACAATCATGTCGGCATCTACACCCAGCATGACGGCTTTTGGGACTTCGGGAAAAAGGTGAACGCCTACAACCCCCTGCAGCTACGTGCCGAGATAGGCTGCCGCTTCAACCCCTTCTCGAACATCGAGTTCAACTTCTTCGTCGACCTGCTGCCTACCTACCGCAAGGAGACCGGCATGGGCAACACACGCGCCTTCGGTCTCCAGATAAGGTTCTAATAACACTCTCTGTTTTTCAAACAAATAACTCACGTTCTTCATACGTTCTTCTTGAAATCAAGAAGAACGTATGAAGAACGCATATAAATGGGCAGCGGGAAAGTGCTGGTTTTCAGCCTTGGAAATGGGCCTTCAAGGCATCAAGTTTGCGCTGTTTACGGCGGTCCCAAATCTCGGTGATGAGTTTCTTGGTCGAGAGAGGGAAGTCGCTCTTCATCATCCAGTCGTAGTAGGAAGGTTCCTGCTCGAAGACTTGCTCCACAGGCACCCCTTTGTGCTTGCCGAAGTTGAAGACCTCACGGTGCTGGGCGTCGTAGCCTATGTGGCCCACCAGGTCGGCCCACTGGCTGTTGGCGGTGAAGCGGCTGAGGGCGTCGATGTCGTTGACGACGGGCTGGGTCACCTTTCCGCTACGGTCCTTGTAGTCGACCCCCTGGTAGCGGTCGAGCTGGGCCTGCAGCACTTCGTAGGTGGCGATGGTGTCGGCGGCGGCGCTGTGGGCGTTCTCAAGGTCCTTCTGGCAGTAGAACTTATAGGCGGCCACGAGGGTGCGCTGCTCCATCTGGTGGAAGATGTTCTGCACATCGACCAAACGACGGTTCTTGAGGTCGAAGTCGATGCCCGCACGGAGGAACTCCTCGACGAGGAGGGGCACGTCGAACTTGTTGCTGTTGTAGCCCGCCAGGTCGGCGTCGCCGATATACTCTTTGAGACTGGGGGCCAGTTCACGGAAGGTGGGCTTGTCGGCCACGTCGGCGTCGGTGATGCCGTGCACGGCAGTGGTCACTTCGGGGATATGGATGGTATTGCCGTCAGCGTCGGCGGGACGCACGCGCTCCACGCGGGTGTCGGTCGAGCCGTCGGGCATCACCTTGTGGAGGCATATCTCCACAATATGGTCGTGACCCACCTGCACACCGGTGGTCTCGAGGTCGAAGAAGATGATAGGCTTGGTGAGGTTGAGCTGCATAGTGTTTGTTTTAGGGGTATCAAGGTCTTTAAGGTCCTTAAAGTCGTTAAAGTCCTTAGAAGCTTTTTACAGTCTTTCTGATGGCCACAAGGTGCTCGAGCAGTCCTTCGGCCAGGTCGAGGCGCAGCATGTTGGCGCCATCGCTCTTGGCATGGGCGGGGTCCGGGTGGGTCTCCATGAAGATGCCGTCGGCACCCACGGCGATGGCGGCGCGCCCCATGGTTTCAATCATGTCGGGGCGGCCTCCGGTGACACCACTGGCCTGGTTGGGCTGCTGCAGCGAATGGGTGATGTCGACCACCACAGGCACGCCGTTGCGCTGCATGGTGGGCACACCGCGGAAGTCGACCACCAAGTCCTGATAACCGAAGGTGGTGCCGCGCTCGGTGAGCATGAAATCCTTGCAGCCGAAGGCACGCAACTTGCCGGCCACCTGTTCCATGGCCTCGGGAGAGAGGAACTGGCCTTTCTTGACGTTGACGCAACGGCCCGTGCGGGCGGCGGCTTCCAGCAGGTCGGTCTGGCGGCAGAGGAAAGCAGGAATCTGCAGCACATCGGCATATTCAGCCGCTATGGCAGCCTCCTCGGCGGTGTGGATGTCGGTCACCACGGGCACGCCGAAACGTTCGCCTACACTACGCAGCACCTGCAACGCCTCGCGGTCGCCGATACCGGTGAAGGAGGTGACGCTGGAGCGGTTGGCCTTGCGGTAGCTGGCCTTGAAGGCAAAGGGAATGTGCAGGCGGTCGCAGATAGCAGTCAAATGCTCACACACCACGAAAGGGTTCTCGTGGTCTTCGACTACGCAGGGGCCGGCGATGAGGAGGAAGTTGCCTGAATCAGTATGGTGGAGTCTTGGAAGTGAAGGAATCATCAATAGGACATTTCGTCGTTGGCATAGGGGTCACCCTCGGGTTCGTCATCGCTGCGCTGCAGGCGCCGGTCGGTATTGCGCTGGAGGCTGATGATGAGTGCGCCCAGCATGCGGGTGAGCTCCATCAGGTACTCGCGCGACTGCTCGTACTGGCCATCGGCAAACATGGCCAGATTGTGGGCCACCTCGGTATAAACGACGCACTCACGGATGGCCGTCTTGGCAATCTTCAGGTAGTGGTCGAACTGCGTCTTGCTACGGCTCGACCCCTCGGAGATATTGAGGGCAATGTCGTAGGCCGAATGGCAGAATGACCGGAGCAGCACCTGCTCACTGTCGTTGCGCGGGGTGCTGAGTTGCTGCATGACCCAGGACGCATAATCTGTGGCCTTGGCATACACACGCAAATCTTCAAAGCGAAAGAAACTTACTGCTTTTTCTTCTTGTTGTTCCATCTTGTAAAGGTTTTTACTTTTTTTCTCAATCTCTATTATGCGGATGCCACAAGTAATAAAAAAGCGGTTGGAGTGGGATGTGTGATGAGAGGGGCACTTGGCTATCGTCGCAATAATGTCAACGGAATAATTAAACTATTTCTGCAAAATATTTCATGAATTGGGTTCTCATAGCCACCGAGGCCTTTTCGGCCGGCATGACGGCCAGTTTGCCACGGAAATCGGAGATGGCGTTGTAACCCTTGCGCTCCATCCAGGCAGTGAGGCCTTCGTGGAGCTCGCGGATTGTGTCGATGCCATTCTTGTAGAGGCAGCTGACGACCTGCACAGTCGTGGCGCCGGCAAGGAGCATCTTCACCACGTCGGCTGCTGTATAGACACCCGTCGAGGCGCTCAGGTCGCAGCGCATCTTCTTACTGAGGATGGCCACCCAACGCAGGGTCTTGTACATATCTTCAGGGTTGGAGAGGAAGGAGGCGTTCTTGAGGCACTCGTTCTCGATGTCGATATCCACCTCAACGCTCTTGTTGAACATGGTGACACCCTGAATGCCCATCCAGCTGAGCTGCTGCATCTGCTTGGCCATGTCGGTGAAGTAGGTACCCACCTTGATACTAATAGGGATGGAAATCGACTTGCGGAGGGTCGTGATGACCTGGCTGAAGGTACGTTCCACGTCGTCGGCCGAGAGGGAGGTCTCGTAAGGCAGGATGGCCATGTTGAGTTCCAATGCATCACAGCCGGCCTCCTCGAATTTCTGGGCATAGGTGAGCCAGTTCTCGTAGGAGAAGCAATTGATTGACCCTATAACCGGGATGGTGAGACGGCGCTTGGCCTCACGGATCATGGAGAAATGGCGTTCCATCGAGTCGTCGGCCACATGCTGGGCGATATACTCGTAGCTGTCACCATAGCTGTCGGTTGGGGCCACCATGTGGGTGTTGCGTTTGATGTCATGGATAATCTGCTCCTCGAACACCGACTTCACCACCACGGCACCGGCACCGGCCTGTTCCATTTGCACCATTTTATCGACATCGGCGGTCAGCCCACAGCTTCCCACCACGATAGGATTCTTCAAATGAAGACCCAAATATTTGGTTTCTGTATTCATATTTTGCTGTTTTTTCTCCATTTAATACGCACTGCAAAATTATGTAAAATATATTTATGAAAAAAATATTTCTACTCTTTTTTATCACTTTTTCCATTACATCACTGATAATCAACTGATTTTTTTTACCACCTTTGTTACAAAAAAACATATTGTTGAACACTTTTTTCTTTTCTCAGTATCTAATTCGTAAAAAAGTTGTATTTTTGCACGCGATTTTCGGAACAAAAAAAGACACTATAATAATGGAAAAGCAAATTGAAGAGAAGAACACCGAAATGGGCAATGTCATCACCCGTTCGGAAGAGTTCATTCAGAAGAATCAGAAGACCCTTATCATCATCGTAGCCGTCATCCTGGTGGTCATACTGGCCATTTTCGGACTGCGCAAATGGTACTTCCAGCCCCGCGAGGTGCGCGCTGCCGAAGAGATGTTCGCCGCTGAACAATGGTTCGCCCAAGGCGACTTTGACAAGGCTCTCAACGGAGACGACACCTACCGCGGTTTCCTCGGCGTTGCCGACAGCTACAAAGGTACCAAAGCCGGCAACCTGGCCCGCTACTATGCCGGTGCCGCATTCCTGCAGCAGGGCAATTTCGACGAGGCCATCCACTGGCTCAAGAAGTATAAAGGCAAAGACACCTTCACCCGCCCGCTGGCCGAGATGCTGATGGCCGACGCCTACATGGAGAAGGGTGACGCCGCCACGGCTGCCAAGCACTACACCGCTTCCGCTGCCATGAACAGCAACTTCCTCACCTCCCCCACCGCCCTCTTCAAAGCCGGCATGGCCTACCTCATGATTGAGGACAACGCCAAAGCCCTGGAGTGCTTCCAGAAGGTGAAGACCGACTACCCCGAGAGCACCGAATGGAGCGAAATCGACAAGTACATCGCCCTCGCCGAAACCGGTAAATAACCCTAGATTACCTATTTTAGAGAACACAAAAGCCTCTGCCCAGCAGGGGCTTTCTTTTTTGTAACAATTTCGTAACAATATCTTAACAAAAACTTAACCATTTCGTAACCATCTTGTAACAATCTGTCTGTACTTTTGCGGCATCAAATCAACATCGCAAAAAGACATGAATGTTACAACAATCCTACTAATTATCATCAACTTCGCCGGCGCCTTAGCGGTATTTCTTTTCGCCATGAAAATGATGAGCGAGGGGCTTCAGAAGGTTGCGGGGAGCAAAATGCGTGCCGTATTGGGCAAGATGACGGGGAGTCCGTTGAGTGGCATCCTGACAGGCACGGCGGTGACTGCAGCCATACAATCGTCGAGCGCTACCACTGTAATGGTGGTGAGCTTCGTCAATGCCGGCCTTCTCTCGCTCGGCGGCGCCATCGCGGTCATCATGGGAGCCAATATAGGCACCACCGTAACCGCTTGGATTATCACCCTGCTGGGACTTGGCGGTAGTTCGGGCTATTTCGACCTGCCGCTTCTCATCGCTGCCTCCAGTCTTGCATTCCTCTTTATGAAGCGCGACAAGATGCGTTCCGTCGGTCAGACCGTAATCGGTCTTGCGCTGGTACTGGTAGGTATGCGGCTACTGAAAGGTGCAATGCCCAATCTGGAACAGTATCCGGCGTTGCTGCAAAGCCTCGCCTCGTTGGGCGGTCACGGATTCTGGTCAGTGCTACTCTTTGTAGCCATCGGCGCAGTGCTGACCTGCATATTGCAGTCCTCGTCAGCCACAATGGCCATCACACTGCTGATGCTCTACAACGGATGGATAGAGCTTGATGTTGGAATTGCACTGGTCATGGGCGAGAACATTGGCACCACAGTCACGGCCAACATCGCCGCCACCATGGCTGGTATTGCTGGCAAACGTGCCGCCAGGGCACATCTGGTCTTCAATGTCATCGGTGTCACACTGTCGCTCATCCTTTTCCGTCCCATTCTTTCGGTGGTGCAGACAGTCATCCCCAGCGACGGCCCGATGGCGTTGTCGCTTTTCCATACAATGTTCAACGTGATGAATGTTGGTGTGCAGTCGTGGTTCATTCCACAGATTGAATGGATTGTCACGCATTTGGTGCCCGAGAAAAAGGCGGAGAAGGAGTCTGACGACTATCGCCTCACCTACATCAGCCGCGGTCCCGTGGACACCGCCGAGCTCAACTTGCAGAGTGCCAAGAAGGAGCTGCAGCTCTTCTCGAAGCAAGTGCTGCGCATGTATGCCCTGCTGCCCGAGCTACGGAAGGTGAAAAATGCCAAGGAGATGGATGCAGTGGTGAAACGGATTGCACAATATGAGCAACTCACCGACCGCATGGATATGGAGATTAACAAGTTCCTCGTCGCTGTCGGGGGAGGCAGTATCAGCGGCCACGGATCGGAGCGCATCAGTACCATGCTACGCATCAGCGACAACCTGGAAAGCATCGGCGACAGCATCTATCAAATCGCGTTGACACGCAAAATCAAATACTCCGACGCCGTACATTTCAATGAAAGTCAAAATACCAATCTTGCCGAAATGAGCGCTCTCGTGGAGAATGCATTACTGGTGATGGACGGCAACCTCGTCAATTACGACCATGCCGACATCCGCGCCGCCGAGGATGCTGAACGTGAAGTCAACGCTTGCCGCGACCGGCTGCGCGAAGAGCACCTCGATGCCATCAAGCACAATCGCTATGGCTACGAGGTGGGCAACGTCTACAACAGCCTCTATGCACAATATGAAAAACTCGCTGACTTTGTTATCAATGTCAGCGAGTCTATTGATCCGTCGTTTAAAAAGCACTAACCCAACATCTCGGCGAGGGCGGCGACCATATGCGCGGCGCCGTCGAATATCTCGCTGATGTGGGTGGCCGCCATGTAGGCGGGAGTGGTGAGTACCTTGTGCTCGGTGTCGACGCAGACGTCGGTGGGGCCGCAGGCCTTCACCTTGC
>CAMJJD010000072.1 GCA_946406015.1 uncultured Bacteroidales bacterium | reverse complement strand
TGATGAGCATCTGCTGCTGCGCTTTCTTGCCTTTGCCCACGGTGATGAACTGCCAGGTGTCCGGCACCTCGACGTAGGCCTTGTCCTGCTCGTCATACAACATCTGGACTTTGTTCGGTGCCTGAGCGTTCACGCTCAGGATCTGCATGTGGCTCTGCAGACGGTTCATGCGCATGAATGCCAGCGTGTTGGCGTCGGCCCACTGGAAGCGGGGGATGTATTCCCACGTGCTGTTGGTGCGGGCTTCGGCCGCCAGCGAGGGCATGAAGAGGCCCTTCTGGTTCTCCACGTCGTAGACGCGGAGCTCCACCCGGCTGTTGTCCTCGCCGGCCTTGGGGTACTTGTACTTGTAATCCTCTGGGTATAAGGCGCCCCACATCTGCATGTTGTATTCCTTCACCTTGCTCTCGTCGAAGACCATGTAGGCGATCTTCTTCGAGTCGGGGCTCCATTGGAAGCCCTGCGTGATGGCAAACTCCTCCTCGTACACCCAGTCGGTGGTGCCGCAGATGATCTCGTTCATCTTGCCCTCGGTGGTGATGGCGTGCTCCTCCAGGGTGCTGAGATCCATCCAGTAGAGGTTGTTGTCGCGCACAAAGGCCACCTTCGTGCCGTCGGGACTCAGGGTGGTCAAGCGCTGCTTGCCGTTGTTGCTTATCTTGGTGAAGGTCTTCTCCTTGACGTCATAGATGTAGTAGTCGCTCACGCCGCTGTGGCGGTAGAGAGGCTCGAAGCCGGCGCTGAGCAGAATCTTCTGCTCGTCGGCGCTCATCTCGTAGCTCTCGAAAGAGGGGAGGGGTTTGACTTTCTTCTGCTGGTCGGGACCGCCGAAGAGACAGATGTCCTCCACCTTCTCACCGGTCAGGTAGCTATACTTGGTGATGCCAATGCGGGTCATCGAGAGGTAGTGCTCGCCGTCGGCCATCGAACGGATGCCGCCGATACCGCGGGCAGAGAAGGTACGCTTGGTCCAAATGTCCTCCAGCGTGATATTGTGATTCTGAGCTGTGACGGCGCCACCGGCTGCCATTGCTGCAAATGCCACAATCATAAAGAGTTTCTTCATTATATAATAGTAATTTAGGTTTCTATAATAAAATGCAAATATACATCTTTTTTTTTATTCCGTAAAAACAAAAGTGATACAATCTGCACAATGGCTTATATCTCAATGTTTTTTTTGCTCGGTTTGTCGCCACAACGGCGGCACCGTAGGGCTCCCGTCGGTTCCGTTTTTCTCAGCATTTCAAAGAACTCACCCACTATATCGCATTTTCACCCACCTGGGTCTGGAATAGGCAGTCACCGCCTCCGTGCTTGCTCCCTACCTGCTCCCTACCTCCTCCCTACCTGCTCCCTACCTCCTCCGTGCCGCCCCGTACCCCCTACGGAGAAAGTAGTTTGCCGGTAGTGTTTTGCTTTCGCGCAAGTGTCTCCTTGCGCCTGTGAGACTCTAAGTCTGTGAGTCGGTGAGTCGGCGACTCAGTGCCTTAGTCCCTCTTCCGTCTTCTTGAAATCACGATGCAAAAGTACAACCTTGGCATTGCGGTCTACGAATGGTGGTGAAAATAATTTGCAAGTAGTTGTGTGGCAATAATCTACAGATGGGTTAATTGCATAATTGTGGAGAATTTATGTCATTTCCTCATCAAACAGAGCGAGATGAACCGTAAAAAGGGTCTCCTGTAGCGATAAAATCAATAAATAGAATAAAATCAACCAGATAACATAAAACATTGGTTGTTGTGCTACAGTTGCTACAGTGCTACAGTTAGAAATCAGGTATTCCAAACTTCGAAAAATAATCTTTATATTTATATATTATAAATATAAATGTAAAAGTTTAGTTTGGTTTTTCATCATCGAAAAACGAACTGTAGCACTGTAGCACTGTAGCGAGGTTTTGTCTTTTACTGATATTGATTGATGGTTTTGTGTTTGAGAACGAATGGTTTACATCGATACTGCTGCACAACGAGAGATTGAAATGCATTCTCACGTTGTCCAGTCGGAAAAGTCTATCCGCAGAGTACACCGTTGTATGTCAACTGGAGACGACGCGAACCGCCACAGTTGTGTCGGTTGAATGGTACGGATGATAGAGAAGTCGAAAGGGTAGGGTGGGCGTCTTTCCCCTACAGGTGGAAGACGGCAGTTGTGGCGTTTTTGTTTTAGCCCTTTAGAGCGACGTTCTCCATCGTAGGGGTGTACAGATATGGCAAAGGGGGAGAAAGTCGCGCAGCGTGGATTTTTTACAATTCACATTTGTATACCATTTAACGTGTATTACGTGCGTTTACTTTTGTAAAATTGCAGGATAATTGTAATATTACAAATGTATTCATGTCGTAATATGTAAATAATGTTAATTCGTATACAGATAAATTGTATTATGTATAAACTTAATTATAAATCAATATTTTATATTTGTTATTTAGAGTTGTGGATATATGGTTTTCGGAAGAATGGCAAGTACTTTAATTCTTATTATCACATATGCGTTATATATTGATATATAAACAAATACGTATCTTTATTGAATCATTTATTTAGTAGTTGAATATAAATACATATGTAAATTTGTTAATATTGTTTTGTTATGTAAAAAATATTGTGTAATTTTGTAAATCGAAAGATTTATGTATTACAAATGTAAGATTATGATAAACAGGATAAATCTGATTTTACGCGCGAAAAATATCACCGCGCGACAGTTTGCGGAAGAGATAGGCATCCAGCCCTCCGGTATGTCGCATATTATGGGTGGTCGTAACAACCCCAGTTTAGAGTTTGTCAGCAAGGTGTTGCGCCGCTATCCGGAGATTGACGCCAATTGGTTGCTTTTAGGCAAGGGGGAGATGTATTCATCGGCGACACCGGCCGCGATGGATACTGGCCTTCCTGTGAGGGAGCCGGTCGACGTGCCGCAACAAGAACCGTCACTTTTTGATGACGAACCCACAGGGCAGATGAAGGTAGAGGAGCCGATACAGGATGATTTGTTTCAGCATGATACTAAGGTTGAAGAAGAGCGTCGCTATGTACCTAGTTACATAGCGTCGGCTCCTGACTCACCAGCTGATTGTACACGTCGTGTTGAACGTATTCTCCTTATTTACAGTGATAATACATTCAAAGAGTTGCTTCCGCAAGACTGATTGCCTGTGGGGAGGTGTAATTTGTGTTTGCAAGCTGGCGATTATACTAAGAAACGGCTCTAAGCCGAGGATGGTAGTCTGCTTTCAGCGGGTTGAAAGATAGTGTTTTGCATTTTATTTGCAAAATAATTTGGCTATATCGGAAAAAAGTAGTACTTTTGCACCCGTTTTCAAGAAGAGATCTTCTCGAACGATGGCGGGATAGCTCAGCTGGTTAGAGCGCTGGATTCATAACCCGGAGGTCATCAGTTCAAGTCTGATTCCCGCTACAAGGAAGGATGTTCGCAGGAGCATCCTTCTTTTTTTATGTATACACACTCAGCACGATGTTTCAGATAGTCGCGCCAGCCGCTGCCTGTTTCGTGCGAGAAACTGCCGCAACCGTCGGTTTTGGCTTGTTGTCGATTTGAGTAACGGCGTTGCATCTGTTCCGGTGAGCGGTATTGGTAGTGGTCGACGGGGATGCGCTGCTTTGTCACCAATCCCCAGGGGTGTGGGTAGCGCCACCGGCTGCACCAAACCAGAAAAGGCGAGTGGCGCATGAAGCGGCGTTCGGCTCTTTTGTCGGGCAGGCTGTAGCGGATGTTTTGTCGGTCGTGTCCAAAGTCGTTTGTAATCAAACCCTCCTCTATGTCTTCGTGGGTGATGACATAGTCGGTGCTAAGTTTTTTCACCGTGCGACACCACCAAGGGACATGACGGAGGAATGAGCGCACGTCACCTGGGAAGAACTCGTCGGCATCGAGGCGCACACACCACCAGTCGCCCAGTCGCATCTCATGTCGGAAAGCACGGAATGCTCTGGCCCGCAGTCCGATATGGAAGGGTCCTTCATAGCGCAGGAAAGGAATTATCTTGGGATTTCCTGAGGCCATCTGCTGGATGAGTTCCCATGTGCCGTCGCTGCTGCCGTTGTCGATGACGACGACCTTGTCGCTCCAGCGACAAGCATCGTTGAGTGAGAATCCGACAACATCGGCTTCGTCCTTGACAACCAAGAGGCTATACACTTTCATATGCGGTCGCGTTTGCGTGTGATTTTTTGCCAATAGTAGCGCAGCGGATGGGTGTATTTCAGTTGCTTCCAAGGACGTGAGGAGTGGGGACGGTGTATGACAGGGTTGTTGAGCATCAGAAGGTTGTGTAATCCGAGTTGTATTGACTGGTGTGAGATGGTGACGTCGTACCAGGCCTTTGTGGGGTCCAGCCGGTGGAAGTCGTAAGCCTGCAGAAGCCGATTAGTAAGCAGAGTGCAGCAGAAGCTGAAACGTTTGCGGGTATTGACAACGTCGCCGTGCAGTCGGCGGGCGTATTGATAGGGGAAGTTGACGACCCCCTCGTTGTCGACGGTGACGGCGGCCACCATGCCCACTTCGTCGTTCACCATGTCGCAGAGTCGCGTAATGGTGTCGGGCTTCACCAGCACGTCGCTTTCGACGATAACTAGATGGGCTCCATTGGCAAGTGCCCGTTGTTGTGCATCCTGCAGTGTGAGACGGTAATTGGGTGACGGATGGTCGGTCCGATCGGCCCAGTTGATGAGCCGGAAGCCTTGTTCCTGAGCCAGTTGTTGTAGTAGGGCGGTGTTTTCCGGGCTGCTGAAATCGTTGTATACGGTGAAGTCGATGTCGGGTGTCTGCAACAAAGCCATGATGGCCTCGCGGGTGGTATCGGGCGAGTCCTTGACAGGCATGATGATGTGAAGAGGAGCCATGATGACGATTTAAAAGATATGACCTAAGTTGATAAAGAAATAGGGTTTGCGGGTATGGCTGGAGTATCCGATACGTGCATCGACGGGACCGATAATGGAGCTGAGGCTGTAGCCGGCCTGGAATCCTATGTTGAGGCCGTCGGTGCTCAGCTGTGCCAGGTCGTCGGTCTGATAGGCGCCGGCGACGCGCAACAGCAGGTAATGGTTTTTGAATAGATGGCACTGCATCTGCATCTGTATTGCGGCGAAGTGTCGCTGGCAAGTCTCGGCGTTTCCGATGCCGGCGAAGGGCAGTTGTTGTTCGACGGTATGTCCGAACCACTCGCCACCCACAATATTGTAGAATGCCAATGGGCTGTCGCCACCCAGAAGCAACCGGCCGTAGAGCATGGGCTGGAGTGTCCAGTGGTTGCTTAATGGCAGGTTGATACGCCAGTGTGCCATGATGTCGCTGAGACCGATTTCGTTGTCGAATCCGTAGAAGTTGGTCGTGTGATAGGAATAGGCTGCATGGAAGCGGTTGCCTCGTGTGGGGAAGTACCAGTCGTTCTCCGTATTCAGGTCGGCCTTGGCAAAGTAGGAGATGTATGCGTCGTTGTCGACCGACGGCAGGTTGCCGGTGGCCGAAAGCAGTTGGCCATAGTAGTTGTAATAATCCCAGCGCAATCCGGCACGTATGTCGTAGCGGTGCAGCCGGAAGTCGATGGGCGTGAGGTTGACCGTATGTTGGCGGTAGCGCACGTTGTAGGTGCGAGTGCCGGCGGTGTAAAGGTCGAGGTCGTTGTTGCGGAAGGTATAGGAAAGGGTGGGGTTGAATCTCGACTGATGGGTGAGCATTATGGCTTCAGCGCTGGCCATGAGCCGTTTGCCGAGACGGAGGGTGCCGCCGAGTCCTATGGGGAGGTGCTTGTGCAACGGTATCTTGACAGCCAGCTGGATGGCTCCCATCTCTTCGCTGTCGAAACGGAAGCCCGCCGAGGCAATGGGTGTACGTGTGACTGTGGTGGTGGGCATCGGTCTGTCGCCCATGTCCGGAATGCCGTGTTTGGCATCGGGAAGGGGATAGATTACGCTGTCGATATGCTGCTGCTGGCGGAGTGCCAACAATCGGCTCCATAGTGAGCGGGTGGCCGCTTCGCCACGACACAGAAGGGTGTCGATGGAGGCGTTGGTGAAGCTGGCCGCGCTATAGCCGCTCACGTCGACATGGATGAATATGTCGCTTAGTTTGATATTGTCAGTGAACTTGTTGCGGCTGTTGATGCTGATGAGCTGACCCATGACCGCCCCCACGTCGTTGATGTCTTCCGATTGGGTCATCAGGTCCTGCACACTGATACCGATGACGATGTCGGCACCCATGTCGCGTGCCACGTCGGCAGGGTAGTTGTTGCGCAGACCACCGTCGAGAAGCACCATGTCGCCCATACGTACGGGGGTGAACACTCCGGGTATCGCCATCGAGGCCCTCATGGCCTGGATGAGGCGGCCGCTGTGGAAGACAACCTCTTTGTTGGTGACGATATCGGTGGCGATGCAGGCAAACTGAATCGGCAGGCTGTCGAAACTGATGCTGTCGAGATAATCGCGACAGAGTTGGCGGAACAGCATGTTGAGGTTGCGTCCGCGGATGAGTCCGCCGCGTTGGGGTTGCTCGCCGCCCAGTCCGCGTATGACCACATAGGTGTTCTGCTCCTCCCGTTGGCGCAAGGTGAGGTATGCAGGGTCGGTACGGTCGCTGAGCAGGGCCGCCCAGTCCTGCGAGCGCACTAGCGAATCGAGGAAGTCGGTCGAGTAGCCAACACTGTAGAGGGCACCGATGAGGGCTCCCATACTGGTACCGCAGATGATGTCGATGGGGATGCCCGCCTCTTCGATGACCTTGAGGGCACCGATATGGGCCACACCTTTGGCTCCGCCGCCCGAGAGCACCACGGCCACCTTGGGGCGTCCTTTTTGTGAGTGTGCGGTTACGCGGCGCAGGCTGACAAAGGTTGGGGCATAGCTGAAGGTGTCGCTGCAGTAGCCGGGATGGGATACAACGACGCGCTGGTCGATGTCGTTCTTGTAATAGCGTACAGTGAATCGGCCTTGTGCGTCGGATTGGCCGCCGATGGCGTGAGTCACCTTCACGTTGGGTAGTGGCTTGCCGGTGGTGGCGTCGACCACGCGTCCTTGGTGGTCGGAGAATTCGACGTTCTGAGATATGGCAGGCAAGAAGAGTGTCGCTGCAAGTAGTGTCAGTAGTATCTTTTTCATTGTCGTCTCTTCCGTTTGGGTTTCTCAAATAGTTTCCATAGGTATTCCGCCAGACGTATGTTGTCGGAGCAGGTGTAGTGCGAGCGGTAGGAGTCGCCGTGGCGGTATTCGAAGAAGTACCAGTTGCCGTCGATTGTCCTTTGAGGGTTTTCCCAGGGCAGGGAGTTGATGGTATCGGCCAGATGTAGCACCACCTGCCACTGCTTTGGGCTTATCTTTATCTTGTCTCGTTCTTCAACCTTGGTGCCCCATGTACGTTTAATCGGGTTGTAGATGCCGACAATATAGTAGCGTATCGCCGTGGGCTGGCCTTTTGTATTTGAGACACGTATCAAGGTGGATCCGTTGCTGGGCAGATGTTCTATCCGCATGCGTACTGCCGTGTCGCGCGAATGCCATAGGTCTGGCTCACCGAGGTCACGGTATAATTCAGTATAGAACTTACAGCTGCGCAACGCCCATTCGGTGTAGAGCAGCAGGTGTTGGCTGTAGTCTGTCTCCCATCCTTGGCCGAGGTTGGCATTGGTACCGCTCTGCATCGGGATGTAGAACTCCGCAGTGTCGGGTGGAACAATGGCCTCGTCGTGCCGCCGGCCGAGGGCGTTCTCTAGTTGAACAATGGGATAGTAGAGATGCTCTTTGCCGTCCTGCCAATACAGTTCATATAGAATGGCTAGTGCACTGTCGGCACTGCCGGCAAAAGTCGGTGTGCGCAGTTCGGTGTTTTTATCCCATTCAGGGAA
>CAMJJD010000071.1 GCA_946406015.1 uncultured Bacteroidales bacterium | reverse complement strand
GTCTTCAACGGCACCGTGAGCCGCGTCTTCACCTGCCCCAACGGCACCCGCGGCATCATTGTCCGCCACGGCGACTATATGTCGGTCTATGCCAATATGGGCAGTGTGACCGTCAAAGAAGGTTCCAAGGTGAGCACCAAGCAGAACCTGGGCACAGTATACACCAACGAGGAGGGTTCGGCCGAATTCAGTTTCCAACTCTGGAAAGGCACCGCCTCGCAAAACCCGCGCACATGGCTTCGCTAACCTATTTTGTCAGTGACGCCCATCTGGGAAGTGGCGGCGATTCGCTCCAGCGTGAGCGTGAGCTCTGCCGCTTCCTGGATGGCATCAAGGGCGATTGCCGGAGGCTTTTCCTGCTAGGCGACATGTTCGACTTCTGGTTCACCTACCACTATACGGTTCCTCGGGGCCATACACGTCTGCTGGGCAAGCTGTCCGAACTGTCGGATCTTGGGGTGGAGCTGCACTTCTTCATCGGCAACCACGACATGTGGCTTTTCGACTATCTGGAGAAAGAAATGGGCGCAGTGATGCACAACGACCCCGAGGTGATGGAGATAGATGGACAGCGTTTCCTCATCGGCCACGGCGACGGACAGGGACATCTGGACAAGAACTACGACCTGCTACGCCGTATCTTCCGCAGTCGTCTCAACCAACGTCTTTTCGCGCTGCTGCCTGCCAGTTGGACATTCCCCTTAGCCAACCGTTGGAGCGATTCCAACAAAGAGAAGCATGCCCGGCAGGACACGCTTCACTACCTCGGCGACGACCGCGAGGGCATCGTCCGCTACTGCAAGGAACGTCTGCAACAAGAGCACTTCGACTACTGTGTCTTCGGCCACCGCCACACCCCATTGGTGATGCCGTTGGGCAATGCAACCTATGTAAATACAGGCGATTGGCTTCTCAACCGCAACTACGCCGTCTTCAATCCCACCGACCATTCGCTTAAGCTTTATGACCTTCAGAAAGGCGAGATTGCAGGATGTTGACGCCATCATGACGCTCGTCCAGCGTCGCATCGATTGGATGAATGTCGTGGGGCTGCATCAGTGGAACGAGACCGACTACTTCGGTCGCTATCCTCGTTCCTATTGGGAGAAGAATATCGGCTACTTCCTGGTGGGAGAGCAGGAGGGCAGGGTAGTAGTGGCCATTGCGCTCTACACCGAGGATGTGCGCTGGACGCGCGACGGAGTGTACACCGGCAATCTTTCAGGCAGCGCCTACTACCTGCACCATCTGGTCACCGACCCAGCCTGCAAAGGCGTAGGCAAACAAATGATGCTCTATGTCGAACAATACGCCATAGAGCATCAGATCCTTTTGCTGCGGCTCGACTCTGCCGTCGGCAACCTCTCTTTGGAGAAATACTACACCGCTTTAGGTTATACCGCTTGCGGCACCTGCCACGACCAGCTCTATCACGGTGTGTTGCGCGAGAAGGAACTCTCTGTCTCAGGTTGACGGGTAAGGAGTATGGCAGCAGCAGTACTGACCAGTACCACCATGAGAGCAGTCAGTACGGGTCTGAGTTCTATTGTCCACAACACCATGCGCGACATCTTTTCTGTCGGGACCATGGGATGCAGCATCAGATAAACCACCGCCAATGCACCTGCCACAATGCCGGTGACGAAGGCCACCAGCATGCAACGCCGGTAAAGTCGACGTTGTGCGTCGGCATAGTGTTTCACCCCATCCATCACTTTTATCTTCTGCTGCAGCCGCTCCATATACTCGTCGGCATCGCCCAGCTCGGGACGGTAGTTGTCAAACAGGGTGTTCAAATCATCTTTCATCTTGCAATAGTTTACGTAAATGTTCCCGTCCGCGGCTCAACTGTTTTTTGACGGCCAGCGGGTTGCTGCCGGTGGCGATGGCAATCTCTCGGATACTCTGCTCCTCGAGGTAGAAGAGACAGAGGGTGGTACGTTCTTTCATCGGCAGTTTCGACAGCGCCTTATGCAATGTCTCGTAGCGAAAAGCAGCATCGGTTTGTTCAGTGGCAGGCAAGGGAAGCCCCTCATCGAGGAGCAGGGGAGTGGGAGCCATACGTCGAAGGTGGTCAACATAGCAATGGTAGGCAATCTTGCAGAGCCATGTGCTGAACTTATAGCGTTCAACATACCTTTCTGAGGATAACCACGCCTTGATGAGGGTTTCCTGCGCCAGGTCCTCGGCTTCTTCGCGACAGCCACCGCACAGGGCCAGCAGAAAGCGTCGCAACACTTCCTGCTCCTTTCTGACCAGTTCGGCAAACCGTTCCTGTGTCATTGTGGCCTTGAAGTACTAATCGTTGTTTTTGAGCATCTTCTTACCGGCGTGGTAGGAGAGGAGGAATCCCAACCCGATACCGAACGGCACAGCGCCGATGAAACTGAAGGGGCCTGCATCGTCAAACACGTCTTCCCAAATACCTCCGTTTGAAACCATCACGATGCCATAGACGAAGGGCATCAGCACAAGAATAGCCCCTACGATGGTCAGGCCCCAGCCCCAGCCGGCGCGTGCTACCAGCCGTTCGCGCAGGCTCTTTTGTGGTTTCTGCATGTTGCGCAACACTTCATCGGGGTTGTCGCTCTTCTCCAGTGCTTTCATCATAAGGTCGGTACGTTGGTCTTCCTGCAACTTCTTGTAGCGGTAGTAGAACCAGACCACAATGACGATGGCTGTCAGCCATCCCAATGTTGAGAGCAGATCCTTCAAGGGATAAATCATGTCTTCCATAATCAATGTTGTTTTAAAGGTTTGTTTACCCTATTAAACGCAAAAGCCTCCCGAAAGGTGACATCGGGAGGCTGTCTTTTTAGCAAGTAGATTTACTGGCGGCTGAGGGCCGAGCGCAGATGCTCGGTGGTGTTCTTGAAGTGGAGCGTGTGGGGGTTGTCCGGATAGCGTTCTTGCAGGCCTTCAAGCACCAGGTCGTACCATTCGATGCTGTTGGGGTCGCGCGTGTCGATGAGCAGCCGGTTGTTGAAAGGTTTGTAGAGCGCTATCAGCGTGCTCAGCGAGCCGCGGTTCTCCTGCAAGAAGCGGTAGATGTAGTCCTGCTGCTCCTGGAAGGTGGCCGTATAGATACTGTCTGTCTCGTCTTTCTTGTCGAGCACCTGCTGCTCTGTAATCTGCTTGTCGAAGTAAAGCTGGGCATAGCGGTTCGTGGTGTCGACCAACGCCTTCAGCACTTCGTTTCCGTCGTTCGAGAACTGCTGCAACAGCCACAGCAAGCCGCTCTCGGGCGAGCCGTCGACGGTGTAGCTCACTGACAAGTTGTCGTAGCGGCCGCCAATCTTCAGGTGCTCGCCATAGTCGGGCAGGGTGACGATGTAGTTGTCCGCCGTGGTGTGCAGGTTGTAGAGTGAACGGTAGGGCATCTTGTAGCTGTACTTGAAACGCCCCTTGCTGTCCATCGGGATGCTGTCGATGAACAACGGCCCGTCGGGCGCAATCTCCTCGAGCCACAGGGTATGGCCCGCCCCGCCCTCAAGCGTTCCGCTGATGGTGAAGGTGTCATGCTTGCAGCCCACCAAACACATTAAACCCATTAGGCATATTAGCCCCATTAAACCTATTCTCTTCATAACATATAATTGATTAAACACAATGCCGTCATCGCCTCCACCACCACGGCGGCCCGATCGATGTGGTAGCGGTCGTGTCGGCCGCCGATACCGACCGTCTGCAGGTGGCCGTCTTCGTGCAGGCACTCCACAGGCTGCGGAGTCGACACCACGGGGTGGAAGGCCACGCGGAATTCAACCGGCATCCCGTTGCTGATGCCGCCTTGGATGCCGCCGCAATGGTTGGTCTGTGTCAAGGGGTGGGGAGAGAGGCCATTCCATTTGTCGGCATATTCGCTGCCCTTCATCCGTGTCGCAGCAAAGCCGGTGCCCATCTCAAAGCCTATGGCCGACGGGATGCTCATCATGGCAGCCGCCAACTGCGCGTTCAGCTTGCCGAAGATGGGTTCGCCGATGCCGGCAGGCACCCCTGTCACCCGACATTTCACTATGCCGCCATAGGTGTCGTTTTCCTCCGTTACGGACAGAGTAGGTTCGGCCTCCGTGTTTATGCCGACCTCGGGCATCAGCTGCCGGGCAATGGCGCCTGCCACCACCCGCACCGCTGTCTCGCGGGCCGATGCACGGCCACCCCCCGTGGGCTGGTGGCCGTACTTCATGTAGTAGGTGTAGTCGGCATGTCCCGGGCGGAACAGGTGCGCCAGGTGGGCATAGTCCTCGGGGCGTGCATCTTTGTTGCGGATGTGGAAAGCTAGCGGTGTGCCCAGTGTAATGCCGTTCTCCAAACCAGAAAGCCATTCAACCACATCCTCCTCTTGACGCGGAGCTCCGAAGCGGCGGCGCCCCAGCTGGAGCTGTACAAAGTCCATGTCGATCGCCACACCCGCCGGACAGCCGTCGATAACAGCACCTACGGCGGGTCCGTGGGACTCGCCGTAGGTGGTTACTCTGAATCTATCTCCAAAAGAATTGCCCACTACTTTAAACGTTAATCATTAACCGTTAACCGTTACTTTGGATTGATTTCCAGCAGCTCCACCTCGAATATCAGCGTTGAGCCCGGCGGGATGGAACCGGCAGGTTGTTCGCCATAACCGAGATTGTAGGGGATGTAGAGCATGTATTTCGAGCCTTCGTCCATCAGTTGCAGTCCTTCGGCCCAGCCGGGGATGACTTCGTTAAGGCGGAAGTCGATGGGTTTGCCACGATCCACACTGCTGTCAAATTTCGTTCCGTCGATCAACGTGCCGGTGTAGTGTACCCTCACGCGGTCGGTGACCTTGGGTTTCTTGCCGTTACCGTCTTTAATCTTGCGATACTTCAAGCCGCTGGGTGTAGTGTAGACCGACTTGTTGTTGCTTATCTGCTGCAGGTACTTGGCTCCGGCGTCGATGTTCTGCTGCACTCCGGCACGCTGCTTGCGTTCGAATTCCATCTGGAACCGTTGCAGCAACGGAGCGGCTTGGGCGTCCGACAGCTGGCTGTATCCGTTGGCGTCGTCCAGCATGGCCTGCGCAGCCATCTTAGCGTCGATGCCCAACTGGCGCTGTGTCCAGTTCGTGTACATGTCGCGTCCAATAGCGTACGAAGCCGAATCGTTGAAGTTCTTCATGGCAGGACGGGCAAGCTTTGCCTCAAGCTCCGCAATGCGGGCACGCGCAGCGTCGAGCTGTGCCGTCTGTGCCATCAGCGAGTTGTAATACTCCTCCGACATCGTCACCTTGCCCTTCTTGATTTTCACCTGCTGGGCTTGGACGGTTGAAAACTGAAAACCGAAAATCGAAAGCAGCACTGCTGCCATTGCTATTTTCTTTTTCATATTGAATTATACCCTATTCTTTATTAAGTTTACTGTTTACGGTTGAAGGTCGAAAAGCCAGGAAGTCGATTTTTCAGGAGTTAAGGGGTTCAGACAAATCTCCTTATCTCCACTTTTACTTATACTCTTTCACCTGCACACCGTCGAGAACTTCCTTGCCACAGATGGCGAGGGCCAGCATCTCGTTCTCTCCCTTGTATATCTTGACAGGAGCAATCCAGCCCACGCGCTCCTCAATCATGGCCATCCAGGGTTTGCTGTAGGCGATGCCGCCGGTGAGGATGATGGCGTCGACCTTGCCTTTGACCACGGCTGCCAGACGGCTGATTTCCATCGACACCTGATAGGTGAAAGCTTCCACCAGCAATTGGCACTTCTCGTCGCCGGCCAGGGCTTTCTTCTCCACCTCGTAGGCGTCGTTGGTGCCGAGGTAGGCCACAAAGCCGCCTTCGGCAGTGACCATCTTCTTCAGTTTGGCCTCGTCGTACTTGCCGCTGCAGGCCACCTCGATGAGCTTCGATGCGTTGATAGAGCCGCAACGGGTGGGGGAGAAGGCACCAAGGCCGCAGAGTGCGCGGTTCACTTCAGTCACACGGCCGTGCTCATGCACGCCCACGCTGACGCCGCCGCCCATGTGGGCGATGATGAGGTTGAGGTCTTCGTAATGCTTGCCGAGCTCACGGGCATAGAGCTTGGCAGTCATCTTCTGGTTCAAGCAGTGCCAGATGACGCCTTCACGTTTGGGGTCGAGGTCGAAGACGGGGTGACCCGAAATTTTGGCGAAATCGGGACGCTCATCCACAATGCCGGGGTCGGCGATATAGGCGCACGGAAGGCCAATCTCAGTGGCGATGGCATCGCTGATCAAGGCACCCAGATTGCAGGCGTGCTTTCCCTGAATACCTGCGTGGCATTCCTCTTTCATCAGCTCGTTGACGCGGTAGCAACCGCTCTCACAGGGACGGGTCAGGCCGCCGCGACCCATGACGACAGCAATCTCGTCGGTGCCGACACCATGGCGCTTCACCATGTCGAGGATGGCGCCTTTGCGGTATTCAAATTGATCGGCCACCTCATGGAACTTCTGGATTTCCTCGATGGGGTGGGAGAGGTTCTCGGTAAACACTTCGTTCTCACCATCATAAATGGCAGCCTTCGTCGATGTGGCACCTGGATTGATTACCAGCGTGTACTTTCTTTTACTCATGTCAATATATGTTTTTTGTTATTATTTTCCGAGTGCAAAGATAGGAAATAAAAATGAATTCCCGGCAATTATTTTCAAATATTTTTTCAACACACCATCAACTCCCCCTTCATCCATTCCACCTCCACCATCGTCATTTCTTCGTCGACAGACAGCCGCTCTTAGGGGAAAGTCCAAGAACAAATTGAATATGAACACGAAAGTAATTGGGAGATTGAGTGCGGCTCATCTTTTTTTAATGAAGACATAATAATATTAGTCGTTTGTCGTTACAGAGTACATGAAAGTAAGGATTATCGGGATTGTCGTGTTGCTGTGCACGTTGCTCTATATGCCTCGTGCAGAGGCACAAGAAGGGGACGCAGAGTTGATGACACGCCGCTACAGCGAATCGTACGACAGTCTGCTGAATAGCTATTATATGCGACGTTTCGCGCACCACCACCTGCGTAGCAGCAGCTCGTTTTCGTTGGAGGAGTTCGATGCGTTGCCGGATTCGGTGTTCGAGACCCGTATGCGCGCACTGCACACGGTGGTGCCGATGGCAATGAACAGCGAGGTAAGGGCTCACATCCGTCTATATCTCCGCATCATGTCGCGCCGTCTGGACTTGACACTGATGCAGCGGGAGAGGTTCTTCCCTCTCTTCGAGGAGGCGTTGGACCGCTACGGAGTGCCGGACGAAGTGAAGTACCTTACGATAGTGGAGAGTGCACTGAATCCCGAGGCCACTTCGAGGGTGGGCGCCGCCGGCTTGTGGCAGTTCATGTACAACACGGGGCGTGTGTACGACCTGGAGGTGAATTCGGTGCTCGACGAGCGTCGCGACCCCGTGAAGGCTTCCTATGCGGCGGCGCGTTATCTGAGCGACCTGCACCGCGTGTTCAACGACTGGACGCTTGCCATTGCCGCCTACAACTGCGGCCCTGGCAATATCAACAAGGCCATCGCCCGCAGTGGCGGAAAGCGCGATTTCTGGCAGATCTACTACAATCTTCCGCGGGAGACCCGTGGATATATTCCGTCGCTGATAGCGGTGATATATGTGATGAACTACTATGAGACCCACGGTCTGCGACCCGGACGGTTGGAGATGCCTGTGCGGACGGATACGGTGGTGGTGCACCGCGATGTTTTGATGCACTATGTGGCACAGGCGACGGGGCTGGAAATGGAGGCGCTGCGGGCGCTGAACCCGCAATATCGTGTGGACCTGGTACCTGCCTCATCGGGCAGTCTGGCCATTACGCTGCCGACAAACAAAGTGGAACCGTTCCTGCGGATGCAGGACAGCATTAGCAAGTGGTCGGCCGACAGCCTGCTGCGCCGTCCCGTGAAGGTGACGCCGGCGGGCAAGAGTAGCACCAAGGGCGGCAGCGGACACTACTACACGGTACGAAAGGGCGACACTCTTTCGAGCATAGCCCGCAAACATGGCATAAGCGTGGCGACTCTCAAGAAGCGCAACGGGCTGAAGGGGGACAACATTCGTGTGGGACAAAAACTGAAGGTGTAGATAATTGAAAATTAATAATTGAGAAGGATAAAGTTTACGGTTGATAATAGAAAAGTCAAAGAGTCGAAGCGCACTTACCACTTAACACTTAACACTTA
>CAMJJD010000070.1 GCA_946406015.1 uncultured Bacteroidales bacterium | reverse complement strand
GCAAGCAGTTCGAATTCCGCATCTACCCCAACAAGAACCACAGCATCTACGACGCCACAGGCAACACCCGCTTGAACCTCTACCAACTGATGACCGATTTTATCCTTAGAAAATTATAAGACAATGAAAAAGATATTATTACTAGGCTTAATGGGCTTGATGGGCATCATGGGTGCCCACGCACAATTCGACGACTACGGTGTGAAAGTCGCCCTTGGCACCGCCACTCTCGCCGACGACTTGGGTACCAAATCACCCATTCTGGGAGCCAACGTGGGAGGCTACATCAACTACACTTTCAAACACAGCCCCACGGCGCTGTCGGAGATATTCTATCTGCAGACAGGTCTCAACCTGGTGCGTCGCGGAAACAGTTTCCAAGAGGTGTATGAGCACGACAACACATTGTCGTTCCGTGAAGGCTATCACCACGCCTACTATGTACAGCTGCCCATCTTGGCCGGCATCCACATGGAGCTGCCCATCCGTGAGCCGGGCCACATTGTGGGGCTTTACCTCGGACCTGCCGTCAGCTACGGCCTCATCGGCCGCTATGCCGACCGCATGATTACCCCTGGCTACACCTCACGTGCCGCCAACTATGATGTCAACTTCAGCGGCACGGCCGACGACCGAGCCCTGTTCAACCACATCAGCCGTCTGGATGTCAGCGCCATCTTCGGCCTCAGCTACGAGCATGGCAACTACACATTCTCCATCTTTGTCGACCATGGCTTCATCGCCGTCTCCGAGGATGTCGACGTGCTACGCATTATCAATGACGCCCAGGCAGGTATCATCACCAACATCAACAACCTCCCCAAGATTCCCAACGGAAACAACAACGCCGTGATGCTCTCCGTAGCCTACAAGCTGGGGACCTTCATGAAATAATCTTATAACACAAAACCTTAGACCTTACATGGTAAGAGTACGCTTCGCCCCCTCCCCCACGGGGCCACTTCACATCGGCGGTGTGCGCACCGCCCTCTACAACTATCTCTTCGCCCGTCAGCAAGGCGGCAAGATGATTCTGCGCATAGAAGACACCGACCAAACCCGTTTTGTGCCGGGTGCCGAACAATACATCATCGAGGCTCTCGATTGGCTGGGCATCCAGTTCGACGAGGGTGTCCATATCGGCGGCCCCTTCGGCCCCTACCGTCAGAGCGACCGCAAGGCGCTCTACCGCCAATATGCCGAGCAACTGCTCGCCGACGGCTGGGCCTACTACGCCTTCGACCGGCCCGAAGCCCTCGAGGCCAAGCGCAAAGAATATGAGGCTCAGAAGAAGACCTTCCAATACGACTGCACCACCCGCACAAGGATGGAGAACAGCCTCACCCTCGGCGCCGACGAAGTGAAGCGTCGCATCGACAGCGGCGAGCCCTACGTGGTGCGCTTCAAGTTCCCCGAGAACCTTGACATCACCGTGCACGACCTCATCCGTGGCGACGTCACCATGAACAGCCGCCTGCTGGACGACAAGGTGCTCTTCAAGAGCGACGGCATGCCCACCTACCACCTGGCCAACATCGTCGACGACCACCTGATGGAGATCACCCACGTCATCCGTGGTGAAGAATGGCTGCCTTCTGCCCCGCTCCACGTGATGCTCTACCGAGCCTTTGGCTGGGAGGCCACCATGCCGCAATTCGCCCACCTGCCCCTGCTGCTCAAACCCGAGGGCAACGGCAAACTCAGCAAGCGCGACGGCGACCGCCTCGGCTTCCCCGTCTTCCCGCTCGACTGGCACGATCCCAAGAGCGGCGAGAAGAGCAGCGGCTACCGCGAGCAAGGCTACCTGCCACAGGCGGTGGTCAACATGCTGGCACTGCTGGGTTGGAACCCCGGCAACGACCAGGAGCTGATGACCATGGACGAGCTCATCCGCCTCTTCAGCATCGAACACATCAGCAAGAGCGGCGCCAAATTCAACGTCGAGAAAGCCCGCTGGTTCCAGCACGAATACTTCCAGCAGCTCACCGACGAGCAGGTTGCCGACTATCTGGAAGCCCAACTCAAAGAGCATGGCCTCGAGGCCGCACACGAATATGTCGTGCGCGTTGCAGCCCTGATGAAAGAGCGCATCACCTTCCCCAGCGAACTGTGGGACACCTGCAGCTACTTCTTCGTCGCCCCGACCGAATACGACCCCGCTGCCATCAAGAAACGCTGGAAAGCCGGCATGACCGTCCATATGGCCAAGGTCATCGAGATACTCAATTCCGTCCCCTTCGAATACGACGCCATCCATCAGGCACTCCTCGAAGACTATATCAAGGGCAACGAACTCAACATGGGTTCGGTGATGAACTCGCTGCGCCTCGCCGTAGTCGGCAAGACCGTCGGCCCCGACATGCTGACGCTCGTCATGATGCTCGGCAAAGAGGAGACCATCCGCCGCGTACAGCGCGCCATCGACACCATTGGAGAAGTTGAAAAATGAAAAAAGACATAAAGAACATGAAGAAAAACACCATTCTAACCCTCGCCATCATCCTCATTTCCACAATGGTGGCATGCAGCAACAACAATAATAGCAAACAGAACCCCGACGCCACCGCTCCCATGGTGACCGAAGGTGGCCTTAAAGTAGCCTATATCGACACCGACACACTGCTGGCCAAATACCAATACGCCATCGACCTCGAGCAGCAGTTGAAGGATTACACCGAGCAGCAACGTCACTACGGACAGCAGCAGGTCGAAGCCTTCCAGAAAGACTACAACAACTACCTGCAGAACGGTTCCACCATGACCCTTACCCAGCAGCAGGCCAAAGAAGCAGAACTGAAGCAACGCGCCGAGAAGATGCAGACCCTCGAGCAGGAGCTTATGGCCAAGGTCGCCGAGAAGCAGGCCACCGAGACCTCCAAGGTCATGAACGCCATCTACGCCTTCGTGCGCGAATACAACGCCGCCAACCAGCAGTTCGACATCATCCTCACCAAGCAGGCCACCCTCTACATCAACAACGGGATGGACATCACCGACGAGATTGTCGAAGGCCTGAACGAGGAATACAAAAACCTGAAGAAGTAATCAATATTTTGATAATAAAAAAGGCTGGCACTTCATTGTGCCAGCCTTTTTTATTATCAATCTCTGATTTTACTTCACAGGATGGTCCTTGTGGAAAGCCTCGAGGCGGGCCTTGAGGTCGGGGAACTGGTCGCGCTGCACGAGGGCCACGCAGGCGCGGATGCCCTGCTTGTGCGAGCCCGTGATGTCGAGGGCGATGGCGCTGATGCCGTAGCGGATGAGTTCGTTCAGCAGGTCGACACCCTCGTAGCCGGGATAGCAGAAGGTGAAGTAGAAGCCGTCACCGATATCCTCGCCCATATCCTTGTCATATACGATATAGAATCCGTTGTCGGTGAAGAGCTTCTTCATGATACCAGCCTTCTCGCCATACTCCTTGATGTCCTTCACGAAGTTGAAGGTACCGTCGTTGGCGCCCTTGAGCATGGCAGCCATGGCGTACTGCACGCTGTGGGCGGTGCCGCTGCTGAGGCAGTAGAGCGTGCCGAAAATGAGGGCACGGCCCAGCTGCGTCTGGCTGTAGAAACGGGCCAGGTCGGGGCACTCCATGTTGAACAGCTTAGGACTGACGACCATCATGGCGATACGCTCACCGGCATAGCTGAAGCTCTTCGAACCGCTGATCATAATGACGTACAGGTCGGTATACTTGGCCACGGTGGGCTGGAAAGGAGCCTTGCCGGGGACGCTATAGTCCTTGCGGAAGTCCATGAGGAAATAGGCAGAGTCTTCCATGACGACGACACCATACTTATTGGCCATCTCGCCGATAATCTGCAACTCGTGCTCGGTGAAGCAGAACCAGGCGGGGTTATTGGGGCTGCTGAAAATCATGCAGGCCACATCGCCGTCCTTCAGTTCCTCTTCCAATTTGTCGCGCAACTTGTCACCACGGTACTCGTACACGTCGAAAGCCTTCATGGGGATGCCCAGCACGCGGCACTGCTGCTTCTGCACAGGGAAACCGGGGTCGATGAAGAGCACCTTTGTCTTCTTGGCGTCGTAACGCGTCAGGGTGAGGAACGAGGCGAAGCCGGCCTGCATCGAACCCACGGTGGGCACGCAGCAGTCGGGCGTGACGTCGATATCGAGGAAGTTCTTCACGAAACGGGCTGCCTCCTTCTTGAAATCGGCCGTGCCGTAAATCTCAGGATAGATGCTGGCGACACCGCTCTTCAAGGCCTCGATCTGGGCGTTCACACCCACCTGCGGGGCAGGCAGGCCGGGGATGCCCATCTCCATCTTCACAAAGCGGATGCCCGTCTCCTTCTCCACATCCTGGATCATCTTGCGCATCTCGCGGATGCTGGCCTTGCCGGGATTCTTGATTTTGTTGGCCGCGGCAATGCGGTCTATCGTTTCTTTTTGTATAGGTATTTGTGTCATAATATATTATATTGATGCATTAATAATTCTTTTTACCGAGAACGAAGGAGGCACCCATCGATTACTTCTTCATGTCAAATTCCTTTATCTTCACCGCATTGATAGGGCTTATCTCCTTCACCAGGTCATACACCTGCTGCTTTTCCTCCTGCGGCGCGGGGGTGAAGATAGAGTTCAGTTCCTGTATCTTGACGTCGACAAACTGAGTCACCGACAGCAGGTTGGGCCGTTTTTTATGCACAGCCTGCAGGTCTCTCAATGCAGTGATGATGGCCTGACGGGCTTTCGTCTGGTCCTTGGTCATCATGTCGAGGCCCATGCGGTGGTAGTCGTAATAGGCCTGATGCAACGATGCATAGGCCGAGTTGGTGTGATTCTCCATAAACCAGTAGCGGCTCTTGGCCCCCTCACTGCTCTTCCACCCCACATATCCACTACTTTCGGCAGCCTGCTGCACCTGCTGGGCCAGCTGGTAGAACGGCTCTCCACCGCCGGGAGCATAGCTGTCGAAATAGATACCCAACAGCAGATAGCAGTAATAGCCCAGCGTCGAACTGAGGTTGCTATAGAAATTGCCCAAATCGAAATCGAGTGGCTGGCTCTCGTTGAATGTGAAATTGAAATTGCCACTCTCCATGTAGTTGAACAAGCCCGACGTATAGGTCGAGTTGTAGACCGGCCGGCGCAGCTGAATCTGCAGTTGGCCCGCGAAGTCGGTAGCCGAGGAGCGCGTACTCAGAATCAGCGAAATACCACAATCCAGCTGTTCCTGTTGCTCAAAATCAATATTTGTCCAGCGGCGTCCGTTGACAAAGTCCTCGATGGCCTGCTTCATAGCGTCGAACACTTTTTTGTCATTCGCCGACTCGTACGCCTGCGTCGTGGTGAGCAGTTTCTGGTAGTTTACCTGCACGCTACAACGGAACTCCTGCGCCCTAACAGCACAGAAGCTCATAGTAATCAACACTATAAGCAATAATCGCTTCATAAATCACCCTGCAAAGATACAAAAGAAATTCAATAATAAAAAATGAAAAAAGAAAAATAGCAGGGCAAAAGCATTATATTTAACGATTAAAAGAAATCTCCTAACGGAGAAAGGATAACTATTGTTGGCTTGTTAATTCTAAAAAGAAAACACCTACGGCGTAATTGCTCCGTAGGTGTTCCCTTTTAATAGCATGTTGTTATCATTTACATACTCCGTTGGAGTTTCCTTTTATGAAACAATAAAAACCGCAAGAGACGGCAAAAATGGCGAAGAGTCCCCCTCTCGCCCACTTTCTATCCCTCTCAAACAAAGGGATCTGCACCACTAACTCTTACTCTTCTCTTACTATACAATTACTATACCCCTAATAAAAAATTATTCTAGTAAACAATAATACGTCGTATATAACGTTATTACAAAAAGTAAATATATTTCAAATAGTTATCAAATATGGCAAAGATAGGTATGGGAGGCCTTGATGGCTTTCAGGGAAAAGTAGGACCGGTGGTAGGTTACCGCTGGAATGGCAAATGGTGTATGCGCGGACTTCCCAGGATGATGCATAACCCACGCACCGACAAGCAGATGGAACACCGCTCGATGTTCAAGCAGGAGGTGCAGCTGGCAGCAGCCATGCGGTGGGCCGTCACCACGGGGCTCACCGACACAGCCCGCGAATACGGCATGACCTCCTACAATCTTTTCGTCAGCATCAACCAGCCCTGCTTCGGCATTACAGGCGACACGCTGGAGGTGGATTATGCCTCGCTGGCGCTCAGCATGGGGCCGACGGCGCCCATCGCCCTCAGCACCCCCGTTATCGACGAGCACAACTCGCTGACGGTCAGCTTCGCGAAGAATCCGCAACGGATGCGGTGCAGCAATACCGACCTGGTACACATCTTTGTCTACTGCCCGACGCTCAAGCAAGGGGTGCCGGCGGAACCGGTGTTCCGCTCCACAGGTCGCGTAGCCATCGCGTTGCCCACCCAGTTCCAAGGGCAGGAACTTCACGTCTACGGTTTTGCGCAGGACGGCAAAGGCCGTTGTTCCACAACCAGTTATGCCGCACCCGAGTGCAGTTGCGAGGCGGTGCCGACGGTGGAGATTGCCCGACCGGCCGACCCCGTCCCCGCCCCTGCCGCCGAGATGCCTGTCGCTACCGCCAGCACCTCGCCCGAGGTCGCCAAGAGCACCGACGAACCACCGGCGACGGAGGATCCGATGCAATTGACGCTCTGGTGAGCAACAGGGTGTTAAATAATTGTTGATAATACATATAAAATGCCTCTTCCATATCGGTTTTTTTTCGTATTTTTGCACTTTAAACGAAGAAAAACAAGACTATCTATATGGAAGAAAAACAGAATGTTGACTATAGTGCGAGTAATATAACCGTACTGGAAGGCTTGGAGGCGGTGCGTGTGCGTCCGGCCATGTATATCGGCGACGTCAACGAACGAGGCCTGCACCACCTTGTATACGAGGTGGTCGACAACTCCATCGACGAGGCGTTGGCTGGTTTCTGCACCAAGATTGACGTGCAGATCAACCCCGACAACAGCATCACCGTCGAGGACAACGGCCGCGGCATCCCGGTTGACATGCACGAGAAAGAACACCGCTCGGCACTCGAGGTCGTCATGACCGTGCTCCATGCCGGCGGCAAATTCAACAAAAACTCATACAAGGTTTCCGGCGGTCTGCACGGCGTGGGTGTCTCGTGCGTCAACGCATTGAGCGACCACATGATTGTCAACGTCTACCGCGACGGCAAGGTCTACCAGCAGGAATACTCCAAAGGCAAACCGCTGTATGCCGTGAAGGAGGTGGGCACCACCGACAAGCGTGGCACCAAGATCACCTTCCACCCCGACGGTTCCATATTCACCGTCAGCGAATACAAATATGAGACCCTGCTCGACCGCATGCGCGAGCTGGCCTACCTCAACAAAGGCATCGACATCACCATCACCGACTGGCGCCTGCCCGAAGAGGCAACCATCCAGGACGCCGCCACACTCGACAAACCCGCCCGTCAGGACCACTTCTTCAGCGAGAAAGGTCTGCGCGACTTCATCGCCTACCTCGACGAGAACCGCGAGAAGCTGATGCCCGAGGCCATCTATATCGAAGGCGAACGCAAGGGCATCCCCATCGAGATTGCCATGCAGTACAATACCGGCTACAGCGAGAACCTGCACAGCTATGTGAACAACATCAACACCCACGAGGGCGGTACGCATCTGGCCGGCTTCCGTAGCGGATTGACGCGCACACTGAAAAACTACGCCGACCGCTCCGGCCTCCTGCAGAAGGCCAAGGTGGAGATTACGGGCGATGACTTCCGAGAGGGACTCACAGCCATCATCTCGGTGAAGGTGGCCGAACCGCAGTTCGAGGGTCAGACGAAGACCAAGCTCGGAAATGCCGAGGTGCGTGGTGCCGTCGACGAGGCCGTCAGCGAGATGCTGGAGAACTATCTGGAGGAGCACCCCACCGAAGCCCACACCATCGTGGACAAAGTGATTCTCGCCGCCCGCGCCCGTCAGGCCGCCCGCAAGGCCCGCGAAATGGTGCAGCGCAGCACTGCCTTCAGCGGCGCAGGCATGCCCGGCAAGCTGGCCGACTGCCAAAGCAACGACCCCGCCGAATGCGAGATATTCTTCGTCGAGGGCGACTCGGCAGGCGGCAGCGCCAAGCAGGGCCGAGACCGCCGTTTCCAGGCCATCCTGCCGCTGCGCGGTAAGATACTGAACGTGGAGAAAGTGATGCGCCACCGCGCTTTCGAGAGCGAGGCCATCCGCGACATCTACACCGCTTTGGGCGTCAC
>CAMJJD010000069.1 GCA_946406015.1 uncultured Bacteroidales bacterium | reverse complement strand
GGCGACGAGGTGAAGTTCTGCTGCGTGGACGGTCCGGAGTTCGACGGCCATCTGGTGGACTTCGACGAGGCCGCCCGCAAGCTGAAGACCCCTGACGCACGCCGCTACCGTATCGCCACCGCCGAGAGTGGCCACAACTGCAACCTGGCTCCGGCGGTGGACAAGGCCCTTAACGACCTTAAGGACTCTAAAGACCTTAAAGCCCCTCGCCAGAAACCCCGCGAGCAAGACCCCAAGGTGCGCGCCAAGAACTTCGACGAGGTGAGCTTCGGCCTCACCGAGCATCAGGCCCTTGTCGAGGCCAACCGCTGCCTGCAGTGCAAGAAGCCCCGCTGTGTGGAGGCTTGCCCAGTGGGTATCAACATTCCGCGCTTCATTCAGGATATCAAGGAGGAGAACCTCAACCAAGCCTATATCACCATCAGCCACGACTCGGCGCTGCCGGCCGTCTGCGGCCGTGTGTGTCCGCAGGAGACCCAGTGCGAGGGCAGCTGTGTGATGGGCGTGAAAGGAGAGCCTATCGCCATCGGCGCCCTCGAGCGCTTCGTGGCCGACAACCACCGTGCCGTCAGCAAGCCGCAGAGCCAGTGCTACCCTGCCGGCCGCAAGGTGGCGGTGGTGGGCAGCGGCCCCAGCGGCCTCACCTGCGCCGGCGACCTGGCCAAGCACGGCTACCAGGTCACCGTGTTCGAAGCACTGCACCATGCCGGCGGCGTGCTGGTCTATGGCATCCCCGAGTTCCGTCTGCCCAAGCAGCGCGTCGTGGAGCCCGAGATAGAGAACCTGCGCCGACTGGGCGTCGAGATACGCACCAATGTCATCATAGGCAAGAGCATCACCATCGACCAGCTGATGAACGACATGGAATACGATGCCGTCTATATCGCCTCGGGCGCCGGCTTGCCCAAATTCATGGGTGTGAAGGGCGAGACCCTCATCGGCGTCATCAGCGCCAACGAACTCCTCACCCGCACCAACCTCATGCACGGCTACGACGAGCAGTACGACACCCCCATCTACCTGGGCCGCAAGGTCATCGTCGTCGGTGGCGGCAACGTGGCCATGGACGCCGCCCGCACCGCCCTGCGACTGGGGAGCGAGGTGACGGTGGTCTACCGCCGCGGCGAGATGGACATGCCTGCCCGCCGCGAGGAGGTGCACCACGCCATGGAGGAAGGCGTGCAGTTCATGTTCCAGACCGCCCCGCTCGAAATACTCGGCACCGAGGACGGCTATGTGCGTGCCCTGCGCTGCGTGAAGATGGAGATGGGCGAACCTGACGAGAAAGGACGCCGCAAGTTCAGCCCCATCGAGGGCAGCGAGTGCGACGTGGAGGCCGACACCATCGTCGCCGCCCTCGGCACCAGCCCCAACCCCCTCATCCGCACCAGCACCCCGGGGCTGGACTGCGAAGTGTGGGGCGGCATCAAGGCCGACGAGAACGGGCAGACGAGCCGCAAGTACATATTCGCCGGTGGCGACGCCGTCAGCGGTGCCGCCACAGTCATCCTCGCCATGGGTGCCGGCCGCAAGGCCGCCAATGCCATCATGGAGGCGCTGAAAACACCTGCTTAAAACAATTGTTTAGCTGCTGTTCTTTTACTTTTCTAAAGAACAGTAAAAGAACAGCAATAAAACAACAATAGAAGAGGAAGATAGAAGATGGAGAAATTCTCTATGCAGACGGCGCCGCAGTATGAGCGACACTACAACGACGACGGCTTCTGGAAGAAGGTGAAGCATGTGGCGGCACTGGTGGGCCGCAAGGTGCTCTACCCTGCCCTGCAGCTTTACTATGTGCTGCAGTCGAAGGATGTGCCCGTCAAAGCCAAGACCCTCATCATCGGCGCCTTGGGATACCTCATCCTGCCCGCCGACCTCGTGCCCGACTTCATCCCTGCCCTCGGCTTCACCGACGACCTGACGGCCTTGTTGGTGGCCCTCCGCGCTGTAGGCAAGCACGTCACCCCCGAAATCAGACGACAAGCCAAGGAGCAGACCGACCGTCTGCTGTCTGAAGGCGAAAAACAATAAATATCAATGATGCACAAGAAAACACTTCTCATCCTCATAGTCTTCTGTCTCGGCACAGTCCTCTTCGCCCAGACGCCACTGATCGACTCCACCCACATGCCCAATGCCGTCCGCTTCCTGCCGGCTCCGCCGGAAAAAGGCAGCGCGGCCTTCGACTACGACCAGGCGCAGTACCGCTGGGGAATGGAGCAGCGAAAGGACAGCGCGCGTCTGTCCATGGCCGTGGGAGATGCTGTCTGGAGCGTGGACAATATTTGCCACATTTTTGGTGAAACCCTTGGCATCACCCTCTCGGAGGCAAACACCCCCGCCATCTACAAGATGCTCGTCACCGGTCTCCTCACCACCGACCAGGCTGGCAAGCTGCCCAAGAACCACTATATGCGCACGCGCCCGTACGTATTCTACGACGAGCCCACCATCTATCCCGGCGACGAAGCGTGGTTGCGCACCAACGGTTCCTACCCCAGTGGCCACACCATCCTCGGCTGGAGCGCCGCCCTGTTGCTTACCGAAGTGGCGCCCGACCGTTCCGACGTCATTCTGGCCCGAGGGTTCGAGTATGGCCAGAGCCGTGTGATTGCCGGCTACCACTGGCAGAGCGATGTCGACGCAGGCCGCCTGGTGGCCAGTGCCGCCGTGGCCCGCCTGCATGCCGACAAGCGCTTCCTCAAACTGATGAAGAAGGCCCGCAAGGAATATAGAAAGCTGACACGATGATCACTTCGTACAAGGAATACCGTCAATATGTCCGTGCCGATATGGCAGCCTATGGACTACAGCATGTCAGCTTTTACAACTGGCTCCGTATCGATCAGTTGCGCTTCCAGCTGAGGCTGCGTCGGCTTGAGTACCTGACCAACTGCTGTCGGTGGCGACTGCTGTCGAGAGCCGTGCTTGAGGTATTGAACCACAACCTTGCCGTGCGGCTGGGAGTCACCGTACCGAAGAACGTCTTTGGACCGGGACTGTGTCTGGTGCACCGCGGAACGGTGGTGGTCAGCCCTCTGGCCAAAGTGGGAGCCAACTGCCGCATCCACCCCTCCACCTCCATCGGCGATTACAACGGTGCTCCCACCCTTGGCGACAACGTCTATGTCGGTCCCGGCGCCAAGCTCTATGGCCCTATCACCATAGGCAGCAATGTGGCTGTCGGTGCCAATGCCGTGGTCAACAATTCGTTCCCAGACAACTGTACTGTCGGCGGCATCCCCGCCCGTAAACTATCCGATACCGGCGCCCTCGAGCAGGGTGTCTTTCCTAACACCCCTTCCAATGGCTGACGCACTGCTTACTGTAGAGAACCTGACCAAGAGCTTCGGCGACAAACTGCTGTTTGAAGATATCTCTTTCGGCATCAACGCTGGACAGAAGTCCGCCCTCATTGCCCGCAACGGCTACGGCAAGTCGACGCTGCTGAATATAATAATGACCGCCGCCGGTCAGAGAGGCTATAATACCCTGCAAGATGCAGGCAAGATAACCTTCCGCGGCGACCTCAAGCTGGCTTATCTGCCGCAGTCTCCAGAGGCCTACCCCAAGCAGGTTGTGCGCGACTTTGTCTATAGCGTCCAGCGTCCAGAGACCGAGGACGAATGGACATTCGAGCAGCGTATGGAGGAGATACTGAGCCGTATGAAGGTCGACACGCTGCTTGACCGCCAGATGGAAACCCTCAGCGGCGGCGAGCAGAAGAAAGTGGCCCTCTGCCGCCTGCTGATGGACGACTGCAACCTGCTCATCCTCGACGAGCCCACCAACCACCTCGACATCGACATGATTGAATGGCTCGAGGAATTCCTCTCGCGCCAGCGGCTCGCCATCCTCATGGTGACCCACGACCGATACTTCCTCGACAACGTCTGTGACAACATCTACGAACTCGACAACTCACGACTGTATCACTATAAAGGCCGCTACGACTACTATCTGGAGAAGAAAGCCGAGCGCGAAGCCAACGAACGCGCCGAGGTGGAGAAGGCCCGCAGCCTCTACCGAACCGAGTTGGAGTGGATGCGTCGCATGCCACAGGCCCGTGGCACCAAGGCGCAGGCCCGCATCGATGCCTTCTATGAGCTGGAGGCCAAGGCCCACACCCGTTTCGACGACAGCCGTCCCCAGCTGACGGTGAAGACCGAGCGCATCGGAGGCAAGATACTTGAGCTTTACAATATATGCTATTCCTTTGGAGTGAAAGGGAGTGAGGAGGAAGCGGAAGGGAGTGAAAGGACAAATGTGATCGATGACTATTCTTATGTCTTTAAGAAAGGCGAGAAGATTGGCATCGTGGGACCCAACGGCGTGGGCAAGAGTACGTTCCTAAATATAATTACAGAAAAGCTTAAACCTACCAGCGGTCGCGTCGTCGTCGGCCAGACCATCCAATTCGGCTACTACACCCAAGCCGGCATGTCGGCACCCGCCGACCGCCGTGTGATAGACTTGGTGAAGGACATCGCCGAAGAGATAGAACTCGACAACGGAAAGAGTATGTCGGCCCACCAGTTCCTCACCTACTTCGGCTTCGACGGCACCACGCAGTACAACTATTTCGGCAACCTCAGCGGTGGCGAGAAACGGCGACTCTACCTGCTGCAGGTGCTCATGGCCAACCCTAACTTCCTCATCCTCGACGAGCCCACCAACGACCTCGACATCTACACCCTCCAGATACTCGAGCAGTTCCTCCAGACCTACAAGGGCTGCCTGATAATAGTCTCGCACGACCGCTCCTTCATGGACCATATTGTCGACCACCTCTTGGTCTTCGAGGGCAACGGCAAGATAAAGGACTACCATAGCAACTATACGCAATATAGGATTGAGAAGTTAAAGGAGTTAAAGAAGATAAAGGAGTTAAAGACAAATGAAAAAACCACTAACCGTGCCAGTCAACTCCGACCTCCGGCCTCCGACCTCCGACCTAAAAAAAAGGCTACCTACAAGGAGCAGAAAGAATACGAGGCTTTGACGGCCGAGATAGAGATTCTCAACCAAGAGAAAGCCGCCTTAGAAACGTTGCTCAGCAGCGGTGGCGCACCCGATGAGATAACCAAGGCCAGCACCCGCATCGGCGAGGTGATAGCCCTGCTTGACGAAAAAGAGCTCCGTTGGCTGGAGCTCGATGAGTTGATGTAATATTTACGGTTCGTAGACAAACGGGCTCTCGGTGATGCCCGCACTCCCATATTGAGTGTCCCCTATGAGAACACCAGTGCAGGATGAAGTTAAACCATTACCGCTAATCGACTTGCCAATGCTGCAAGGGGCGCTGTTGCCGCCATCGTCATCACCCTTTACGGCTTCCACACGGGTAACGCTATTGTTTATGATGATGGATCGGCAACGACCATATATACCGCATCCGATGCCTGCGGCAAGTGCACCTCCTTTTGCATAGACTGTGCCACCGCTTATCGTAATATAGTCGCACCAGGATGAGGTGCTTGTGCCGCTGGCACTGGTACCTATACCGGCCGCCCAGTTTCCACCGTAGGCCGTGACATTGCCGCCGGTGATGGTGATATTGCCGCAGTTCTTTTGGTCTGCCCCACCGATTGCCGCACCATAAGACCCTCCGTAGGCATTAATGGTTCCGCCTTCAATCACGATATTTCCGCAGTCTTTGACATATCCGGAGATGCCCGTGTTGACACTGCCGATACCGGCTCCATGATCTCGTCCCCTGGCAGTAAGTGTGCCAGAGCCTTTTATCGTGAGCGTAGTGTAAGGGCCACCTGCCTGAAGCCCCGTACCTAATTTTCCTCCTGTCAAATTGTTTGTACCCATCAGGATAATAGTTGCATTTCCTTCGCATGCCAAGGCCGAGAACCTGTGTCCATCGTCGTCAGGAACAGTAATGTCGACATTGTTAAGGAATACCGTGGCCCCGGCCGCAATCTTAATCTCCGAAGTAGTTGTGCCGGTGAGCATGTCTCCATCCTGCGCGGTATAGCTGGAACCGGAAAGCGTGACAAGACGGTTGGGGAAATCTGTGTTTATCTTGACTTTTGCCGTGAGCATACGGTTGCGTGCGAGCGCAGGGCTGGATGCCGTGTAGGAATATACCTTCATACTAGTACTGGAACTGGCAGTGTAGGCATGGGCATACACCTCGATAGTTATATTGTCCTCGCCGATGGGAAGGATAGGGACCTGCACACTTTTGGTATTGTCACCGGAGGCAATCACAAGCGCCCCTTCACCAGAGGACGGGAACTGGACGGAAACAGAGCGGTCGCTGGCAGAACTGGAGGCATACGATGCGGCTACGCCAAGGTCATCTTTGGTCAAATCCAGGGTCACCGAGCCATTGATTCGGTATGTGTCGGTTGTTACCACCACCTTGTCCACTATGATATCCTGCGTACAGGCATTCCACAACATCACCTTGACCGCTGCACTGACGTGACGGAAAGTCAAACTGGTCGGATTCTCCGAACCGCTATAATAACCCCCCATAGGCAGAGTGATATGCTGCCTGGTGCCAACCATATAATTATCGGAACTGCTATATGTGGCCGGAACCGTAATGGTCGGCCTGCTGGATATGAAGAAGCCATTTCCTGACGGGCACGGGTAAAGTGCGCTAACTGTACTAAATCCGGGATTGTCAATATATGCATTACCGTCGGAGACATGGACATGAAATACGCCTTGAGAATTAAGTCCGATGGCATCACCGTCCTCCCAAACCACCGTGTTGTCCTCCACCGACACCTTCGAGCCGTCGCCGACAAAACTCTCGACCGACAGCCTGACACCTCCGTCGAAATCATCTTTCAGGCAAGCGGTCAGCAGCAACACGCCGCCCAGCAGCATTGCAGTTACCGTATATCTATGTTTCATTTTCCAATCAATTAAAACCAACCGTTCTCGTTATTTCCCCAATAGCCACCGTCGATGCGGTCCTCCACATTGTCGTCGCCGTAGGTGCTTGCATTTCCAATCCCGATGGCAAGCATCCGGAGACTCAACGCATATCCGGCTTCCACCTTGAAGGCAACCACCGTCAACGCAGGAGTCTCATAGGTCTTCTTGTCGTTCTGTCTTTTCATTATAATATAATTGTGATTTTTTTTACAGGTAAACATGGGAGCATCCCCAAACCCTTGAACCGTAAACATTAAACCTCATTTTACCCGGCCGCCTTTGTAGAAGTGCTCGGTCCAGTATTTGCTGTCGAGCTTGCTGACACTGACACCGTTGCTGGTGGACGAATGGGCAAAGAGGTTATCCTTCAGATAGATGCCCACATGCGACACTTTTCCTTTGCTGTTGGTGAAGAAGAGCAGGTCGCCTTCGCGAAGCTGCGGACGGCCGATGAGGTTCACATCGCGCAGCATGTCGTTGGCCGTACGGTGAAGGGTGATTCCGTAGACCTCGCGGTAGACCAGTCCGACGAACGCCGAACAGTCGATGCCTGAGCGGTCGGTGCCGCCATATTTATAGGGCACGCCGAGCCATGAGTTGACCGTCTCATAGAGTTTGGCGTTGTCGTCGTCGTCACACTTGAGACCGAGAGCGTTGTCGCAGCCGTCGGCCTGCCGACGCTTCTCGGCCTGTACCGGCACAGCGATGACGGGTGTTTCCTTCACCAGTTCGTCGGCATAGAGTTGGCCGATGATGAAGTCCTCGTCCTCCAGATCGCGGGCCATGAAGTTGCGCAATGTCTCGCAGCTGGTGATGGTGAAGGAAAAGAAGAGTATCAGGATTGCAATGTAGTGAAATGTGGTGAAATGTGGTGACAAGGAGTGAAAGGACAAATGATGTTTGCCTTTCCTGATGTCTTTCTTGTTGTCTATTATCTTGTCTGCCATGTTGTCTTTCGTTTGTGTTTTCATCTCACTCCCCTTCACTCCCTTTCATTCCTTACTTAATTACAAAGATATCTTCGTTGGAACGTTTCATATAGTAGTTCTCCCGGCCATAGTGCTCGATGGCATCCAGATTGTCGCGCAGCGACGCATTGTGCAGGCTGTCTTCCATAATGGCCTGCTTCAATTCCTCCTCCTCGGCATGCAGTTCGCGGACTTCGTTCTTCACGCGGTTCGTCACCATCAGGTTGTACTCGTCCAGAAAGAATATCAACACCACAAAGACCAGTGTCGCGATGACATATTTGTTAGTGATTATCTTGAGTATTCTCTTCATGAGTGTTAAGTGGTAAGTGTTAAGTGTTAAGTGGTAAGTGGTAAGTGGTAAGTGGTAAGTGTTAAGTGTTAAGTGTTAAGTGTTAAGTGTTAAGTGTTAAGTGTTAAGTG
>CAMJJD010000068.1 GCA_946406015.1 uncultured Bacteroidales bacterium | reverse complement strand
TGGCTAATCTTGGAAATTCTTTGGAATCATTATTTCCGCTTCGCGGTCAGGGTCGGAAATAACGGTTGGGGACTTTTATCATGCCGTGGGTGAAATCGTTTTCGTTGAAGTTTATTAGCCAACCAAGTGGTTTGTTGGTCAATTTTAGATACGTACGTAGTTGTTTGTAGTGGACAGGAGCTAACTCGGTGACTGATTTCAACTCTAGGATGATTAGGTCGTCTACCAGTAAATCCAGTCGGTAGTCATTGCTGATAATGTTCCCTTTGTAGGTAACCTGGACAGGCACCTGTGATTCTACACGAATGTCTCTCATCTGCAACTCCAGGATTAATGCCTTTTCATAAAGCGATTCCAGCAATCCGGGACCGAAATGGTTGTATACTTCCATCGCTGCCCCTCGTATTTCAAAAGAGAGAGCCTTTAGTTGCTCCGCAAGAGGAATGTCCATGGTATGCTGGATTATATTGGATTTAATAAGATTTATCCATACCCTCCCCAAAGAAAGGATAAAGGATTTCCAAGATTTCCATGATCTCGCCGCAGGCGGGAGACATCAATACACGCCGTTGGCGTGAAGTTGGGCCAGGCGTTCCACCACCATGGGGCGGTCTTCCTTGTAGGTGACGCCGAACCACTGGGCGGTGGTCTTGAGCACGGTCATCGTGGCGGTACCGTTGTGGATGAAGGTGTTCACCGCGAAGGGGATGTAGTACTCCGACTTGAGCTCCTGCCCATGCTCCTTGAGGAAGTCGACGAAGAGCGCCTCGCTCTTGGCGAAGTAGTCGGGCGTGAAGCCGAAGAGGTTCATGCTGACGGTGGCGTCGGCAGGCAGCGGGTGCATGCTGCCGTCGGCGTCCTTGTATTCGATGCCGTTGGCGGTACGTCCAATGCTGGTGCGCTCGGTCATGCCGACGAGCAAGCCGTTGGCGTCGGTCTCGCAGACACCGCGGCTCACCGTGCCGTTCTCGCTCAGCGTGTTCTCCAGGCGGTAGCCCACCATGCAGTATTTACCTTCAGCACCGTCGAGGGTCTCCAAGTGGCGTGCCATCACCTCGAAGGCGTCGCGGCCGTAGAAGTCGTCGGCGTTGATGATGGCGAAAGGCTCGTGGATGACCTCCTTGGCCATGAGGATGGCGTGGTTGGTGCCCCAGGGTTTCTCACGTCCTTCGGGGACGCTGAAGCCGGCGGGGAGCTTGTCGAGTTCCTGATAGACATACTCCACGGCGATGCGGTTGCCGTAGTGCTCGGCGTTGATGCGGGCTTTGAACTGCTCGGCGAAAGAGCTGCGGATGACGAAGACCACCTTGCCGAAGCCGGCGCGGATGGCGTCCATGACGCTGTAGTCGAGGATAATCTCACCGTTGGGACCTACACCGTCCATCTGTTTCAGTCCACCATAGCGGCTGCCCATGCCGGCAGCCAGAACAAGTAATGTTGGTTTCATGTTACTATCGTTTGTTTTTAAAGAATTCTTTCATCAATTGTTCGCACTCGTCGGCCAGTACGCCACCTTCGACAGTGGTCTTGGGGTGCAGTACGGGTCCTGTGAGCAGCGTATAACCCCGTTTGGGGTCGGCGGCACCGTAGACGATGCGGCCCATCTGGGCCCATCCCAGCGCGCCGGCACACATGGGACAGGGTTCCACGGTGACATACAGCGTGCAGTCGCCCAGGTATTTGGCGCCCAGCGCCTCCTCGGCGGCCGTCAAGGCCAGCATCTCGGCATGGGCTGTCACGTCGTGCAGCAGCTCTGTCTGGTTGTGGCCACGTCCGATGATGCGGTCGCCGCTCACCACGACGGCACCTATCGGCACCTCGTCTTCCGCGGCCGCGGCCCGCGCCTCGCGCAGCGCCTCGCGCATGTAGTATTCGTCCGGATTGTCGAAGATGCTCATCGGACCTAGTCTTGGTTGAACACAAGGTTGTCGCGCGGCACCAGGCGCGCTGTGGTCTCCACCACGGTCAGCACCCCGTCGCGCATATAGCTCATCTGCGACGGCACGAGGAGCAACCCCACCGGCAGATACTCATGGAATACCTCATACTCCATCGGCGTCACCCGCAGCTGTTTCAAAGCCGACTGGGAGGCGTCGCCGGCGGGCGCCTCGTCCTTCTCCTGGACGAGCACCAGCAGGCCGCTGTTCTCTTCGAACATGTAGTAGCGAGTGTATAGGTCAGCCTGTTCGGCACGCACCACCTGCAGCCGTTGGCCTTTGGCAGTCACTATGCCGCGGTAGCTGAGTTTCACCCCTTTCAGCTGCCAGTTGAACAGCTGTCCGCGGTAGTCATAGCTTTCAATCTTCTGGTGGAAGACGCTGTGGTCCACGTCGTCCCACCACCCCATGCGGCGCATGTATTCGCGGTGACGACCGCCGCCGTTGGTGCAGTAGCCCTCGGTCAGCGTCCCCTCGCGGCGCACTTCTACGCGCATCATCGTCGGCGCCGCATACCAGCGCTGCATGATGAAGGTGTCGGCGCTGTTGTGGAACGTGACGGTCGACTCCAGCACCAGCATGCTGTCTTTCGGTATGGCCTCGTAGTTCAGCATCTTCAGGTAGCGCTCCACGATGACTTCGGCGCTGTCCCGCTCTTGCGCCCACAACCCCAGGGGCAGCAGGGCTACCAGGAAAATAAGTCTTTTCATTGTTTAACAGGTTTGGTGTAAGGAAATGTCAAATGGTCGGGTTGGCGGCGCTGAATGATGCGTATCCGGGCCGCGAAGCCCAGCCGCCGCGCCAGGTTGGCCACGCGCTCCTCGGCGTCGGGGGCCAGTACGCACTGCTGCATCTCGTCGTAGGTGATGTCGACACCTGTCCGTCGCCGCAGCGAGGTGTAGTCCATGGCTTCGTCGCGTCCCAGCAGGGGGGCGTGCAGCCACAGCGAGTCGGGTGTGCACATGGCACGACCCATCTCAATCAGTTTTGTCACCGACACCCACATCGCGCTGTCCTCGGCCACCCGCAGCTGTCCGTTGACGGACATTCCCTCCACCACGCCTTCGAATGTCATCACCGTGTAGTTGCGCTTCGGTGCTGTCACCGCCGCCTCTTCCACCGCCGGCAGCACCTCTGGAACCCTGGCCACTTTCTTGTGGCTGCTGCATCCGGCGAGCAACAGCACCAGAAGGAGCCCGCCTGCGACGAAACCCGGAAATCTTGAAAATCTCCGGCTGCTTTTTGGGACTCCCGCCTGCGGCGAAATCCAGAAATCCTGGAAATCTGTCTCTCTATTCATTGGCATTGGTCTGGGTTAAAGTCTCTGTTTTCAATTCTAATCATCCCTTTGGAAAAGTCGGCCTCTCCGAAGTTGATAAGCCAGCCCATGGGTTTGTTGAGCAGGCGTAGGTAGGTGCGTAGCTGTTTATAGTGCACCTTTTGTATCTCTTCCACCGATTTCAGTTCCAGCACCATGGTGTCGTCCACCAGCAAATCCACTCGTAAGTCGTCGCCCACTTGTGCACCCTTGTACATTATTTTGACGGGCAATTGAGTATCCACCCTGATTCCGCGAAGTGACAGCTCGTGGATGAGCGCCTTTTCATAGACCGACTCCAGCAATCCGGGCCCCAGGATGTTGTACACTTCCATGGCTGCCCCTCTCACTTCGTACGACAGGTCTTGATAGTATTCTTCCGGTATCATTGCTCTTTAATAGGGTTTCTGGATTTATTGGATTTCTGGATTTCGCCGAAGGCGGGAGATAAAAGTTAGTGTTTATTGATTTCGTTAAGCAGTTGCTGGGCGGCGGCGTTCTTGGGATTGACGTTCACGGCGTGCCGGGCGCAGCGCAGCGCCTCGTCGTCGCGTCCCTCTTGGTGCAGGCACTCAGCCATCAGTCCGTAGCATTCGCTCTCCAGATAGCCTTTGTTGAAGCCCCACCGCACCGCCTTGTTCAGTGCCGCAAGGGCTGCCTCGCAGTCGTCATGACGCCGGGCGTAGACGGCCGCCGTGTAGTGCGGCAGCGCATGCATCGGGAACAAGCGTTCGGCACGCCGTGCGTAGAGGCCCAGCTCCTCCTCCCGCGCGGGCACCTTGCCCAGGCAGAGCAGCAGCGCCTCCCACACTTCGTAGCGCGAGCTGTCGCGCTGCAGCCCCGTGATAAGATGGTCGGCCGCCTCGTCGTAGCGCTCCAGGTGCATCAGCATGTCGCCGTAGAAGACGGCATACTCCGTCGGGTCGTCGCTCTGCTGCATCACTCCCTCCAACAGGCGGAAGCACACGTCGCGGCGGCTGCCGTAGAACTCCTCCTCGCTGTAGAACGATGTCAGCAGCTGCAGCTTCGTCCGGGCCTCGAGTCCGGGCTGGGCGAAGGCGCGCACCATCTCGCTGTCGGCCTCGGCCGTGCGGCCTGTCTGCTTGTAGTATTCCGCCAGCTGCAGGTGGATGTATTCATCGTTGGGTGCGGCCGCCAGGATACGGTCGTAGTACATCTTGGCCCGCTTGTAGTTCTTCCGCTGCATGTTCATCTCGGCCAGTACGGCTTGGTAGCGGGGCTCCTGCGGCATCGCGTCGGCCAGCGCCTCTATCTCTTTCATCGCCTTGTCGTGCCGACCCGCCGACTCCCACAGGCGTTGCTTGTTGAGCGAGATGCCCTCGCTGACGCCCTTCAGGGCCTCCACGCGGTCCAGCGCCGCCACGGCTTCGGCCGTGTGGCCGGACTGCTCGTGGCTTTGCGCCAGCAGCAGCAGGTACCACACATTGTCGCCCTGCAGCTGCACGGCCCGCTGGGCGCAGTGCAGCGCGCTGTCGGTCCAGCCTCGCTGCAGCAGCAGCTGCCCTTGCGCGTACCATGCCGCCGCCGTCGACGGCACATCGCGCGTCAGCGCCGCATAGGCCGTCAACGCCTCGTCGGTGTGGCCTGTCTCCTGCAGCGCCAGCGCATCGATCAGGCGCCCGTCGGCCTTCAGCTGCTCCTCGCTCACCTCGCGGATGGGTGGCCGCCGGTAGCGTTCGGCCGCAGCCGACGGGGCCGCCTTGCGGCTGGCACATCCGCTTGCGGCCAGCAGCGCCAATACCGCCAGCACCGTCGCTTTCATTCTCGTTGCTCTCATGCCCTTTATAACATCGTATTCCGCTTTTTATTGTGTGCGTGCGAAAATATACTGCCTGCCGGCGCCGTCCAAGTGCACAATCTGCCTTTTGGTTTTCTTGCTGATTCTATGTCTGTTATATGGTTGTTTTTCGGGCGTTCTTCGCAAATTCGCGAAGAACGCCCGAAGAACTACCGAAGAACTGACGACGTTGTGGCGGTGTCGACAGGGTGGGGTGGGTGCGCTGTCGTTAAACATTCCTAAAAATGAACTTTTTTTTCCCGTATCAGAATTTTTGTGTATCTTTGCATTGTGAAAGAGTGTTCCGCTGTTGCGTTTTAACACGCCCAGAGGGTTGAGGGTGAGAGAAATAGACAAATTTGGAAACGAAATATTGTTAAACACCAAAAATTCAAACAAAATGAAAAAAGTACTATTCGTTTTGGGTTTGGCCTTGTGCAGCACCTTTGCCATGGCTCAGACCAACAAAGTGGTCGGCAAGGTATGTACTCCTGCCACCAATGAGAAAGTAGTCTTTGCCCCTGCTGAGGAGCAAATTGACTACAAAGCTTCCATCTTCACCAAGGATGGCGAAGACACACAGTTGGGTTACTTCAACTTCGCATCGATGGCCGATGTTACTGTTGGCGTCGTCGGTGCCAATGATGTAATCGACGACACTGTGGTGGGCAACATCAACTGCCACAACCGCAGCGAGGTGTCGTTCATGTGGCACCGCATCGCCGATACCAACGCTATCGATGATAGTGCCTTTGCAGAGGACTATGCCAACTATATCTATTATGTTGGCACTGCCAACCTGCACTACGGCATGGGTACCCACAATGGTATCAACGACAACAACGGTTTCATGTTCATCAGCGTGACCGAGGCAAACCATAACAACAACGCCATTAACACCTATTTCTCGCTTCAGCCCGTTGCCCTGAACAATGCTCAGCTGGTTGATGTCACTTGGCGTCAGCTCTATCGTAAATATTACGATGTGTGCTACCTTGACTATAAGCTCAACGGCACATGGCATTCCTTCGAAGTGAATGTCACTGGTGTTGATGTCGACGTCACCGATTATGGCTCGCTCTATTATGTGGCCACCCTGCCTCCCGCAGCCATCAATCAGGCCAACCTTGAGGTCCGCTTCCGCATCACCGCTGACGGTTCCCTGCCCTACGGTTACGGTTGGGCCATCGACGATGTGAAAGTCATCGCCCCCGCCGCCACCACCCGCTGGTCTTTCAACAGCCCCGGTATCATCAACGGTTTCTACGGTACCCTGCCCCAGGGCATGACCATTCCTATGTCCTACACCGTCTTCTCCCGCAACATCGGTATTGAGGCCCTCAATGGTATCAATCTGGCTGTGCAGCATCGTACTGGCACCTCTGGCGAGTGGGCTGAGGCTTTCAACGTGCCCCAGACTGGTGTGACGATGCCCGCCGGCGACGCCATTTCTAACACTGTCCTCGACATTAACGAGGCTGGTTTCATGTATGGCGGTCATGGCTATGGCGAGTACATCTACTATCACGACTTCCCCGAGATGTATGACATGTATGGCAACACTGACGCCGAGTTGGCCAATGCCGGTTATCTGCGTCGTGGTGTCCCGACGACCCAGTTGGGTGCCAACCAGTTCCTCATCACTGCTAACAATGCCCAGGGTCTCAGCGACACCCTCGCTGCTTACACCTACACCGTCAGCGAGCCTCTCGCTGTCGACTCTTCCTTCGGCCGCACCGTCCCCGGCTATCGTTGGGGTAACGATAACGGCATCGTGCCTGGCGGTAGCGAATTTGCCTACGGCTTCACCAGCAACACTGCCCCTGCAGGCGAGCCCAGCAACGCCGGTTATGTTACCAGCGATTGCGGTCACCAGTACGAGCCTAATTATACTGTCATGACCCGTTTCAACACCCCCAGTGCCATTCCCACTGACGACAATGGCAATCCTTGGGTTATCCGTGGTATAGAGCTTGTCACCTCCACCAAGGTTACCGCTGCTCAGGCTGTTGGTGCCCGTCTGACCGTTGACATGTATCGCTATGAGATTCATCCGGGTGAGGATACCGGCTGGTACTACTGGCTGCGTAACAACACCGGTCTGTCTGGCAACGAGATTTACCTCGTTGGCGAGAACAATGTGGCCCCCACCGAAGAGGACCTGCTTGACTATGCCACCGCTGAGAACGGCAACTACTATGCCGTCAACGTCTTCTTCCCCGAGCAGCCCGCTATCCAGCCCAACACGAGTTTCTGGGTTGAATATGCTCTTCAGGGTGGTGGCGACTTCGCCGTTGCCCGTCAGGCTACCCGCTACAAATCGCAGATGGGTGACTTCTCCGATGCAAACAACTACACCTCCTATCGTGACAACCCTGAGTTGGCTCCTTACTACAACCAGGCTCTCCCTTATCAAAAGACTTACGATGCTTACTGCTACGACCCCATCCAGGGTTCCCGTGGAAATGGCAATAAGTATGTTAGTGCCCGTAACATTGACTACTATCCTATGATGCGTCTCATTGTTGGTCCCAAGATGGAACTTGACACGCACTACGTCTATGCCAACTGCACCGAGGACGAAAACGAGCGTTACGATTACTGGGTCTACAGCAGTTCCAAGCGCAGAACTATTTGCGGTGGCGCTGACACCGCCGTTGTGGGTGCCGCTTACTCCTACCTCGTGTTCCCCGGCGATCCTTCGGAAGAGGAAGAGGAGCACATTGAGATGAACGATGCTCAGACCGAGTACTACTATGTCACTGACCACGACGATGACTTCCTTCCCAGCAAGGTCATCGATGCCATCTATATCAATGGTAATGCTATCGACCTGACCGACTCGAACATGGTTACCGTGGAAGACTACAGCGTCTATTGGGCTGGCCACACCCCCTTGGCCAGCGAAGCCGACCGCTGGGAGCCCGCTCTCACTCGTAACGCTTACAGAATCACCCTGCGTAACATCACCGACGATGTGACCATCACCGCCAGCGTCCACGACGAGAACCTGAAGATTCGCAACGCTGAGGACAATGTCAACATCATTCTGGCCCCGAACCCCGCCACCTCGCAGGTGCGCCTCACCGTCGGCAGCTTCGCCGGCAAGGCCAACTGCAGCATCATCGACATGAGCGGCCGCGTGGTCTACAATGCTGACATCACCTCTGGTGAGAGTGTCATCAACCTCAACGGTGTCCCCGCTGGCGCCTACTTCGTGCGCGTCACCAACGACACCTTCAGCAAGGTCGAGAAACTCATCGTCCGCTAAGTCGCTTAGCTGACATAAGCAAAAAGAAGAGCAGCCGCAAGGCTGCTCTTCTTTTTTTAATTATTAATTATTAATTATTTGTTATTTGTTATTTGTTATTTGTTTTTTAATTTTTAATTTTTAATTTTTAATTCTCAATTCTTAATTCTCAATTCTTAATTCTCAATTCTTAATTCTCAATTCTTAATTCTCAATT
>CAMJJD010000067.1 GCA_946406015.1 uncultured Bacteroidales bacterium | reverse complement strand
CGGAGAAGGAGAAGTGGGCGTAGTCGGCGTCGAAGTTCAGGTAGAAGAGGTCGCCCAGGCTGGGGATGCTGATGGTGTCGCCAAAGGCGTCGACGGCGACCAGGCTGTCCATGGTGTAGGTCCAGTTGGTGCCAATCAGGTCGGCGGTGGTCTTCACGCGGGGGGTGATGCCCTCGGTGCCGGTGCCTTCACCGTTGATGATGACGGGCTCGTCGGTGCAGGATGTCATGCCGAATGCGAACATAGCGGCGGCGGCGATCATAAGAATGCTTTTCTTCATAATGTTTGTTTGTTTTTTGATTTTGTTTGTTATTGTTTGATTTGTTTTACACCTATAAGAACGTAAGGTACTTCAAAAAAACTACAACTGGGTGTGATTTTTTTTATTCCCCTGTGTATAACTCAATTGTGAGGAAGGTTTCGCCGTGGAGGTCGGTGTACGACCCCTCGATGCCTTCCAGCACGGCTTCCGCACCGTCGATTATCAGCGCCCCGGCGTCGGTGCCCGAGCTCCAGATCATCATGCCGTGGACGGTGATGATGAGGGTGTCGTCACCCACTTCCAGCGCCCACACGGTGCCTCCCAGCGGCGGCTCCTGCACGGCAGGGGTGGGCACGAAGCGGAACGTGCCCGAGTAGGTCTGCGGCTCGGCCTGCTCGTCCTGATGGCTCAAGTTGACATAGGCGGTGCCGCTCCAGGTGCCGCTGCCGTTGTCATAACTCACGTTGACCGTGCGGCCGGCCTTCTCCATCTCCTTCATCCAGGCTTTCAGCTCGTCGCGGCTGCTGGTGGTGATGGTGGTGGGGGTGTCGGAGGAGGTGAGACCCTTGGTCTGCGACTGGCCTGTCGGCCGGGTGCTGCAGAACATCACCTGCACCCCGTCCTGCGTATAGTCGCAGAAGCGGTCGAGCATCGTGTCCCATTCGGCCTCGGTGGTGAGGTGGGCGGTATTGCCATGGCCGGACAGGGCCGACATGGCGGGACTCTCCGACACGGTGTAGAAGATGTCGCGCTCGCACGCCACATCGCTCACCTCTTCGGGTTTGCATGCCACCAGCGACGCCACAGCCGCCAGCAATGTGATTATTTTGATTGTATGCTTCATGATCTGATGTTTAAGGTTTAAAGTTTACAGTTTACGGTGCCCTGTTCTCTTGCCGCCGTCCTCAATTTTCAATTTTTTATATGGTTGAGCTGATAGTCAATCAGTGCATCGTATTGAGCTTCGTTCTCGATGCGGTAGAGGCCGATGGTCTGCCTCTCGTGCGAGGCTATGACGCGCACCACGGGCTGTCCGTCCCATGCCGTGCGCTGCGCGGGGTCGAGGGTGTCGCCCAGCCAGCTGGTGGTGCCCGTCGTGTCCCGGAGGCCGAACTCCACGGCCATCTGCCGCCACGCCGCCTCGTCCTCGGCCTGCAGCAGCACCACGTCGATGCGCACCGTGTCGCACAGCTTCAGGCCGCTCACCTTGGCCACCTTCAGCTCCTGCCGCGAGGCATAGCTTTGGTAGAGGGCGTCCACGGCCACCTCCTCCGGCTCGCCCGTGCAGGAGAGCAGAAGCACCAGCGGCAGCAGCAGTATGTACAATCGTTTCATTGAAAATATCCTCAATTCTTAATTCTTGATTTTTAATTCTTGATTCTCACGCTTCCAGCAGCAGGTCTTCCGCCAGCGTGACCCACTGGCTGTCGGCCACTCCGATGCGGTTGCAATACACGTGCTCGTACACGTCCGACCGCGGCGACCCCAGCAGCGGCAGCGCCACTGCCGCCACCACCGTCAGCATGGCCAGCGTGCCCAGCGTGCGGCGCCGGTTGCGCTGCCACTGGCCGTAGCCCTCGGACAGGCGCAGCCCCTGGCTGCGGGCCGAAGCCTCCTGCCACAACTGGTCGAATTCGTTGTCTGTCAGTCTTCTTTGTTCCATTTATATGAAGTGTTTTCTTAATTTCTCTTTCGCCCTCACCAGCCTCACGCTCACATTCTTCACCGTGAGACCGCTCTTCGCGGCTATCTCCTCGTAGCTGTAGCCCTGCAGCTGCAGGCCGACCAGCGTCCGGTCGGGCTCGTCGAGGAGCGACACCTGTGCGTAGAGCTCGTCCACCAGGCTGGTGTCCTCGGCCTCCATCTCGAACCCCTCGGGCAGCTCCTCGGTGGGCGAGAGGCGCCGCAGGGCGTCGATCATCGCGTTGCGCCCTATCTTCCAGGCCAGTGCCGCCTGTTGGGGGCCGGCACCCAGCGAAAGCAGCCGACCGCTGTCGCGCCACAGCGCCACCGATGCCTCCTGCATCAGGTCGTCCACCTCCAGGCCCCGCCGGCTGTAGCGCCTGCAGAGCGTGAAAAGCAGCCCACGGTAGCGGTGCAGCAACGCCTCGAACGAATTCTGTTGTCTCACGCTTATAATAACGCAGAAAAAAGAAAAAAAACTACACCGTATAGTGATTTTTTTTGAGAGTCGAAGAGTCAAAGAGTCGAAAAGAGGTAATGAAGTTGGTAGTGGATAGAGGACAGTGGGTAGCATTTGACCACGAATGCTACCCACTACCAACTACATACTAATTTTATATATTATTTCCCATTTTTTTGTATTTTTGCATCTTGTTTCTAAATCATCATATCGATGCAAAATATTCGTAATATTGCAATTATAGCTCACGTCGACCATGGCAAGACCACCCTGGTCGACCGCATGCTTCATCAGGCCAAGCTCTTCCGCGACAATCAGGAGACCGGCGAACTCATCCTCGACAACAACGACCTTGAACGAGAGCGCGGCATCACCATCCTGTCGAAGAATGTCAGTGTCCGTTACAAGGGTTACAAAATCAACATTATCGATACCCCCGGCCACAGCGACTTCGGCGGCGAGGTGGAGCGTGTGCTCAACATGGCCGACGGCGTGCTGCTGGTGGTCGATGCCTTCGAAGGACCGATGCCACAGACCCGCTTCGTGCTGCAGAAAGCCATAGAGCTGGGTCTGAAGCCCATCGTGGTGGTCAACAAGGTGGACAAGCCCAACTGTGACCCCGAGCTGACGCAGGAGGCCGTGTTCGACCTGATGTTCAATCTCGGCGCCAACAACGACCAGCTGGAGTTCCCCACCGCCTACGGCTCGGCCAAGCAGGGTTGGATGGGAGAAGACTGGAACACTCCGACCGAGGACATCAGCTACCTGATGGACCTCATCATCGAGCACATCCCCGCACCCAAGACCGACGAGGGTACCACTCAGATGATGATTTCGTCGCTCGACTACAGCTCCTACCTCGGCCGCATCGCAGTCGGTCGCTTGCATCGCGGCACACTGCAGGCGGGCCAGCCCATCACCCTCGCCAAGCGCCCGGATAGTTCAGAGTTCGGAGTTCGGAATTCGGAGTTGGCTGCCGCGGCTAATAACTCCGCACTCCGCACTCCGCACTCCGCACTAGTGAAGACCAGGATCAAGGAGCTTTATGTCTTCGAAGGCCTCGGCAAGGAGCGTATCAAGACGCCCGTGGAGGCCGGCGAGATATGCGCCGTGCTGCTCGACCTGGACAAGAGCGTGGCTTTCGAAATCGGCGACACCATCTGCGACGCCGACGCCCCCGAGGCGCTGCCGCCCATCAAGGTCGACGAGCCCACGATGAGCATGCTCTTCACCATCAACAACTCGCCCTTCTTCGGCAAGGAGGGCAAGTACGTCACCAGCCGCCACCTGCGCGACCGCCTCTACGCCGAGCTGGAGAAAAACCTGGCCATGCGCATCGAGGAGACCGGTTCGCCGGACCAGCTGCTGGTCTACGGCCGCGGCATCATGCACCTCTCCGTCCTCATCGAGACCATGCGCCGCGAGGGCTACGAGCTCCAGGTAGGCCAGCCCAAGGTCATCATCAAGGAAATCGACGGGCAGAAGTGCGAACCCATCGAGCAGCTCACCGTCCTGGTGCCTGAGGAGTTCTCGTCGAAGGTCATCGACGTGGTCACGCGCCGCAAGGGCGAGGTGGGCACCATCGACACCAAGGGCGACCGGGTGCAGCTCGACTTCACCATCCCCTCGCGCGGCATCATCGGCCTGCGCAACACCCTCCTCACCGCCACCAACGGCGAGGCTATCATCGCCCACCGCTTCCTGGAGTTCCAACCGTGGAAGGGCGACATGGACGACCACAAGTACGGTGCCCTCATCGCCAAGGAGACCGGCGAGGCGACGGCCTACAGCATCAGCAAGCTGCAGGACCGCGGCCCCTTCTTCATCGAGCCCGGCGACCATGTCTATGCCGGCGAGGTCATCGGCGAGAGCCTGCGTCCGGGCAACGACATCGTCATCAACGTGGTGACGGCCAAGAACCTGACCAACATGCGCTCCAAGAGTGCCGACGACAAGTCGACCACCAGCCCCGCCATCAAGATGAGCCTTGAGGAGGCCATGGAGTATATCCGCGAGGACGAGTACCTCGAAATCACCCCCTCGAACCTTCGCATACGCAAAATTATCCTCGACGAGATCGAGCGCAAGCGCGCCCGCATCGCCGCCGGTTACAAGGACGAGTAGCCGCCGGCGAGTGCCCGTCGGCGGACGGTGTGCGGCAGGTCAGACTTTTGTATCACTCCATCTGCAACTATGACTATCAAGGAAATCGACGTGAAGTCCGTGATGACGAAGAGCAACCTGCCCGTCAGCGACTTCTCTGTGAACCCATACGTGGGCTGCGCCCACGCCTGCAAGTACTGCTACGCCTCGTTCATGAAGCGCTTCACCGACCATCCCGAACCGTGGGGCGACTTTGTGGACGTGAAGCACTGGCCCGCCATCACGAAGGCGTCGAAGTATGCCGGCAAGGAGGCTTTCCTCGGCTCGGTGACCGACTGCTACCAGCCCTGCGAGGCCAAATACAAACGCACGCGCGCGCTCCTCGAGCAGCTCCAGGGAAGCGGCATACGCATCAGCATTGCCACCAAGAGCGACCTTGTGCTGCGCGACCTCGACCTGATACGCACCTTCCCCGGCGCCCGTGTGTCGTGGAGCATCAACACGCTCGACGAGGACTTCCGCCGCGAGATGGATCGCGGCGTGAGCATCGAACGCCGCCTGGAGGCCATGCGCCAATTCTACGAGGCCGGGGTGCAGACCACCTGCTTCATCTCGCCCATCTTTCCCGGCATCACCGACGTGGAAGCCATCATCGAGCGCGCCAAGGGGCAGTGCAACCTGGTCTGGCTGGAGAACCTCAACCTCCGTGGCGACTACCGTGCCCGCATCCTGAACTGGGTGCACGAGCACCGTCCCGAGCTGGACGGCCTCTACCGCGACATCTATGACCGCAAAGACCGCACCTACTGGAGCGAACTCGACGCTGACATGCGCCACTACTGCGCCGCGCAGGGCATGCCCTATGTCCGCAACGACGACACGCTCCGGGCGCGTCACGGCGAACCGCCCGTGGTGGTCAACTACTTCTACCACGAAGAGATTATTCCTTCGTCGCGGAAAGAGCAGCTGCGTCAGACCAGACTCTGCTGCTGACAACCTGTGGCTACAAAAAACATGATGACAATGAACGTCGAGGAACTGCGCGACTATTGCCTCTCGCTAGGTGCCGATGTGGAGGAGAAGATGCCCTTCCAGGCCTTTAAAGCGGCCCAGGGGGTGCTGGCTTTCTATGTCTGCGGCCACATGTTCTGCTATTTCGACGTCGACCGTTTCTCGACGGTAAGTCTCAAATGCCGCCCCGAGGACATCGACGACCTCAAGGAGCGTCACCCCGAGGTGGGGCCCCCCTACAACCTCAGCGACAAGCACTGGATAGGTGTCGACGCCACGGCGGCCGACAGCGCTCTGCTCCGCAGGCTTACGCAGCAATCCTACCTGCTTGTCAAACAGCAGTACTCCCACCATAAATGCAAGAAGAAATGAAATCTAAAGGACAGGAATATGTGGGCAGCGACACGCTCTACGCTGACGTGCAGCGCACCATGCGGCTGGCTGCCGGGATGAACAGCGGCTGGCACAGCGAGGAAGAGGTGCGCCAGTGCCTGCGCGAGATTACGGGCCATGACGTGCCCGACGACGTGCGCGTGTTCGCTCCGCTGCATGTCAACTATGGCCCCGGCGTCACTTTCGGGCGCGACTGTTTTCTCAACTTCGGCTGCACGCTGCTGGCCTTGGGCGGCATCACCATCGGCGACGGCGCCTTCATCGGCCCCCACTGTGTGCTGGCCACCGAGTACCATCCCGAAGACCCCGCCCGTCGCCACCAGCTGCTCACCAAGCCCATAGTGATAGGAAAGAATGCCTGGCTGGGCGCCAATGTCACAGTGCTGGCCGGTGTGACCGTCGGAGACAACGCTATCGTGGCCGCCGGCAGTGTGGTGACAAAAGATGTGCCCCCCGACACCGTGGTGGCCGGCGTGCCCGCCAAGGTGGTGCATGCCATCAAGAAGGACTGATCAGCCCAGCACATCCCAGAACACCAGCGGCAGGTAGATGTTCTCCAGCGCGGCGGCCGCCCTGAACATCGGAGCCACCTGCTGCGGCGTGTAGCCCGCTATGCCGCAGCCCACGGCGGTGACTTCGTTTTTCAACCTCTCACGTCCTCCATCGCACGCTGCACGAAGCGGTTCAGGGGCACGCTGGCGCGCCACACCTTGATGACCTCGTCGAAAAGGCGGGGACTGCCGAGCATCTTGTCCGGCATGGTGTAGGAGGTGCAGTAGTCCTTGTATTTCAGCAGGTCGGCATGCTCCCAGTCGGCAGGGTAGCCCTTGGGGACGCGGCTCAACACCTTGGTGGTGAAGAAGGTGTTGCCGAAATATTTCTTGTAGCTCGGCTCGTTCATGATGGCGAGGAACTCGTCGGGGCAGTAGAATATCTCCTGGCGGATGGCGCCCAGGGCTTCGGGCGTGAGCATGAAGATGCCGCCGCCGAGGTTACAGGTGCCTTTCAGGCCGTAGGCCTCTTCGGTGCCTATCTGGAAGTAGTAGCCTGGAACGCCGCTGTTCTTCGGACCCCAGCTGCTGAGGAAGCAGGCGATGTGGGTCTTGTAGGGGGTCTTGTCGGCCGAGAAGCGCGTGTCGCGGTAGATGCGGTACACAGAGTTCTTGGCCGTAAGGCCGATAAGGGTGTCGTCGTATTTCACCATCTCGTCTATCAAGGCCTGTGTGAAGGCCTCGAACTGTTCCTTGATGGCCAGCCAGCGGTCCTTATGGTCGTTGAACCACGGACGGTTGTTGTTGACGGTCAGTTCCTGCAGGAACGGTAAGGTGTCGGGGTGTAATGTCATTGTTCGCATATTGTTTCTGTCATTTTATTCAACGTGAGGCATTCCTGACGGGAGAGGAGTTGGGTGGCGGAGCGGTCTGGCCAAGGGGCGAGGATAAGGAGATCGCCGCGTGAGCAGGCTTCGATGAAGGAGCCGCCGGGCTTAGTAAATGGTGTGATATTATTGGGCGAGAGGAAGATGAGTGGCAGATTGGCTTCCATGGCTGCCCGCATGACTGCTTTTTCGCCTTCGCTGATGGCAGGCGAGACCAGCACGGCTCCCTGTCGGGCTTGCGAAAGGAAGTAGTCCACCTTGGTGGCAATCTCTTCTTTGCTGTGGCTCCGTGAACATTGCACCTGCAGCTTCCATGGACGCTGAGGCAAGAAACGGTTGCCGATGGCAGCGTAGGTCTGTCCGGCAAGTTGTAAGCCAAAGTGGACGCGGAAGAGGTCGGGGTGTTCGCGTTTGGCTAGCAGACGACGAGGGTTGTCGTCGAGGTAGTCTATCCAGCGTTGCAGCTGGCCCTCGCGCAGCAGTAGGCGGTCGTTGTAGTTGCGTTCGAAGAGGAGGCCTTCCTCATGGCCAGTATGCTTTTGTCGCTGTCCTGAATGTTGCAACATTGTTGCAGCACACCCAACTATCAGCTTCCGGTATTCCTTGTTGCAGCCAGTCTTAAAGCCTTTGAGCACGATGCCCAGGTGGTTGTCCATCTCCCTCTGCACAAAGAGGATGCCGTGCAGATGGTCGGGCATCATCTGTAGCTTTATCAGTTTTATCTCCGGGTAATGCTTAGATATGGACTGCCAGCACCGCACCACGGATTTCCCCAGCTCCGACAGCACCATGCGTGGTGCACCTGTGCTGCCGGGTCCAGCATCGCTGTGTCCCGCTACATCGCCGAAGAGTTTCCGCCGCCCTTCCGTCACCAGTGTCACCATGTACATGCCGCGCTGGCTATAGTCGTGGTCGAGGCAGCGGCGCTTCATCGACGGCTGCCGCTCTCCAGCGTATGCCTTCTGTTGCTCAAAGGTTTTCCTGTCCATGCTTTCTGTGTTTTGTATGTTGCAACAAAGTTGCAACACACGTAACGGCTACAGGCTCCGCAGCCATTTGATCTCCTCGGCCCACCGCAGGGGGTCGGGGGTCTCGAGGATGATGGGCATGTCGTCGAAACGGGGGTCGTGCATGAAGCGCGAGAAGAACTCTTTGCCGAGGAAGCCCTCGCCCAGCACCTCGTGACGGTCCACATGGCTACCGGCGTTCTTCTTGCTGTCGTTGAGGTGGATGGCACGTAGGTAATGCTGACCTATCAGGCGGTCGAACTCCTCGAAGCAGAACATATAGCCCATCTCGGTCGAGA
>CAMJJD010000066.1 GCA_946406015.1 uncultured Bacteroidales bacterium | reverse complement strand
CGTGCGGCACATAGGTGCTGTACTGCCAGCTGTTGGCCTCGGTGAAGTGGTTGTTCACCTCGGTGGGGTCGAAGGGGGTGACAAAGCCGCCGTTGCGACGGGCATGGACAAAGCCGTTGCTGTCGATGATGTTCTGCCAGCTTTGGCTGCGAATCCAGTAGGTGCGGGCGGTGGCGGTGTCGCCAGCGATATCGGCCATGCGGGCGATGCACCAGTCGTCGTAGGCATATTCGAGGGTCTTGCTGACGCTTTCGTTGTCGAGTTCGGAAGTGAGGTAGCCTTGCACTCCATAGGCGCGGTGAGCTTCGGTGCGGTTGCTGGTGGCCACCATGGCGTCGAGCAGCTGCTTGGGCGTATAGCCCGCGATGGTACCATCTTTGTCATGCAGGTAGTTGTAGGCTTCGAGCATCATCGGCACGGCATGGTAACCAATCATGCAGTGGGTCTCATGGCCGGCCAGTTCCCACATGGGCAACTCGCCCCCCTGCTCGAAGTTTTTCATGGCGGTGTAGACGAAGTCAACCGTCCGTTCGGGCTCTATCTGCGTCAGCAGCGGATGCAGGGCACGGTAGGTGTCCCAGAGGGAGAAGACGGTGTAGACCTCGCGACCCTCGTCGACCACGTGGATCTGTCCGTCGGTGCCACGGTAGCGTCCGTCCTCATCGCTCCAGAGGTAAGGTGCCGTCATACAATGGTAGAGGGCGGTATAGAAACAGCGCTTCTGTTCCTTGCTTCCACCGTTCACACGCAGCTTGCCGAGGGCTTCCTCCCAGGCTTGGTCGGCCGCCTGACGGGCACTCTCGAAGTCCTTGTGCTTGGTGGTAATCAGGTTGCCGATAGCTCCGTTGATATCCACCCCACTGATGGCCACCTGGAGCTCCACCTGCTTGGCAGTGGGTAGCTGCACCCATGCCTGCGACGAGTCGTCGCTCACCACCACGCGCATGAAGGGCACGTTGGATTGAATGGCGAAATAGAGATGCTGGTCGGGGTTCCATGCCGAACTACGGCGGTAGCCCACTATCATGCCGTCGTCGGTCAGGCGTATGCTGCCGTCAAGCAGCACGTCGCGGTGACGCAGGTCGATTATGAAGCCGTTGCCACGGTCCTCCACGTAGGTGTAACGGTGGTAGGCCACGCGGCGGTTGGCCGTCAACTCGATGATAGTGCTCGGCAGAAAGTTGTTATCGAGCATCACCTTGTAGTATCCGGCGCGTGCCGTCTCGTTCTTGTGCTGAAAGTGGTGCTTGTAACCCTCGCGCATGTCGGGTCCGAACCGCAATTCACGCATCTCAAATTCGTTCAAGGGCATCAGCAGCACGTCGCCATAATCCTCGCAGCCGGTACCGCTGAGGTGGGTGTGGCTGAAGCCGAAGATGGTGTCGTCGCTGTAGTGGTAGCCGCTGCAGCCGTCCCATCCGCTGAGACGTGTATCGGGCGAGGGTTGTATCTGTCCGAAGGGCACGATGGCGCCGGGGAAGGTGTGACCGTGGCCGTCGGTTCCCACCAAGGGGTTGACATACGAGGTCAGCGGCTGCTTGGTACAAGCGGCAAACAACAGCAAGGCCAAAACCCAAAACAGCCTCGCCCCTTTAGTCATCTCCCGTGCAGAGAGGTGCATAGAATGTAATTTATTCATTGAATGTGGAATTGCGGGATTGTGTTATTGCGCCAATGGCTAGCGTGTCAGCACTAACGCATCTACACATTTACACATTTTCATTTCATCTTCAGCAGGGCCGCAGCACCGAGGATGGCCACCTCGTTGGCGCGGAGCTCGCTCATACGTATCTGGCAGCTGCCGGCATAGATATTGAGCAGATACTTCTCGAAGGCGGCGCGCAGGGGCTTCAGCAGTGGCTCGCCCACTTGTGCGGGGCCGCCCATGAGGAAGATGGCTTCGGGAGCCGAGAAGGTGACGCTGTTGGCCATGGCCAGTCCCAACTGGTCGGCCACGGTCTCCCACGTCTTCAAAGCCACGGGGTCGCCCTGATGGGCCAGTTCGCCAATCATCTTGCTGGTGACATCGGGGGTGACAGGACAGCCTTTGAGCTCGCAGTAGGTCTGCACGATGCCGCGTGCCGAAGTGTAGGTCTCGAGGCATCCTTCGCGGCCACAGGAGCACTTGCGGCCGTGGGGGATAAGAATATTGTGGCCCAGCTCGCCAGCGGCGCCGGTGGAACCATGCACCAGCTTGCCGTCGACCACGATGCCGCTGCCCACACCGGTGCCGAGGGTGAACATGATGAAGTGCTTCATCCCCTTGGCCCCGCCATAGACATACTCGCCGTAGGCGGCGGCGTTGGCGTCGTTGCTGAGCACCACGGGGACGGAGAGGTATTTGTGTATCTCTTTGCCGAAGTCGAGGTTTCCCTTAATGGTCAGGTTCGGTGCATTGTCGACGCAGCCGGTATAGAAATTGCCGTTGGGGGCTCCGATGCCGATGCCCTCGAGGTTGACAGCCTCGCCGTCGCGCACCCGCTGTTCTTCCACCATGGCCTGTATCTCACGCATCATGTCGCGCACATAAGGTTCAAGTTCGGTATAGGCGTTGGTAGGGATATTCCTACGCTGGATGATATTGCCGTTCTCGGACACCAAGCCCATGTCAGTGTTGGTGCCACCCATATCTACTCCAATAGAATACTTCATGTGAATGCTAAATTATGATTTCTAATTTCTAAATAATTTGGGAGTGCAAAAATACATACTTTTTCGGACATGGCCAAATAAAAAAAAGAGGCCACCCATGGAAGGTGGCCTCCATAGCTTATCATTCTATGTTTTAGAACGTGTAGCGGATACCGAGGGCGATGTCACCCCAGTGGAAGTCGGTATCGGGGAGGAGCCAGAAGCAAGGACGGATGTCGAGGCTCAGTTGGATGGGGATGGCGCTGAACTGATACTCGAGACCAGCCTGGCCAGCAAGACCAAGGGCGATATCGCTATCGTCGGTCACTTCCCAATTCCAATAAGCCAGACGGGCGCCGACACCTGCGAACCAGCCGAAGCCGCTGCCAATCTCGCCCTGCCACTGATAAATACCTGTCAGGCTAAAACCAGTGTAGCCTTCATCGGAGTTCCAGCCGAGGTCAATTTCCACGCGGTTGCCGAAGTTCCACAGGGTGGAAAGTTCAGCACCATAACCCTGGCCACCGCCGAGGCGGACACCAATACCGGAAAGCTGTGCGTTGGCCGCGGTGCTCATAGCAAAAACGGCGACGATTGCAATGATAATTTTCTTCATTTTGAGTTGGTTTTAAATGTGTTAAACTATAAATTTGAATAATATCCAATCGGTTTTACAAGTGCAAAGATAAGTTAAATTTTCCAAACAGCCAAGAAAAAAACTAAAATTTAACATTTCAGACCCTTCCTCCACCCCTCCCCGAGGGGCCTTTTCACCCTCGTCATTTCTTCGGTCGTTCTTCGGCTGTTCTTCGGTTGTTCTTCGCTTTTTACCGAAGAACAGCCGAAGAATATACTGGAAATCAACGCACAAAAGACGGTCTCAATATGTCTCCTCATAGGCTCCCGGCTATCGTGCATTTTATCATATCTCGTACAATTCAAAAAAAAGTAGTAATTTTGCAGCCGATTATGACTACCATCCTAGCTATAGAATCCAGTTGCGACGACACGTCGGCGGCGGTGTTGAGAGACGACCGCCTGCTCTCCAATGTCATTGCGAGCCAGAAGGTTCACGAACAATATGGCGGCGTGGTGCCTGAGTTGGCCTCGCGTGCGCACCAACAAAATATCATCCCAGTGGTCGATGCCGCCATACGTCAGGCAGGCATCGAAAAGAGCGACATCGACGCGGTGGGCTTCACCCGCGGCCCGGGTCTGTTGGGCTCGCTGCTCGTGGGCGTGAGTTTCGCCAAAAGCTTTGCCACAGCGCTCGGCAAGCCTCTGGTCGAGGTGAACCACCTGCAGGCGCATGTGCTGAGCCACTTCATCCGGAAGTCGGAACAATCACCTCTCTCTTCCGACCTCCGACCTCCGACCTCCGACGACCTTCCCCAGTTCCCCTTTATCTGTCTCCTCGTTTCGGGTGGACACACACAGATACTGCTGCTGAAAGACTATTTCGACATCGAGTGCCTAGGTACCACCATCGACGATGCAGCAGGTGAAGCAATCGACAAAGCCGCCAAGATAATGGACCTCGGCTACCCTGGAGGTCCCGTCATCGACCGATTGGCCAAGGAAGGCAATGCCGACGCCTTCAAGTTCGCCACCCCCCACATCGAGGGCTACAACTACTCCTTCTCGGGCATCAAAACTTCGTTCCTCTACTTTCTGCGCGACAGGCTGAAAGAAGAGCCCGACTTCATCGAGCAACACAAGGCCGACCTCTGTGCCTCGATACAGAAGACCATCGTCAGTTTCCTGCTGAAGAAAGTGGAGCGTGCGGCGCTGGATCACAAGGTGCGCCAAGTGGCCATCGCCGGCGGCGTGAGTGCCAACTCCTACCTGCGGAGCGAGCTGCAGCGCATCTGCCAGAAGCACCACTGGCAGGCCTTCATCCCGCCGTTCCAATTCTGCACCGACAATGCCGCCATGGTGGGTATTGCGGCCTACTTCAAGTATATCAAAGGCGACTTCGCCGATATCAGTTTACCCCCCTACACAAGATAGCCTCACCCCCTGCCCCTCTCCTGCAGGAGAGGGGTGTAGATAGACATTGTGAAAAATAAATACACATATCTGATCCTGTTTGTCCTGGCAATCCACTCCCCTCTCCTCCCAGGAGAGGGGTTGGGGGTGAGGCTCCATGCCCAGGACCTCCACTTCTCGATGCTCGACCTCGACCCGCTGCTCTTCAACCCAGCCTACAGCGGCTTCTTCGACGGCACGGGACGCTTCGGCGTGGTCTACCGCAACCAATGGGCGTCGGTGAGCACCCCGTTCCAAACCCTCACGGCCACCGCCGAGGTGAGCCTGATGCGCAGCAAGCGCAACCGCAACGGGCTGAGCGCGGGCCTGTGGCTCACCAGCGACCGCGCCGGCACGCTCGACTACGGCGCCAGCACAGCCAGCGTCATCGCCTCCTACTACCAGGCCTTCGGCGACGGCAGCAACCTCTTCTCGCTAGGGTTGGAAGGAGGCATCGGGCAGGTGGGCTTCAATCCCAACAACATCGAACTACCCGAGGGCACCGAGCCTTTCCCGTCGACCCATGCCGTCTACCCCACCCTAGGCGCCGGTCTGGCGTGGTTCCGCCAGTGGAGCGACGAGCTATACACCAAGGCGGGCTTCTCGATGCGCAACATCAATGAACCCGACATCAGCTATCTGGAGACCGGCGACTCACGGCTGGCGCGACGGTGGAACCTCTATGCACGCGGCGAGTGGCGCCACTGGCCGCAGCTGAGCCTGTTGCCGGTGGTAGGGTTCCAACATCAGGGGGCCTACAGCGAACTGGTCTATGGCTGCGACGTGCGGTGGTATCTCAACGAACATCCTCGCGACTATCTGGTGCTCAGCGCCGGCATCATAGGACGCCACGCCGACGCCGCCAGTATCAACCTGGCTGTGCTGTGGCACGAATGGACCTTTGCCTTCAGCTATGACGCCAACCTCTCGCGTCTGGCCGAAGCCAGCCATACCCTCGGCGCCTTCGAGCTCGGGGTGATGTACATGATTGGGAAGAAAGACAAAAAACGGAGCGCGCTGCCGTGCCCCATCATTTGAATTGAAAAATGAAAAATGAGAATTGAAATTAACATACCACGTCGATTGCTACGGCTAGCGTTCTGCGTCAGCCTGGTTTTCATTTCTCATTTCTCATTTCTCAATTCTGTCCATGCGCAGTACAAGGTGACACACCTCAAGGCACCCTACAACACTCCCGGCAGCGAGACGGGAGCCTTGCAGTTGGGCGACACGGTGCTCGTCTACTCCTCTATGCCACCCAAAGTTGTCAAAGGCAACACCTTCGACTACAGCGATGCCGTCATGCAACTCTATCAAGTACGACTCTCGAAAGAGGGCAAGATGGCCCGTCCCAAGCCCTGCCGCTGGAACTTCAACAGCAAGCGAGACCATACGGGCAACCTGTCGGTAGACCCCGTCACCCGCGACGCCTACTTCACGCGCGGCGACGTAGAGTCGCTACGTTGCGACATCTGGTATGCCCGCGGAAAGAAACGCCGCGGCTGGGAGAAGGCCGAGCGGCTGCGCGGACCTGTCAACAACAAACAGTACACCGCCACCCATCCCGCCGTGGGCCGGCTGGACGACACGACGGCCATCCTCTACTTCGTCAGCGACCGGCCGGGCGGCATGGGCGGCATGGATATATGGTACGCGCTAGTGCGCGACGGCCTCGCCGGTGAGCCTGTCAACCTGGGGCCGCAGGTGAACAGCGCTGCCGACGAACTAACCCCCTTCTACGACCAACACAACGGCATACTCTATTTCAGCTCCGACCGCGAAGGGGGCAAGGGCGGCTTCGACATCTACTGCGCCGTGGGCAGCCGCAACACATGGCAGCGGGCCGAGGCGGTGTGCCACTGCCTCAACAGCGAGCAGAACGACCTCTACTTTACCATAAGCCACCACGACGAAGCCAGCGGCATTCCCACTGCCGGTTTCCTCAGTTCCAACCGGCGCGACAGCTACTTCCTCAGCGACTCGATGTGCTGCAACGACATCTACCGCTGGACGCTCGACACCGCCGCCCTGCTGGCCATGCTCGAGCCCCCCAAGGAATCCACGCCGCCCAAACCCACAACATTGGAACGCTACCAAGCTTTTGCACGGTCGGCATTCCCTCTGCCTCTCTATTTCCACAATGACGACCCCGACCCAGGGAGCCGTGACAGCCTGACCACAGAAGACTATGCCGACTGCCAGCTACGCTACGCGCTGATGCGTTCCAACTACATGGCACACCAGCACAGCGACGAGGAAAGGGCCAACATGACACGATTCTTCGACAGTTGTGTGGTGGGCAACTACGACCGCACCCTTGAACTGCTGGAGCACCTGCAGCGCCTGCTGGCCGAAGGGCACAAAGTGAAAATCACCGTCAGCGGCTACGCATCGCCGCTACATACCGACGACTACAACCACATCCTCTCGCAACGCCGCATTGCCTCCTTCCTTAATTTGTTACGCGCGTGGAAAGGCGGTGCGCTACACGAGGCCTTGTCCAACGGACACCTGCGTATCGTGCGCAAACCCATGGGAGAGGACCCGTTCGTCAGCGACGGCGACCCCGTCTACGGCCTGTCTGCCGCCCGTGCCCGAAGGATAGAAATCACCAAGTGTGAAATTTTTTAATCTTTTTCTGTAAGATTTTGCTTGGTTATGCGTCATTAGGGTGAAGCAAGTGTGAGACACGATGACTAAAGACACATTCCTCGACAATCTGATGCCTCTTCAACCCACCATGCAACTCGTGGCGGAAAGACTGCTGCATTCGACCGTCGACGCCGAAGACACGGTACAGGAAGTGTTCATCGAACTGTGGGAGAAACGCGAAGAGTTGCGGCATGTGCTCAACATCGAAGGATACGCCATGCAAACCCTCAAGTACCGCTGCATTTCGCTTCTGCGCAAGAAGAACCTGCTAGTCACCGACGACCTCGACAGCGTGGGCGACATCAGTGACGAAGAGGCTCAAGCCGAAGCCGACCTGATGGAAGAGCGAGCCGCCAAACTGGACCGCATGATGGAACAGCTGCCAGAGAAGCAGCGTCAGGTCATACAGATGCGCTACCTCGACCAACTGACTCACGAGGAAATGCAGAAACACCTGAAGATGAGCAGCACCCACGTCTACACCACCCTTTCACGCGCCATGAGCGCCCTCAAAACACTGATGAAACAATGAACAACATGGAAGATAAAGAACTGCAAGAGCTATTCGACGCCAAGCGCACGGTGGAGGCCAACCGCCGCCGACAGGAGGCGCTGCGACAGCTGATTGAGGCTCGAGCCGCGGAAGAGGCTCCAGCCAAGGTGCGGAAGCTGTGGCCTGTGTGGACAGGTGCCGCGGCTGCAGCCGTGGCCTTGCTGCTCGTGAGCATCGGCCTGACGGTCATGAACAATGAAAGCCAGCGCCCGTCCGTGTCGCTCCAGACCCAAAGCCCCAGTGACGAGTTCCTGGGCTCCCTGACCGACGAGGAAGTGGCCCAACTGCCCTATATAGAGATTGAAGAGATTCCAGAATATTAAAACCGACAGAACGATGAAAACGACAAGATACCTATTGATAACGATGGTGATGGCTCTCGTCACCTTGAGTGCTATGGCCAGTGACAATAACGCCAGTTCTCTCAACGAGCGCTTTTATAAGGCCAAACTGCGGGAAATGGTCTATAGGCTGCACATCACCACCGAGCAGCAAAAGAAGTTCGAGCCCATGTACCGGGCCTATTGCGAGGAAATGACCGCCTTGTGGAACGACCGCAAGAAACCCATCAAGCCTAGCACGAGCACCGATGCCGCGGCCATGGCCAAGCGCAAGATGGAGATGCAGCAACACGCCCAAGGCATCCGCATGAAATATGTCGATAAATTTGCTACCGTACTCAATGCCAACCAGATAGACCGCTTCTTTGACGTGGAGTCCGCCATCCAGAAGAAACTCAAGGAACGCCGCGAACAAGCCCGCGGCCAGTAAAGCTGGTTATATAATAAAGACAATTATAAGGCTGTTGGCCATGTGGTTGAATGACGAAACATTAACCGTGCTTCGCACGGGAAATTAAATGAAAATTAATTTTAAAATATAATTTGTTCAATTTCCCGCCCGCAGGGCGGTTAATATTACCGATGGGC
>CAMJJD010000065.1 GCA_946406015.1 uncultured Bacteroidales bacterium | reverse complement strand
GTAGGCCACATGCTCGTGGCACCAGTGGTTCACCTCCAGCGCCGCCTCCTCTATCGTCATGCCTTGCACACGCTCCTTTAGCTCACCATAGAGCAGCATGCGTGCATTGTCGAGGTTCTCGTTGTTCACGCGGTATACCAGCACGAAGTGACGGAACACATCCTCGGGGATATCCTTGCCCCACGGCATTTCCTCACGTGCCTGGAAGGCGTGACGCACCTGCTGCAGGTAGAACCCGGGAGAATAGTCGGCCAAGTCGCTCAGCGGCATGTAGGCATACAGGAACTCCATAGCCTCGCGTTCAGCACAACTCAATGTGCCGAGTGGCACATCCAACATTGGGAACTCAGCCATGCGTGTCTCAAAGTCGGCATGGACCTCCGCCCGATAGCTTCTGTCGGTGATGAAATGCGGGTCACGATGACACGCCACCAGGGACAACGTCACAACCGCCAGCAAACAAAGCCTTTTCATGATCTACCCTACTCTTTTTTCAACGAGGGTCGGAAAAACTGGTAAGACGTGCAGCATCGCCCACATAGGCGGTGGCACAGATACCACCTTGGTTGTAAAATCCGGCATACACCTCGGTGGGATACTTCTTCGCAAGCTTCTGCACGTACTCGTCAATCTGCTTGGCAACGGCCAACTGATTCACCTTACGTTCCTTCATCGCGTCGAGCACAGCTTTGTACTGCGTCGACACCGCCGCTTTGAAGTATTCGCACATATCGGCCTCGGTAGGATTCGCTTTGGCGCCATACTTGTTCTGCCACAAGTCACGGCAGAGGGAATCCGCCTCGTCATACTTCTTCTGTATCCCCTCCTCAATCGACATATACTTATCCATCAACGCCTTGTATCCTTCATCGGCTGCCAATTTCTCGGCGGTACGCAGGTAGCGGTCCTGCAACTCGGCGGCATATTTGGTAGCCAGCTCCTGCTGCTCTTTCTCGTCCAGGGCATCGTACTCTTCCGGTGAGATGCCAAACTCATGAAGCAGTTGCTCATCGAAGTTGTACAAATTGCCTGCCTTGGAGCCACCCATCATCACCACGTAGCCGGATGCGGTTGCCGCAACCATCTGGGTGAGAAACGCGGTAGTGGGGTTGGCAAGCATCTTCAGGGTGCGCGGGTTGGCACGGTTCTGCTCACAGGCATACTCGGCCAGATGCTGCGGAGCGGGAATCTGCGGCACCATTGCCATCACCTCTTCGGGCGTTGGAATGTGGTCTTCATCCTTTGTCTGCTCCTGACTGTCCTGCGCCGGCAGTTCTTGTCTCTGCTGCTTCACCTGGTTCTTGAGACCCAGCTTCTGTTCCACACCACTCTTGACGGCCTGGCGGACAAGGCCGCCCAATTGTGCCTGAGACCCGAAAGCCACCGCGAGTGACATCAGGAGAATAACTACTTTTTTCATAACCTATGATATTTTATAATACGGTACTACTCTGCACGGAAATTGGCCAGGTCGGCCTCGGTGAAATGCATCACATAGTAGGCCTTGGCGCATACATCCTCCTCGGTCATACGGACATAGACGTTGGCACTCTTCTCGAAGAGTTCGGGAGCGCTGGTGGCGTCGTCCATGATGAGGAGACTCATGATGATTTCGGCAGTCATGTCGTAGAGGCGGCGGGCCAGGAAGTCGTGCACGTCCTGGTTACCTTGCTCTTTCACATAGTTGACGGCCTGCTCGTAGAGGTCCACCAGCGGAGCTATGCGGGCCTTCAGCGGCTTCATAGCCTCGCTCACCTCGCTCTGCATCATGTCTTTGATAACCTGCAGGTAGGTGCCGTTGGTGACGTAACGGATGGCTGCGACCACCTGCAACTGGGTAGTACCCTCATAGATGCTGAAGATACGCGCGTCGCGGTAGAGGCGCTGGCTCTTGTACTCCATGATGAAGCCCGAGCCGCCATGGATGCTGATGGCATCGTAGGCGTTCTGGCTGGCATATTCGCTGTTCATACCCTTGGCCAGCGGCGTGAAGGCATCGGCCAGCTTGGAGTACTGCTTCATCTCGTTGCGCTCCTCGGGCTCCAGTTTGCGGTCGCGCTGGATGTCCTCGAGGCTCTTGTAGAGGTCCACATAGCGGGCGGTCTGGTAGAGCAGGCTGCGGCCGGCGTCGAGCTTGGCTTTCATCCGGCTGAGCATATCATATACGGCGGGGAAGTTGATAATCTTTTCGCCAAACTGAGCACGCTCGCGTGCATAGGCCAGACCTTCATTATAGGCTTCCTGCTCCACGCCGACGCTCTGGGCGGCAATACCCAGACGGGCACCGTTCATCAGGGCCATCACATATTTGATAAGACCCAGCTTGCGGTCACCGCAGAGCTCGGCTTTGGCATTCTTGTAGGTGAGCTCGCAGGTGGGCGAACCGTGGATGCCGAGTTTGTGCTCGATATGGCGCACGTCGACACCGCCGTTGCGCTTGTCGTAGATGAACATCGACAGGCCGCGGCCGTCCTTCGTGCCCTCTTCGCTGCGGGCGAGGACCAGGTGGATATCCGAGTCGCCGTTGGTGATGAAGCGCTTCACGCCGTTCAGGCGCCAGCAGTTCTCCTTCTCGTCGAAGGTGGCTTTCAGCATCACGCGCTGCAGGTCCGAACCGGCGTCGGGCTCGGTGAGGTCCATACTCATCGTCTCGCCGGCACAGACACGCGGAATGTATTTCTGGCGCTGCTCCTCGTTGGCGAACTCATAGAGGGTGTCAATGCAGCTCTGCAGGCTCCAGATGTTCTGGAAGCCGGCATCGCTGGCGCTGATCACCTCACTCATCATCGAGAATATCACCATGGGCAGATTCAGTCCGCCGTAGCGGCGCGGCATCGAGACACCGTAGAGACCCGCCTTGCGCGTCACGTCGAGATTCTCGAAGGTCTTCGAGGCGTATATCATACGGCCGTTCTCCAGATGCGGACCCTCGAGGTCCACACTCTCCGAGTTGGGTTCGATGACATTGGCTGCCACATCGCCCGTGATATCGAGGATGCGACGGTAGTTCTCTATCGCGTCCTCATAGTCCACTGGTGCGTCCTCGTGCGACGCCGCATCGGCATAATTCTTTTCCTTCAACTCCACCAGGCGCTTCATGAGCGGGTGTTCGAGGTGGAATGCTATCTCAGGATGGTCGGTATAGTAGTTTGCCATATTACTCTTTGTTTTCTTGTTTTTCTTTCTGTTCTTCCTTGCTTCTACGTGCAGCCAAGGCTTCGTACATAGCCTTCAACTCAAGGTTGTTGTGGTCGTTGGTCGTGTACTGGTGGCCGTAGCCCTCCTCCCACGCGTCGTGGTCTATCTGCTGCATCGTCTTCTTTTCCATGGTTATTTGCTGTTCTGTCGATAATACTTTATCAACTTCGGGACCACTTCCTCCACCGTACCGGTGATGACATAGTCGGCTATCTTGTTGATAGGAGCCTCGGGGTCGCTGTTGATACTGATGATGATGCCCGAATCCTGCATGCCGGCAATATGCTGTATCTGTCCGCTGATGCCGCAGGCGATGTACACCTTCGGATGCACTGTCACACCCGTCTGGCCAATCTGGCGGTCGTTGTCAATCCAGCCCGCGTCGACGGCGGCACGGCTTCCGCCCACCTCGCCGTGCAGCACCTTGGCCAGCTCGAAGAGCATGTCAAAACCTTCCTTCGAACCCACGCCATAACCACCACTGACCACGATAGGAGCACCCTTCAGGTTGTGTCTGGCAGCCTCCACGTGATGGTCCAGCACTTTTACCACAAAGGCCTCGGGCGACACATACTTGCCCACCTCGGGATAGACCACTTCTTTCCTGCAGCTACCCTCATAGAGCGCCTTCTGCATGACGCCGCTGCGCACCGTCGCCATCTGCGGACGATGGTCGGGGTTGACGATGGTGGCCACGATATTGCCGCCGAAGGCGGGACGTATCTGGTACAGCAGGTTCTCATACACCTGGCCACTCTTCTTGTCCTCGAAAGGTCCAATCTCCAACTGCGTGCAGTCGGCGGTGAGACCGCTGGTGAGGCTCGACGAGACACGCGGACCCAGGTCGCGACCAATCACCGTGGCTCCCATCAGGCAGATCTGCGGCTGCTCCTCCTTGAAGAGGTTCACCACGATATCCGTATGCGGTGCCGACGTATAGGGGAACAATCCGGGAGCGTCGAAGACAAACAGTTTGTCCACGCCGTAGGGAAGCACCTGCTCCTCCACCTTTCCCTTGATGCCGCTGCCGATGACCACGGCGTGCAACTCCACACCCAACTCGTTGGCCAGCTTGCGGCCTTTGGTCAGCAGCTCCTGCGAGACCTCGCGCACCTCTGTGCCTTCAATCTCGATATATACAAAAACGTTATTCATATTATTCTCTTTTGGGGGAGTTAAAGAATTAAAGGAGTTATCGCTTCGCTAGGAGTTAAAGACAAATGCGCAAAAGACACTATTATCTTTAACTTCCTTAACTTCTCCAACTTCTTTAACTACCATTTATCCTATGATTTTGTCGTTAAGCAGTTCTTTGATGAGCCCTTCGATGTCGGCGTCGGCACCCGTGAGAGTCTTGCTCTCCTTAGCCTGGAAGGCGATGCTCTGCACCTCCTTCACCTTCGTCGGACTCCCGCTCATGCCACACTGCTGCGGGTCGCCGTCCACATCGGCCACGCTCCACTGCGTAAGGTTGAGGTAGGGGCGCTCATTGCGCATCGCTTCCAGCTTTCCACTTTCCACTTTCCACTTTCCACTGAGCTCCGCAAGCTCCAGCGGACAAGCGGCGTACTTGTACTTCATCACCAGCTTGGCGTTGGCGGGACGGCATTCGGCGGCCGAGCCGTTCACCGTGACAACCAGCGGCAGCGGGGCTTCCACCACCTCCACGCCGCCGTCGATCATGCGGCGGATGGTGGCCTTGCCTTTCTCTATCTTGAGAATCTCCTCTGCATAGGTCACCTGGTTCAAACCCAGCTTCTGCGCCACCTGGGGACCCACCTGGGCGGTGTCGCCGTCAATGGCCTGGCGGCCGCCGATGACGAGGTCCACGTCACCTATCTTCTTGATGGCCGTAGCCAGGGCATAACTCGTTGCCAGCGTGTCGGCACCGGCGAAGAGGCGGTCGGTCAGCAGCCAGCCCGTGTCGGCGCCACGGTAGAGGCCCTCGCGGATAATCTCGCCGGCGCGCGGCGGACCCATCGTCAGCAGTCCCACCGTCGTGCCGGGGTTCTGCTCTTTGATGCGGAGCGCCTGCTCCAGCGCATTCAGGTCTTCGGGATTAAAAATGGCGGGCAGCGCGGCACGGTTCACCGTACCCTCGGCCGTCATAGCATCCTTACCAACATTCCTTGTATCAGGAACTTGCTTGGCAAGTACAACAATCTTCAAACTCATATTATTAGTATATTAATAGAATGCAAAAATACGTTAATATTTCCACATGACAAAAAAAAAAGTGCCCCTTGAGGCACTTTTTAACATTGTATCTCGCGAAATTCAGGAATACAGAGCCGCTACCTTATCACCACCACTCGCCTCGCCGGCAGCCCCTCCACCTTCACCAGGTAGACGCCCGACGTGCGTACGTCGAACACTCTCCGTTCTCCATTTTCCGTCCTCCGCTCCATCACGCGGCCCACAGCGTCGTACAGCGTCACCTCGCGCCCCATCGGGTCTTCCACCACTATGCGGCCGTTCTGCTGATACACCTTCGCCGGCATCGACTCCACGTCGCCTATGCCTTCATCTGTGATGTAGATGGTGTCGTGGATAGTGACGGTGTCGTGCAGCCACAGCGTGTCGTGCACCGTGATATAGCTGGTGTCGTGAACCACCAAGGTGTCCAGCTGCACCAGCACCGTCGTGTCATGCACCGGGTATGGCACGTTGATATACACCGTGTCGTACAGCGTGACGATGGTCGTGTCATGCACCGCGTAGGGCACCAAAGTGGTGTCATGGATGATGGTCGTGTCATGCACCGCGTAAGGCACCAGCGTGGTGTCATGGATGATGGTCGTGTCGTGCACCGCATACGGCACCAGTGTGGTGTCGTGGACGATGGTCGTATCGTGCACCGCATACGGCACCAGCGTGGTGTCGTGGACGATGGTCGTGTCATGCACCGCGTAAGGCACCAGCGTGGTGTCGTGGACGATGGTCGTGTCATGCACCGCGTAAGGCACCAGCGTGGTGTCGTGCACCTCCACCACCGTGGTGTCATGCACTATGCGGGTGGCGAACCAACCTGTGCTCTGTATGCTGCTCAGGCGGTCCACTCCATCGGTGCAGCCCGAGGTGACGTTCAGCAACATGATGGGGTAGCTCTCAGTCGAGAGACTGTCCATGGCATGCAGCCGTATCCGCGCCACAGCGCCGCTGTCGCCCGCAAAGGGACTGTTCTGCATCGACAGCAGCAGCACCCGCAGCGTCGAGTCGTCCTGCCGCGCGGCGCTGACGATGTGGCCGTTGGCTCGCTCCGTGAGCGTGATGTCGCCTGGGTCCAGCGTGAAGTGGTTGTGCGGGTACCGCACGTCCATCTGCAAGGCCGTGACGGCCGAATAGTTGTCAAGCATGACGTCCACCTCCGGCATCGACGCCTGTGCGTCGGCATTGCCCGTCATATACAGGGTGTTGGGCTCGTAGCGCTGCACCGTGAGGGTCACTATCTTCATCTCGTTCCGCGGGTCGTTGGAATAAACAAGCATCCGACCGTTATGGGTTCCCTCGACGGTGCCGTGGTAGCTGATATGCAGCGTGTCGCGGCCGTTGTTGGCCACGGTAATCGGCAAGGCGTTCTGCAGCTGCCATCCACTCTGGGTGAAGACCACACGGTCTATCACCAGCGGGGCGTTGCCGGTATTGCGCACTTGCATGGCAGCCGTCGTCGTCTCGGTGACGGGCGTGTTTCCCAGGTCCACACTGCTGTTGCAGCTCAGGTAGGGGCTGTAGATGCTCACCGTGCCGGTATACACGGCCGACAGCACGTTGCTCCCCGTGCTGTCGCTCAAGGCGGTATTCAGCAGGCGCAGCGTGTGGCTGCCGTAGCCGTGCAGGCGCAGCTGGAAGCGGGCCACCACCCCGTCGGCGCCGTGCATCGGCGTGCCCGTGAGGCTGGTCATCAGCAGCGTCAGCGTGTCGCCCTGCAGGCCCGCCGTGGCCATGTAGCCCGGAGCACGCGTGGCGTCGGCACTAAAGCTGCCCTCCACATAGGTCAGCGCCGTCGGCAGCTTGATGGCCGTCTGCAGGCCCACGATGCTGTCCATGTTGTTCATCCGCAGTTCCACAGTCACCACGCTGTCGGTATATCCGCTCACCGTCAGCGGCCGCAGCTCGTTCACCGAGTAGGGGTCGGCGACGATGCTCACCGTGCTGTCGCCCACGCGGGCATTGGTACGGAACACTGCCGTCATCGTGGTGGCGCCTGCCACCATGGGGCTGTAGGTGAGCGTGACGCTCTGCTGGGCATTGGCGTTCAGTGTCAATTGGTCTGTGTTTAGTGAAAGGGCGCTGTCGCTGAAGGTGACGCCGCTGAGCGTCAGCGGCTCGTTGCCTATGTTCTTCACCGTCACGGTGCGGGTGTAGCTGCTGCGTATCGGCACGTGGCCGTAGTCGAGGCTCGCGGGCGTCACCTGCACCTTCGGGGCCAGCACGGTCACCGTGCCGCTGGTGGCGTTCACCGTCAGGGCACTGCCCGTGGCCGACGAGAGGACGCTCTCGGTCGGTGCGAGGGTTACGGCACCGGGCTCACGGCCCAGCACCAGCCGGAAGGTCATCAGGGCACCGCTGTTGCCCGTATACGAGGCCAGCGCCAGCGAGTAGCTGTAGAGCCTCAGGCTACCCTCCAGCACCGTGGCCGTCAGCGCATGACCGTTGCTGCGGCCGCTCAGGGCGGCGCTGCCCGCCACATAGGTAAGGTTGTCGCCCAGCGGGATGAAGGTCTGAAGGGCCGTCACAGCGTCGCTGTTGGCGAGCGAGAGGGTCACAGTCACAGTGTCGCCCGGGTGCCCGCTGCCGCCCGTCAGGCTCAGCGTGTTCTGCCCCTGCGCTCCCAATGCCCATAATGACAATATCAAAAGAATATATCTCTTCATAACTATTTTGTTTTTCTCAATCAGAACTAAAAGAACTATCAGAATATCACGCTTGTCTATCTCCTTTTGTTCTTTTCGTTCTGATTGAGATTAAAGAATCATTTTGATTGGAATGTTACTTTACAATCAGTTTGATGGTCTGGGCCTTCATGCCGTCGGCGTAGAGGGTGGCGAAGTAGATGCCGCGCGGCAGTCCCGTGGCGTCCCACATCATGCTGTAGCGGCCCGCCGTGGGCGTGGCCAGGCTGCGACGGTCCACCGTCTTGCCCGTCAGGTCGGTGAATTGCACCGCCACCTCGCGGTAGTTGCCCACCGTCAGCTCCAGACGCACCTTGTCGACGAAGGGGTTCGGGTAGGCCGTGGCGAACTGTGCCTGCACAGCCTCGAGGTCGGTGAGACCCACCTGGTCGCCGTCCAACGGAATGACGTTGTTGCCCGCCGCATCGCTCAGCGCACAACTCTGAACTCCGAACTCCGAACTCCGAACTCGCAACAGTGCTGTTTTCCCGGCGGGGACTGTCATGCCGCTCATGCTGTAGAATATCATCGTCAGGTTGCCGTTCTCCTCCACGGTGGCGCATTCGAAGCCCGTCAGGGCCTCCAGCACCTCCACGTCATTGCGCGTGCAGCCGCTGAGGGTGAACTGCAAACCTGCCAGCGCCACAGGCGTATTGATATAGAGGGTGTCGTTCTCCACCGTGTAGACGGCCGTCTGCTGGTCATGGATACTCTTGCCCTGCTGGTCCGGATGCAGGATAATATTGATGATGTTCACGATGTCGAGCACATTGATGGTGCCGTCGCCGTTCACGTCGGCGGCGTCGAAGAGGAAGGGCTGCGGGTTCTGGCCGGTGACATAGTTGATGGTGGTGATGACGTCGGCCACGTCGACAGCGTAGCTGCCGTTGGCGTCGCCCGGGATGGTGCTGTGCGGCACGCAGCTCACGGTCTTACTGGGGCTGTTCTCAGTCAGCGAGGTGCTCAGTATCTTGTAGTAATAGTAGTAGCGCTCACCCGG
>CAMJJD010000064.1 GCA_946406015.1 uncultured Bacteroidales bacterium | reverse complement strand
TCGGCGGCTACTACAACCCCTTCCTCGCCCAGCTCGACGCCATGCGCGCCGAAGGTCTGCTGCGCAGCGCCGCGGGGCTGGTGGCAGTTTCCGACGTGAATGAGATCTTTTCTTTGTTGGAACGTGAATTATCGTGAATTAGTCCGTTAATTGCCGTGAATTAATTTCTGATAATTAACGAATCAATTTACGACAATTAACGTAAAACAAAAGAGTATTTCCGTGGCACACCTACTGAGCAAGAGCAAGTACATCCGCGGCCTGCAGTGCGAGCGGGCGCTGTGGCTTGACGTCCACGAGCCGCGCCTGGCGCGCTACACCGCCGAGCAGATGCGCCGCTTCGACCGCGGCCGCGACTTCGAGTACGCCTTCAAGGCCACCTTCCCCGACGGCATCGACCTCAGCGCCGAACTGAAGCGCAACGTCGACGCCTACCCGGAGTATACAGCCCGATTGTTGGATGCTGTAGGGACGCGGCGTGCCGCGTCCGCAGGAGATGATGCCAACCTTGATGGCGGACATGGCACGCCATGTCCCTACAAAGTGGTGCTTTTCGAGGCCGGCTTCCTCTACGACGACGTGCTGGTGCTGGCCGACGTGGTGCAGCAGCGCGAGGACGGCACCCTCGACATCTACGAGGTGAAGTCCGGCACCACCCTCAGCGAGACCTACCGCCGCGACGCCGCCCTGCAGCACTACGTCATCTCGCATTGCCGCGAGGTGCACAGCTTTTCTGTTGTGTATAATGGGGCGGATGGGGTTGATGGGTCGAATGGGTTTAATGTTGTCGAACTCACCGAGGAGCTGGCCGCCCAGCACGGGGAGATAGAGAAGAACATCGCCGCCATGAAGGACATCCTCCGCCACGGCGAACCCGACACCCCCACCGGACAGCACTGCCTCGAACCCTACGCCTGCCCCTACCAGCACTACTGCGCCCAAGGCGTCAGGCAGATGTCGCTGTTTGGATAAAATGCAATGCGCATCTCTTATGCATGAGACGCGCATTGCATTTTATCTATTGATAGCTATTTTACTTTTTCTTTTTCCAAATAAATCGGAGGGATAATCCCGTAATAGAAAAAAGTATTAATCCCAGTATTCCTGGAGTAGTCCATCCATTATCTGTGCGTATACCAACAATTATTGCGAATAGTGCAATGAATATAAATACCACTAATATTGATAAGAAAACTTTAGTTGTTTTGTTAACTTCAGGTTCCCCATTGTTGATTTTATCAACCTTTTTGATGTACTTTATATATTCTGGATCGTTGGATTGTTTTAAATAGACTAACAATTTTTCAAACTCATTATCCGATAAATTATGGGAATTTATCTTGTAAGTTTTACCTGTAATACTATCCCAGTAAGGATATTCATCACTAGGTATGTTATTTTCCGAATATTCTCGTTCTCCATAGTCTATTTTTTTCGAATCTAATAAACTCTTTCTAGCCTGAATAATCCTTTTGCGTTTATATTCATTTTCTACTCGATTCTTTTCATCATCAGATTTTTTTTTCTTCTCATTTTTTTCTTGATGTTCTGATATGTCGTTTTTTATAAAATCATCAATTGTCCCCATGATATAAATATGAATTAGTTGAATGATAGAATAGAAACCATTAAATGAATTATTCTCAGCTATGTGATTAAACAATAAATAATTCTATATAAACTATCTATCTATTTACTCAGGATTAGAGTATTTTTCATCTTTTATTCTAGGCAAGAAATATCCTTTAATACAATTTGGATTCCTTACACATATTTGGATATGGTTTTTCTCATAGATTCCACTATTAGGATATAGTTTCTTCCCTTCAATAAATGCCCCTCTAACAGAATCAAAAGACTTTACTCTTGCGGTTTCGTTAATTGTATGTTCAAATTCTATAACAGCACAATCTCGTTCTCTTAATAGTAAATCGCCCTTTTTGCCTATGGCCTTGTTGAGGGGCAAATCTTTACCTGCGGCTTTAAATACATTTAATAATGCTTTGTATGACTGACGAAGTTCATAGATGCATGCCGCATCGGTTAAATCAAGACAATATCCTAAATCAATAACGGCACCAATAACAGCTGGATTTTTAATTGAAGATGACTTTCTCTTCGATGCTTCAATGGCAAATTCCATAGCACGCTGTTGATTGTTCTCCCAGAAATACATTCCATGTCCCAGCCAGTCATATGAATTAATACTGGGTTTTAGAGTGCCTCCATTTAAGACAAGATCAACAACAGACTGATCGCATCCATGGAAACCTATGTATAGGTTAGAACGAGAAGAGTAAAGAGTTTGCTTCATTTTTGTGTAATACGATACACTCTAGAAATATTACCCGAACGAGTAATAATGCCCGCAGACCTCAATATCTTCTGAGCTTCTTGGGGACTAGATGAAGAACGTTTAATAACGTCTTGTCTTTTCTTTTCCCGACATTTGTCTATGAATATCTGCATAATATAAGGTATTATGGGTGTTCTTTAATCAGTTCGCCGGGAAGGCGATCTCGCGCTCGATGACCTGGTAGGGCACGTTGTTGCGGTAGATGGTCTGGCGCACCCAGTTGTCGTCCTCGTCGTACTCGTAGACGTAGCTGTGCTTCCAGTTGAGGTGCTCGTCGTAGTTGAACGAGCTGACCTCGATGAGGTTGTCGTGGTCGTCGTAGTAGTAGGTGGTGAGGGCCGAGAGGAACTCGTCGGCGTCGTAGAAGCGCCACTCGATGCGGTTGCCGCGGGCGTCGTACTTGTAGAGGTAGTGCTGCATCAGCTCGCCGTCGCGGTTGTAGAACTCCATCTCGATGCAGTTGCCCTTGGTGTCGTACTTATAGGTGCGCTTCTCGGTCATCTGACCGTCTTGGTCGAAGCTCTGCTCCTCCACCTTCTGGCCACCGACGAACTTGCTGCTTTCCTTCTTGGTCATCTGGTTGCCCAGGAAGACGGTGCGCTCGATGCGGTTGCCGTCGCGGTCGTTGAGGTAGGCGGTGCGGCCGGTGAGCATCTTCTCGCGGTTGTATTCGTTCCATCCGAGGCTGTATCCGTTGACGTCGAAGTAGTAGCTGTACCACGTGTAGTCGTCGGCCTTGGTGCGGAACTTGTCGGCGAAGTTGCCACGTTTGTCGAAGGTGATGCTGTCGATGCAGATGAGCTGACGGCCACCGTCGCGGCCTCCACGGAGGTTATAAGTGTACTCAATCACATACAGCGCGTTGCCGTGGATGCCCATTTCGGTGCGCGAATTCTTGCGGGGCTTGGGACCTGCAAATGCGGTGCCTGCAACGAGCAGGACGAGGACGAGAGCAATATTTTTCTTCATGATATCTCTATGTTTTCAGACTGCAAAAGTACAACTTTTTCTGAAACTAAACGATAAAATCTTTATTTTATTGTGTTTTAACGGCGAAATTAACGACTTGCAAGAGCTAATTGCCTGGATTTGCTTTCTTCCTACGTGCGAAGAACAGCACACCGAAGGCGATGGTGATGGCGGCGGCGATGGCGTAGCCCACGGGGTGGGGGAGTACCGAGCCGAGACCCTCTTTCTGCGCCACGAGGAGGAACGAGAATGTCACCATGCTCATGAAGAGTGCCGGAATGAGGGTTATCCAATACCAGCCTTTGCCCGGCAGATGGCGGCTGAGGAAGACGGTGATGGCCCACAGCGTGACCATCGACAGGAACTGGTTGCCCCATGCGAAGTAACGCCAGATGACTTGGAATCCCTGCTTGTCGATGAGCGAGAAGACGAGCAGGCCGCCGGCGAGGACGAAGACCGGCAGAGCCACAATCAGGCGTTTGCCGATAGGACGCTGGTCGACGTGCATGAAGTCGGCCACGATGAGTCGTGCCGACCGCAGGGCGGTGTCGCCGCTGGTGACGGCGGCGCTGATGACGCCGAGGATGCAGATGACGGCGATGGCCTTGGGGAACCACTCGTTGGCGATGACGCCCACCATGTCGTTGCCACTCTTGCCGATGCAGAGCTCAGGCTTGTCATGGAAGAAGTAGGTGGCGGCGGCAGCCCAGATGAGTGCCACCACGCCTTCGGTAATCATGGCACCGTAGAAGATGGGACGCGCCTGCTTCTCGTTGACCATGCAGCGCGCCATGAGGGGGCTCTGCGTGGCGTGGAAGCCGCTGATGGCGCCGCAGGCGATGCTTATGAACATCATGGGGAAGATGGGGTTGGTGGCCGCCTGCGGGTGGCGGTTCTCCATGCCTTGCCACACTTCGGGCACCGGCACACGATAGACCACGAAAGCCACCACGATGGCCACTGCCATGGCCAGCAGCAGGATGCCGAAGATGGGGTAAATCTTGCCGATCACCTTGTCGATAGGCAGCAGGGTGGCCAGCAGGTAGTAGGCGAAGATGATGCCGACCCAGATGAAGATGTTCCAGTCGGGCGTGAAATTCTGGTTGAGCAGTACGGCGGGCGTGTTCACGAACACGGCGCCCACCAGAATCATCAGCAGCACGGTGAAGCCACGCATGAACTGCTTCATGCCGTTGCCCAGATATTTGCCGTGAATCTCGGGCAGCGAGGCGCCGTCCTGACGGATGCTTATGAAGCCTGCGATGAAGTCGTGCACCGCACCGGCGAAGATGCATCCGAAGACAATCCACAGGAACGAGGCGGTGCCGAACTGGGCCCCCATGATGGCGCCGCAGATGGGACCCACGCCTGCGATGTTGAGGAACTGGATGAGGAAGATGCGCCACGGTTTCATGGGCACATAGTCGACCCCGTCGGGATGCGCCACGGCGGGGGTGGTGCGCTGCGGGTCGACGCCGATGACGCGCTCCACCACTTTGGAGTACAACAGGTACCCTAGGACGAGCAGTACGACTGCTATGATGAATGATATCATTGTTTAGAGGTTTTTAGTCGTCATACACTTTGTGTATCTCCACTTCGTAGATGAAGGGAGTATATCCCGGTATATCGCCCGATCCCTGCTGTCCGAAAGCCAGCTGGTAAGGGAAATAGAAGCGGTAGATGCTGCCGGCGTTCATCAGCTGCATGCCGTCGACGAGGCCTTGGAACATCGGTCTCCCCACCACATGGATGATGGGGTCGCGCTTGCCATAGGTCTGGTCGTAGGGTTCGCCGCTGAGCATGAGGAAACTGCGGTAGTCGAAACTGACGCGGTCGCCCAGACGTGCTTTGCGGCCTTTGCCATCTTTAACCTGCTCGTAGTAGAAGCCGCTTTCGTGCCGCTTCACGTTCGGGTGCTCTTTGACCAATTGTGCAAAATAGTCCTCCTGCAACTTGTCAATCTGGGCTTCGGTGCGGTTGTCGCGTCGCATGGCTTCGGCCTGCTGTGCGTAGACGATTTGTTCCATGGCTGCACGCACCGTGTTCATGTCGATGGGCTGCTGTTTGCCTTCGAGGGTGTGGCGGATGGCCTGTTGCACCAGCTCGTTGTCGAGCGGCAGCGTCCCTTTCATCTCCAGGAGCGACAGCCCAATGTTCTCGCCCATGGCCCATGAGAGAGTGTCGTTTTGCGATGTGAGCTGCGGTGCCGTATGGGTGTGGCCGCAGGCCGCCAACAGACCGGCGGTGGCAATTCCGATGATAAGTGTAGGTATCTTCATGTTTCTACAGTTGTATGCGTTATTTTCCACGTCCTTGCAAGATGATGATGACGGTGTAGAGCAGTATCTTGAGGTCGGTGGTGAGCGACATATTGTCGAGGTAGAGCAGGTCGTAGCGCAGACGCTCCACCATCTCGTCCACCGTCGATGCGTAGCCGTACTTCACCTGTCCCCATGAGGTGATGCCGGGCTTGATGCGTTGCAGCAGCAGGTATTCGGGGGCCCGCTTGACAATCTGGTCGATGTAGTACTGCCGCTCAGGCCTTGGACCCACGATGCTCATCGTGCCCTTGAGGACATTGTAAAACTGAGGTATTTCGTCCAGCCTCACCTTGCGCATGAAGCGCCCGAAGGGGGTGATGCGCGGGTCGTCGTCCTTGCTCAGGGCGGGACCTGACTCCTCGGCGTTGACATACATCGAGCGGAACTTGTGCATCTTGAAGGGACGCCCGCGGTAGCCGATACGCTCTTGGGCGTAGAAGACGGGGCCCGGCGAGGTGCATTTGACGATGATGGCCGTCACCAGATAGACCGGCGAGAGCACCACCATGGCCAACAGCGAGATAATCACATCGAAGATGCGCTTCAGCGAGTACTGCCACTCGTCCATCAGGCGGTTGTTGATAATGATCAGCGGCGAGTGGAAGATGCTCTCCTGCTTGATGGAGCCCACAATCAGGTCGCGGGCGTCGGGGGTGAACTTGATGATGGTGTCGTCGGCCTCGTCGAGGGCCAGGAGAATCTCGTTGATGCGCCCGCGTTCCTCGTCTTCGAGGGCCACGATGACCTCCTCGATGGTGCCGTCGCTCACCAGTCGGCTCAGGTCGTCGATGGTGCCCAGACAGGGCATGATGTTGGCGAGAGGCGAGGGCTCGTCGGGCTTGAGTGTGACATAGCCCTTGAAAAGGTTGCCCGAATAGGTCTCCTGGTTCTCCAGGTCCAGGTAGGTCTGCATGGCCTTGTGCCCCGAGCCAATCATCAGGGTCGGGAATCCCAGTCGGCGGTCATGCACGCGGCGCACGGTGCTAGAGGTGATGATCAGGCGTGGCAGGTAGGTCAGCGTGAAGTGCACCACCAGCAGGAAGAGGAAGGTGGCGTAGTAGTCGCGGTAGGTGGGCATCTCGTCGTCAATCAGAAGCACGAAGAAGATGACCACAGTGCCGATGACGGTGGCCAGCAGGGTTTCCAGCATCTCTTTCAGGCGGGCGCGACGCAGCACGTTGCGGTAGGTGCCCTGTATGGCGTACAGGGCCAGCCATCCGGCCGGCACCACCACGATGCCAAGCCAGTAGTTGGCGTCATGGAACACCTGCCCCAGGTTCTCAATGCCGCTCTCTTCGAGCGCCAGCTTGCGGAACAGGAAGAGGGCTGTCCAAGCCAGCATGGCCGACAAGGTGTCGCAAATCAGGTATTTGATGGTTTGTTTTTTCTTCATGAAGTCGGTTGTGGGGGTTAGTTGCAGGTCAGCACCTTGACATTGTCGAGCCGCACCTCGCCGTTGACAAGCTTCTCGTTGATGGCGGTGAACGAGATACGGAAGGACGAGCAGAAATTCAGCTCCTTCCATGTCCGCCAGAGGTTGATGTACAGGTGCACCCACTCGTCGCTCTTGTAGACGGTCATCACGTTCACCCTGACGGGGGTGGTGCCCGCGTTGTATGCACCCTCGAGCAGCACTTCAAAGTCGACGTCGCTGCGTGCATCGAGTTCAAGATACACGTTGCGTGTGGGGTCCACCCGGTGCGTCTGGGGGTTGACTACGCTCAGGTCGCGGTCGATGTTGAAGTCGAGTGTGTAGGTGCTGTCGTTGACAGGCACGTAGCCGTAGCCCTGTCCCGAACGCGCCTCGGCGGGAGCATGGGGACGCCACTGCATCACCGAGTCGAACAGAAGGCTTCCCTCGGTGGGTTCGAACAGCTCGTACATCAGCACATCGTTGCGCGTAATAGTGTATGTCGTCGTCAGCGTGTCGAGCCACAGTGTGTCGCCGCTCGTCACAGCTGTGTCGTTCAGCCGTATCCTGTTGTAGAATGGATATGTCGGCAGGATGGATGCCGACCCGCTTTGTTTCACGGCAGGGTAAATGTCAATGTAGTCCACCTCGCCGCTGTAGAGGATGGGCACCGTCAGCGGCAGCCGGAAGTGCCCCAGGGTGTCCAGATGCTGGCTCTCTTTGCGGCGCACATAGACCACCGCACCCACTATGTCTGAGGTGTAGAATCCGTCTTCCAGTGTGATTGCGTTCTGCGCCGGCGGCACCAAGTTGATGGCCTCCACGTGCAGGAACGACGGCGGCGTGAACTCGCTGTCATGTTCGCAACCCGCCAATAACGGCAGCGTCAGCACGAGCAGCAAGCCTAGGATATGTCTTTTTTTCATCAATGAGTATATTTCAACTTTCAACTCTCCACTTAAATACATTCTTTAACGCCCATCGTTGAAAAATATTATTCCGCGAATGAAAAAATATGTGTAATTTTGCACCCGAAATTCGATGTCTATGAAAGAACTGGCAATGCATGTCTACGACCTGATGGAAAACTCCACGGCCGCCAACGCGAAGGATGTCAAGCTGACCATTGTGGACAGCCTGAAGAATAATGACTTCCACTTCACTATCGAAGACAACGGCAAGGGCATGTCGCCCGAATTCCTCGCCCGCGTCACCGACCCCTATACCACCTCCCGCACCACCCGCAAGGTGGGCCTCGGCCTGCCGCTGATCAAGATGAATACCGAGAAGTGCGGCGGCGGCATGAAGCTCACTTCCAAGGTCGGTGTGGGCACCCGCCTCGAGTTCTGGTTCGAGCACAACAACTGGGACCGCCCGCCCATGGGCGACCTGCCGGGCACCCTCGTCATGCTCCTCTCCGCTCACGAGGACATCCATTTCGTCATCACCTACCGCACCGACGAGGACGAGTTCGTACTCGACACCGACGAACTCAAGGAAGCCCTCGACGGCATGTCGATGAACGACATCCATATCATCAACTACCTCAAGGAGATGATCCGCGAGAACCTGCAGGCGATCCATGCCAACGAGTAGCTTACTCAAGCAATCAAGCAATCCATGCCAACGAGTAGCTTACTCAAGCAATCAAGCAATCAAGCAATCAAGCAATGAAACGTATCGGGGTGTTGAGTGATACTCACGGGGTGGTGGCACCGCAGGTCTATTCGTTTTTCAGGGACTGCGACGAACTCTGGCATGCCGGCGACCTTGGTCCCGGGGTGCTCGACGAGTTGCGGACCTTCAAGCCTGTCCGCGCCGTCTACGGCAACTGCGACAGCTTCTCTCTGCATTACGAGCTCGAGGAGCAGGCGTTTTTCGATGTTGAAGGTCAGCGTGTGCTGATGACCCACATCGGAGGCTGGCCGGGTCACTATCCGTATGAGTTGCGCCGCACCCTCGAACTCGCCAAGCCCGACATCTTTGTCTGCGGCCACAGCCATATCCTCAAGGTGATGTACGACCACGAGTACAACTTCCTCCACATCAATCCCGGTGCCGCCGGCCGCTCGGGTTTCCACAAGGTGAGCACGCTGGTGCGCTTCACCCTCAATCCCGCTCCTTGCGACCTCGAGGTGCTGGACTTCCCGAAGATTCCGGCTTGATTGTCTTTATGTTTCAATTATTGGGCTGCTGTTCTTTTGCTTTTCTAAAACAGGCTTCACACGCTTTGCAAGCCCCCACGCACGAATAGTCGACTGCGAACAAGC
>CAMJJD010000063.1 GCA_946406015.1 uncultured Bacteroidales bacterium | reverse complement strand
CACCCTTGGTGCCGATGATGGAGGCGTTCATGAAGGGGTCGCCGCAGACGTTGAGACCCACGTGCTTCATGCAGGTCATGGCGCGTTTGCCGCTGTAGGCCACGCCGATGGAGGCCTCGAGGGCGGTCTTCTCGTTGGCGCACCAGTTGGCGACAACACCCTGCTCACGGGCCTGTTTGCTCTTCATCACATATTCGGTAATCTGGGTCGACGGGGTGCCCGGGTAGCTGTTGATGGCGCTACCGCCGGCATCGATAAATGCCTGTGCAATAGCCTCGTCGCCTAAAAGGAGGAGTTTTGACATAATAGTATGTTTTTGTTATTAATTATTTACAATTAAATTGTGTGCAAAGTTAGGAAATAAAACCCAAACTGCCAAATCTTTTTTCTATCGCATTGATTTATAGCGTCGGATGAGCAGAATAACCAACCAGCCGAGGGTGACGCCGAGGGTGTTGGCGACGAGGTCGTTGACGTCGTAGCCGCGATAGGGGAGGAGGTATTGCACACTTTCGGTCAGCAAGCCCACGCCGACGGCTGTGGCCCACACCGCCCATCGCCGCCCCTGCGCTCCCAGACGCCCATACAGATCCCACAGGAACAGCGGGCAGAACAGGTAGACCGAGGCGTGTAGCAGGTGGTCGGCCCGCAGGCCGAAAATGTAGTTGTCGAGAGGCACTCCGAGGCCGTTCAACGGGGCCCACATGAGTATGGCCAGAAGTCCGAAATACCAAGGCCGCAATTGTGTCCGGCCCCGATGGCCGAACCATCGCAGGACGAATCGCTTCACGTGGTGGTGCTTCTCCACCGCCACCAGGCGCGCCACGATGGCGTCGCGGCGGCAGCTCTCGGTGCTCACGCAGTTGTCACCTTGCGTGGTGTAGGTGCCGTCGGCGACGGATATGATGCGGTGCAGCAGATGCTGTCCTTGATAGCGGAAGAGCACGACATCGCCCACCGCCGGATGGCCGTCCACAGGTGCCAGCGTCAGTATGTCGCCCTCGCAGAGGGTGGGTTGCATGCTGGTGCCCACGAGTGTGATTTTCACCCGCTTGCCCTCCGCTATCTGCTCCTCTACGGCAGCGAAGAATATCTCGTTGCCTACCTTCATGCCATGAGGGTGTTAAAAGCCAGCCTTGCGGCGCCCTCGTCGGGCAGGCAGCCGAGACGGTAGACGGGCACGTGGCTGATGACGCCGCCGATGAAGTCGACCATGCGGTCGGTGCACAACTCGTCGTGTGCCAGCGCCGGCGGGCAGCTGGGGTGCAACGCCGTGAAGGATTCGATGGTGCCCAACCGGCGGATGCTGTTTTCGGGACGCTGCTCCAAGCGGAGCAACGCCGCCACAGGAACACGCTCCTGACGGTAGCAGGGTGTCTTGCCGCTCCAGGGCGAGCCGTAGACGAACACCCCGTCGTCCTCGACGCACAATATGGGGCTGTCGTCGTTGAGCAGGTGGCAGCCGTCGATATATTTCAGCCAAAGACTTGTGTGTGTGCTCTTGCCTGTGCCGCTCTCGCCGAGGCACATCACGGCCCGGCCGCGACACACCACCACCGACGAGTGAACGGGTACGGCATCGCGCCAAAGGCTGGTCATCGAGTAGGCTGTCCACAGCGCGAAACGCAGTATGTTGGGGTCGTCGATGGTGTTGAGGCTCACGGTGCCGGGCGTCCGCGGGTCGAAACGCAGCAACCCGCTGTCGCCGAAGGTATAGTAGTAGATGCCAGATGCGTCTACGCCGAAGCGGCATTCCGCTGTCTCTTCCACGATGTCGAAACGGTGCAGCCAGCGGCATTCGGGCAATTCCACGCGCTCGTCCAACCGCAGGTGGACATCGTTGCCGTTTGTCTCACCGCGGAAAGCACCCATGCCGGGCAACGCCAGCGCTTTGGCTACGCTATCGCCGCCGCTGACGGTCAATGCCAGCCCTCCGATAGTGAGAGTTACACCCGTCGCCATACTTTGGTCAGTCGATGATCAGCCGCTGTTCGCGCATCTGGCCCACCCATTTCTCGGCGTCGGCACGGGCGGTAGCTTCGTCCACCTCGTAGGTGTCGAGCATGGCCTTCACCACATCGTCGAAGGTGAACTCGCGCTCTTTCAACATATTGTACAATTCCAACGCGCTTTCGTTCAGCGCCACCACCTGTGTCATGTCGGCGGTGCCGGCGGCCGGCATCAGTACGATGTTCTCGCCCGACACATGGCGAATCTTCTTTCTGCTGTCGATTTTCATAACAAAACTCCTAACGCAATGCCCCCTTCTTTTATTGTGTGCCCGTCTAAATTAAATCAGTCGCGCACGACCTAATTAGGAAATCCAATCATTGAGGTCACTTTTTCCCGCCGCTTCGTCCCGCCCTCCTCCTCTCTTCCGACTTTTTCATCGTTTGTCTTACGAAATTTTGTTAAATAACTAGTAATCAGCAGTGTGTGTATAAACCGTGTCTAATATACTGATACTTAATGTTTAAGACGTACCAACTCTTAACCAAGTCCTATCAAACTCTTTACTATCTCCTTACCAAAATTCACTCCAGTAAGAGATAATAAGGCGAAAAAAAGCAGATGATAAACAATATGTCGTGCGCGATATATTCGTTAGTTTGGGGACGTCTGGTCGGGGTGCTTTGGGGTGGGCTGCACTTTTTTCTTGCAGGTGTGAAATATTTTTCCTATTTTCGCAAGATTGAATTCGACGGATTGTTTCCGTGAAGGAGTTGATTGTTAAATAAATAAGTGCTATGAAATACAACCGAGTATTGCTGAAATTGAGCGGTGAGTCGCTCATGGGAGCCCAGAGTTACGGCATCGACCCCGCGATGCTGACCCAGTATGCCGCCGACATCAAGGCGGTGGTGGAGCGTGGCTGCCAGGTGGGTATCGTCATTGGCGGCGGCAACATCTTCCGCGGCCTGAGCGGTGCCTCGAAGGGTATGGACCGCGTGCAGGGCGACTATATGGGCATGATGGCCACGCTCATCAACAGTATGGCGCTGCAGGCCGAGTTGGAGAAGCAGGGCCTGAAGACCGAGCTGCTCGGCGGCCTCGCCATCGAGCCCATCTGCAAGGCTATGAGCCGTCGTCGTGCGGTGGAGGCCATGCAGGAAGGCCGCGTGGTCATCATCGGCGGCGGCACGGGCAATCCTTTCTTCACCACCGACACCGCCTCGACGCTCCGCGCCGTCGAGATTCAGGCCGATGTCATCCTCAAAGGCACGCGTGTGGACGGCGTCTACACCGCCGACCCCGAGAAGGACCCCACGGCCACCAAGTATCAGCGTCTGAGCTACAGCGAGGCTCTTGAAAAGAAGCTCAAGATCATGGACCTCACCGCCTTCGCTTTGGCCGAGGACAACAACCTGCCTATCTATGTCTTCGACATGAACCGCCCGGGCAACCTGCTCCGTGTGGTCGAAGGCGAGGAAATCGGCACCCTGGTTAGCAAATAAAAACACTCAACAATATGAACGACCTATCGAAAGCCTGCCTCGAAGAGGCAAAGAACAGTATGAAGAGTTCGCTCAGCTTCCTCGACAAGGAGCTGGCAAAGATCCGCGCCGGCAAGGCCAACCCCGGTATGCTCGAAGGAGTGAAAGTTGACTACTACGGCACGATGACCGAGATCAGCCAAGTGGCCAACATCAACACACCCGACGCCCGCAGCATCGTCATCCAGCCGTGGGAGAAGACCATCGTGGGTGCCATCAACAAGGCCATCCTCGACGCCAACCTGGGCTTCACGCCGCGCCACGAGGGCGACATCCTCCGCATCGTCATCCCGCCGCTCACCGAGGAGCGCCGCAAGGAGCTCTGCAAGCAGGCCAAGACCGAGGTGGAGAACGCCAAGGTGAACGTGCGCAACGTGCGCCGCAAGGTGATGGACGAGGTGAAGAAGCTCAAGGACAAGTCGGTGCCCGAAGACGAGGTGAAGCAGGTGGAGAAAGAGCTGCAGGACATCACCGACAAGAATATCGCCGAGTGCGACAAGATCTACGCCGCCAAGGAGAAAGAGATAATGAGCATCTGATAGTCTCCCCGCTTCGCGGAAATCCATAAATCCAATAATATAATGGATTAATAGATTACGCCGAAGGCGGGAGAACATAGAACCATGCAAATTGTCAGATTCGACTCGCTGGAGTCGACAAACAAGTATTGTGAAGCCCTCGACCTCGCTGAGGTTGGGGACTTCACTTGCTATTGGGCCCTCGAGCAGACCGCCGGCATCGGCCAGCGCGGCAACCATTGGGAGGCCGCTCCCGGCATGAACCTCACCTTCAGCCTCGTGCTGCATCCGGCGTTCCTCCCCGCCGACCGCCAGTTCAAGCTAACCCAAGCCCTCTCGCTGGCTCTCAGCGACTTTCTTTCATTTTTCAATTTTCAATTTTCAATTCGAATCAAGTGGCCAAACGACATCTATGTTGATGGGAAGAAGATCTGCGGCACGCTGGTGAGCACCCGCTTGGCGGGCACGCAAATCACCTCCGCCGTCTGCGGCATTGGCCTCAACGTCAACCAGACGGAGTTCCCCTACTGGGTGCCCAACCCCACGTCGCTGGCTCTGCTCACAGGGCGGGGGTTCGACTTGGAACCTCTGCTGCGGCAGCTGCTGGGCTGTATTGAACGAAGATATGATGATTTGAAGAACGGCCTCGACCCCGAACCGGAGTATCTGGAGCGTCTGCTGAACATAGGCGTTCCCGCGCGCTATAAATATAATGAAGAGGAGATAACGGCTACCATCACCGGCGTTGACCCGCATGGTCGTCTGCTCCTCACAGCTGGCGACGGCCGCCGCCTCTCCTGCGGCATGAAGGAGATTGTGCTGCTCTGAACGGAAATCTTGCTTTTACGTGAATTGCCGTAAATGTACCGTGAATTATCGTAAATCTATTTACGGGGTCGGGTGGTTTACGATAATTAACGTTCCATACTAATGGCCTGCAATGTTTTTTTCACGTGAATTGCCGTAAATGTACCATGAATTATCGTGAATTAATTTACGGAAATTAACGTGTGGTTTACGGTAATTAATGTTCCATACTAATGGCCTGCAATGTTTTTTTTACATGAATTACCATAAATGAACCATGAATTACCGTGAATTTATTGACGGAAAATGACGGGTGGTTTGCGATAATTATTGTTTCATACTAATGGCCTGCAATGTTTTTTTTTACGTGAATTACCATAAATGAACCATGTATTATCGTGAATTTATTAACGGAAAATGACGGGTGGTTTACGGTAATTAATGTTCCACAATAATGGCCTGCAATGTTTTTTTTACGTGAATTACCATAAATGAACCATGAATTATCGTGAATTAATTTACGGAAATTGACGGGTGGTTTGCGATAATTATTGTTTCATACTAAAGGCCTGCAATGTTTTTTTTACATGAATTACCGTAAAGGTACCGTGAATTATCGTGAATTAATTGACGGAAATTGACGGGTGGTTTACGGTAATTAATGTTCCATACTAAAGGTCCCTTGTTATTACCGGCTCTGGTGCATGATTTTCTTGACGAGGCGGGTGACGACGGCGTCGTACTCCTCTTCGGTGTCGGCGCAGAAGACGTAGACGGCGCGGCTGAGGTAGGAGATGCCCATGTAGCAGCTGCCGGCGATGTTGACATGCTCGCCTTCGATGGGGGCGCTTTCGCGGGGGTTGCTGCGGTTGCGGCGGGCGAAGAGCACCACGTCGCTTCCTTCGCGCAGGCTGGCCTGCTGCTCGGGTGCCAGGTCGCCGATGTAGAATTCACGTTTCATCCACTCCCAACCTGCATCATCCTCGGCGGCGATGACGGTGACGTCGACATGGGCTGTGCTGTCGAGTGCGAAGTTGTTGACCGACGCTACCTTGACGCTGGGTTGCGTGGCGTAGCGTTGGTATAAGTCGGTCTGAGCGGCGACGTGAAACGTCGCCGCCAGTACCAACAACAGGATGCAAAAGTTTTTCATACGGTAAGGAATTTCCAGATGTCGCTGATGACCGAGTCGGCCTCGCATTGGTTGTTGCATACCACCACGGGGGTGGAGAGGTCGGAGGTCGCAGACCGGAGGTCGGAGGTCGCAGGTCGCAGGTCGGAGGCAGATGCCAGATGTTCGGCTTGACGACGGGTGGCAACTTTGGCCGGGGTGGCGGGTTTGGCGATGACGGTGGTGGTGGGAGCCAGTTGCTCCACGGCCGGCTCGGGGATGACGACGGCTTCCGGCACGACGGCTTCGGCTATCATGGGGGTGCTGCTGCGGCGCAACGGGAGGAGGGTCCACACGGCGGCACCGGCCACAAGCAGGCCTGCGATGGTGAAGAGGGTGGTGCGACGGCGACGGATGATGCCGTCGGCACGCTGGCCGGCGGCGGACATCACGGCGTCGCGGCCAGTCAGTCGGTTGAGCTCGGCAAGCTCCTCGTCGCTGAGCGTCCCTTCGCGGTAGCGCTCCAGCAGTTGTTGTATGTCAGGGTTTTTCATATCTCGTGTTGCATATTGTAGATTATCTTGTTCTCGGCGCTGGCGAGCAGGCGTTTGACGGTGGCAGGGCTGACGCTGACCCGGGTGGCGGTCTCGCTGATGCTGTATCCGTGGTCGCGGCGCAGCTCCAGCACGCGACGTTCCATGGGCAGCAGCAGCTGACGGCATTCCCGCAGTTGGCGTTTCAGGTTATCGTCCTCGTGTCTGTCTTCCACGGTCTGCTCGTCGTACTGCGTCAGCTTGCTTTTGTGACGCAGGATGTTGATGCATTCGTGCTCGGTGGCACGGTAGCAGTAGGCCACCATGTCGCGCACCCCCACACTTACCAATGTCTTCACCACGGCTTCCTGTACCGCATCCTTGGCGTCATCCTCGTCGTTGAGGATGGCGACTGCCCGACTGTAGAAGTCGAGGTAGTGCTCTTCCAAGATGTGCCGCTTGCGTGCCGCTTTCATGCCCTAAAGACGTAGAAGTGGGTCCATTTGGCTCACGGTTTAACATTATTTAAGAATAAAGGTAGGTCGGAGAGCTGGCGCAGGGTACGTTGTCGGTAGTCTATTTCGATGATTATCTGCTGTCTGCCGTTGGTGAGGAGCAGAAGGGGCACTTGCAGCACCGTGTTGTAGCGGCAGGCCTGGTCGCACACCTTCTGGTTGATGGGTACGTCAGGACGTTTGCACTCCACGATGATGCGGGGTTGGCCGTCGGTGGCGAAGACCACGATGTCGCAGCGGCGTGTCTGTCCGTTGACGGTGATGGCACCCTCCACCTGCATCAGCTCCAGCGGGTAGCCGTAACGGTCATGCATCAGACGGATGGTGTGCTGGCGCACCCATTCTTCGGGCGTCAGCGCCACCCAGCGCTTCCTTACCGGGTCCAGCACCTCGCGCCGTCCGTCGTCGCAGTCGCGTACCTGTATGTCCGTCGTGTCCATATTCATTTGCAAAGATACGACTTTTTTCCGACATGGGTAAATTAAAATATTTACGACTGGCATATGTGCAATAAATAGAGAGGTTTCGCGTTATAAATCAGTATAGAAAAAAGGACTCCTTTTATGAGCGAGGTGATAATGGCAGAATGATGCAACGCACCGCGCATATATGCACGCCCGTTTTGCAGTCCTGCAACGCCAAATTGCATGTATGCGCGGTGAAAATGCAGAAATGAAACAACAGATTGAACAGAAACAATAAACACAGACAGACAATGAAAAAGATATTGCTCCTATGCGCTGCCCTCCTCGCCCTCGCCGTTGGAATCGAGGCATTGCAGATAATGCACATGAAAAACAACTCTTGGAAAAACTCAGGAGGGGACGGCGTATATGATTTCCTTTATCCCGAATGTTATGAGGGTCTATTCTCCTACAGAAGCCATAAGGGCAAAGCAACATACATCCCCATTATTTGTATTGGTAATCACTTACTCGTATATAACACGATAGAAGGAGGCTCGAAAGGTCTTGCATTCTACTATATATTTTGAACATGAACATCTCAGTCTTCTGCGGGGCGTCGCACCCGTGCGCGTTGAAAATGCACGAATGAAACAATAAATTGAAGTAAAACAATAAACACATTCAGACGATGAAGAAAAACAATAACAAGGAGCATCTTCCACCGATGGTCTTCAAGGCAAAGGCGGTATGCTGGGTAACTGTAATCTTTGCGATTGCGGCTGTGGCTGCCGATTGGTGGCTGCTTATCAATTATCCAATTCTCGCTGCTGTTGTTAGTGTGATTGTGGTGTGGAGTACCTATGGTTATTTTGTCCATCGCAATGACAGCATTGTGTTGACCGAGCAGGGCATCGGCCTCGACCATGCATACTGTTTATTAGCCCCCAGCGAACGATATAATCACATAGACATTGAATGGCGAAACGTCAAGCGTATTGAATTTACTAAAGGCTTCCGTTTTTTAGACATACAGGTATACACTTACAGCAAGGCATATGTTGTAGACCTATCATACTATATGGTGTTTGCAACGCCTCTCAAGCGTTGGAAAAAGGCCATAAAGGAATACGGTCACATTCCATGCTCATAGAATTAGAAAAGCAATGAACATCTCCATCTTCTGCGGGGCGTCGCACATGTGCGCGGTGAAAATGCACGAATATTCTTTTCATTACCACAAGAAACAATGCTGCAACTGAACAAAGTACATCACATCGCCATCATCTGCTCCGACTATCGGCGGAGCCTCGAGTTCTACACATGTGTCCTCGGCTTGCGCGTCCTCGCCGAGCACTACCGCGCCGAAAGGCAATCGTACAAGACCGACCTGGCCCTGGGCGAGGATTACGTCGTCGAGTTGTTCTCGTTTCCCTCGCCACCACCGCGGCCGACACGCCCCGAAGCCACGGGGCTGCGCCATCTAGCCTTCGAGGTCGACGACATCGATGCAGCGGTGAACGAGCTGGACCGTCTCTCCATTCCGCACGAGGCAATCAGGACGGACGAATATACCGACCGCCGGTTCCTCTTCCTTCAAGACCCCGACGGACTGCCAATCGAGCTCTACGAGAAATAACGCGGTGAAAATGACCGGATGAAACACCCATTCGCAAGAGCGAGAGCAATGAGAGCTTGCTCGCATTGCCGAGCCGCAGAATGGTGTGCGAAGCAAACAGATTTAAAAGAAACAATATGATAGAAGTAACAGACTTTGACAAAGTGGAAGTGCGGGTGGGCACCGTGGTGGCCGTCGCCGAAAACAAGAAAGCACGCCATCCCGCCTATGCGGTCACCATCGACTTCGGCCCCGAAATCGGGCTGAAGAAATCGTCGGCGCAAATCACCGCCCTCTACACTCCCGACGACCTCGTAGGCACGCAGGTGGTCTGCTGCGTCAACCTGCAGCCGATGCACATCGGCTCCGTCAAGAGCGAGGTGCGCATTCTCGGCACCGATTCCGCCCAGGGTGTCGTCCTCCTGCGCCCCACCCACCCGGTGAAGAACGGCGACCGCGTGTTCTGACCACCACCCGAAACCAGAAACAATAAACACAGACACAAATGGACAATCAAAAGAAAATGACGGTAACGCTCTTCAAGGTAAAGGAAATGGACTGCCCGAGCGAGGAGAACATCATCCGGA